>NC_006300.1:1651785-1982142 GCF_000007745.1 [Mannheimia] succiniciproducens MBEL55E | reverse complement strand
CTCCTTGATTGGGTTATTTGTTGATACGTTCTGCTCAATATAGCACTGATAAGATCGCATAACAGCTTAAAAAAGAAACCGCTCTGCGCCGGAGAGCCGAAAGAGCGGCCGGTTTTTATCTATTTTTGCGAATCGGGCGGTATTCTACGAGCAAAGCGGTAACTTCAAAGTCGCCCAACATCACACGGTAATAGCCCGGCACTTGGGTCAGCTGCATTGGTACCGCATTTTTTTGCCAGAGTGTGAATTGGGTGTGCTTGAACGCTGGCAGCAGAAAAGCCGAATGCAGCAGCAAGTAAAGCGGTGAGTAAGGTTTTATTTGTTTTCATTGAAATAGTTCTCCTATGAGATAAATAACGTAACGTTTATTTTAATGGGAATTTTTGTCGCATAATAGCTATTAAATTCACATTGTTGAGTATTTTTTCACAATGAAATAAAAAAACGTCTGAAAGATTGAAAACTTTCAGACGGCCTTACTTTAAAACGTGGTCAAAGTGCGAACACTTTTAGCTGATTTTCCATCAATGCTTATCAAACGGGCGATACTGCACCGGATACCAGCGGTAGCCTTTGCCGTCTTTTTCCGTTTTGATGTGTCCTAAGCCCGGGAACGGCAGGTGGGCGGCGGCGATCAGGGTTTTATCGGCGGCGATTTTAGTCAAAATCGTTTGGCGGTTGGTACGGGCGGCTTCGGCGTCGGCATCAAATTCAATCGCCACTTCGGGATGTGCCATTTGCACCGCACCGTTGTGCATCACATCGCCCCAAAACAGGATTTTTTCGCCTTTGGATGTAAATTCAAAACCGCTGTGGCCGGGGGTATGGCCGAATAGCGGCACGGTTTTTACACCGGCAAACACTTCGTCGCCGGCATTGTAGAATTTCACTTTATCCGCTTTCAAATACGGAGCGACGGCGTAGCGTGCCGCTTCGATAAAGGGATGGATTTCAGACGGCAGTTTGTCCATCGGCGTATCCAGCCAAAAAGCCTTTTCCTGCAACGGCAGGTAAACGGTGGCATTTTTGAACACGCGTTTGCCTTTTTCGGTGATGCCGTTAATGTGGTCGGCGTGCATATGGGTCGGCAGGATAATATCCACTTGTTCAGGCTGGTAGCCTGCCGCTTTCAGGCTGTCGATCAGACGGCCTTGTTTGTCCAAGAAAATCGGTGCTTCGGCTTCGCCTTTGCCCGCATCAATCAAAATCAGATTGTCACCGGTATTCACCAAAAAGCCGATAATTGTGCCTTCCAAGCCGCCTAATTCGCTGCGTTGGGCAAATTCATCGTCCAACATCGCATCTAATTCTGCTTTGCTGAATTGAGTAAACGGCGCCATCAGCGACATATCCAAATTGCCCACGCCGTCATACAGGGCGGTGACTTCATAATCGCCGACCATTTGGCGGAAATAGCCCGGCACTTGCGTTTTTTGCATTTTGACGGCGTTTTTAGCCGGTGCGTAAGTCGGGTGGGCATGGGCGGCGATTGCCGACAAACCCAAAGTGGCGCTGATTAATGTGGTTAAAACGAGTTTTTTCATTCTCTTTTCCTTTTATTTCGGTTCTTTATAAATCAAGTCTTTAGTGTGTTGCGGTACAAACTGGCTGGTGACGATCATTGGGGCGATTTTATAAAACGCTTTCGGCAGTTTTAAATCATCAATCGTCGTTTCATCCACCGCTAACGATACCTCATCTTCACGACCGCTTTGAATTTTGTTTTTGGTATCCGGATCGAGTAATACCATAGTGGCATTGGAAGTAATATCGGCATATTCCGTGACCGCTTCTAAGATTTTGTCCGGACTGGTCAAATCGCCGGAAGCAAGCAGCAAAGCACGACCGACAAGTCGGGTTTTAATCACTTTACTGATGGCTTGCCCCATATAAGCACCGGCTTTCGGTTCGGCGGCGAAACCGCGTACGCCGGATTGTGACACGTTGAAATAATCCACGCCCAATTTTGCTACTTCGTCGATAAGATACAAGGCTTCGTCAAAGGTAAAGCCGTTGCCTTCACGATGGATTTCCTCCGGCGAAATGCGATAACCCAAGATAAAATCCGCTTTGGCATATTGCTTGATCACCTCTTGAATGCGTTTGACTACTTCCAAGGCGAAGCGGGCGCGGTTTTCAAGGCTGCCGCCCCATTGATCGTCACGCACGTTGGAAACCGCCGAAAAGAATTGGTGGATCAGATAGCGGTTGGCACCGTGGATTTCGATACCGTCAAAACCGGCATCAATCGCACGCTTCGCCGCTGCGGCAAATTCGTTTAAGGTGTCTTCGATTTGTGCTTCGGTCATGCCGGTGACGGGATAATCCAAAAATCCGTATTCCTTGCTACTGGCGCTGTACGCCACGCCTTTGTCTTTATAAGTGAAAGCGGCACGATAACCGGCGTGGAATAATTGCACCACCGCTCGGTTGCCTTTGGCTTTCATCACGGCGGCTAATTGTTTCCAACCGTCGAGCAGTTCGTCTTTATGCAGTTTCAAGCCGTTGCCGTAGGCATCGCTGTAATCCGATACGGCGGTCGCACCGGTAATCAGCAGGCTGCCCGCATCATTGCGGCGCTGCCAATAGGCGAGGTCGTCCGCACCGATTTCGCCGTTAGATTCAGAACCGACAATCACCATCGGCCCCATGGCAAAACGGCTGCTGATGGTCGCGCCGTTCGGAAAGGTGACGGTTTCAAATAAGCGTTCAAATTTTTTATTCATGTTTAGCTCCTAATGAACATTCGGCTTGATTAACTGCGGGTGCGTTTGACCATCGCTTCCGCATCATCGGGCATCAAAATCCCTCTGCCGAAGCTCATGTTTTCCAACGGTAAGGCATAAATCAGCAAAGAAATATCGTCTTGCCCGATACCGGCTTTTTCCACCGCATATTTGGTCACCAGCTCGGTGAGCTTGCGTTTTTCCTCCAGCGTGCGGGTGGTGCTGACATCCACCGTCACCACCATACGCTTGTCGGTACGCTGCATATTCGGGAAGGTCGGGTGGATAAAGATATTATCTTGCGGATGCTCGTTGATGATGACAAATTGGTCTTCCATCGGGGCATTGAGTGCATCGTGAATCGCCAAGACAAAGGCATCGGCTAAACCTTGTTTCTGTTCTTTGGTCAATTTACCTTGGGCAACGTGGGCGTTAAATACAGGCATTTTTTCTCTCCTAAAAGTTAAATTTGAATGAAGTCATATCTAATTGATGTGTGCATATTACCCATTGTTTACGCACATTGAAAGCGTTAAAATTGCAGAACAACGTGCATTTATGCACGATAAAACCGAAAGAACAGCGGAGAGAAACGATGAATTTAGATTGGAGCGACATCCATTATTTTGTTTTGATGGTGGAAAAACAAACCCTGAAAGCCACGGCGGAAGCATTGCAAGTGGAACACAGCACGGTATCCCGCCGTATCGAGCGGTTGGAAAAGCAGCTCAATGTGCATCTGTTTGACCGCATCAACAAACGCTATCTGCTCACCGCAGACGGCCAGCGGCTCTATACCGAAGCGAAAAAGCTGCAATTCAACGTCCGCCAATTCGTGCAAGCCGCGCAAGACAGCCTGCAGGAAATGACCAACGTGCTGGTTTCCATGCCGCCTATGATTGCACACGCCTTGGTCAGCCCACATTTGGCAGCGTTTCAGCAACGCTTCCCGGCAATCCGCTTGGTGCTGAGCAGCAACACTGCAATCAGCAGCCTGCACCAACGCCAAGCGGATATTGCCTTGCGTTTAGTGGTGCCGCAGCAAAATGATCTGGTGGTTCGCCGCTTGCGGGATATGCAATACGGCTGGTTTGCCCACGCCGACTATGTGAAAAACACCCCTGAAAGCCAGTGGCAATATATTGATTTCGGCGTCACCGGCCCGCATACGCCATGGCTGAACAAGCAGCTTGCGGATAAATCAATCGGTTTTGTATGCAATGATTTTGCCGTTATGCAGTCGGCGGTGATGCAAAAGCTGGGTATCGGTTGGCTTCCGTTTGAATACGGTAATTCGTCGGAATTTATTCAAGTGCATACAAGCGAAATTTTCATCGGACAACTGCATTTAGTCATGCACGAAGATGTCCGCCACGCACAAAAAGTGCGTGACGTAGCAGATTTTTTGATTGAGATATTGCGGGAGTGATGGCAGATGAAAAAAGATCGTCTGAAAGTGTGGTAACTTTCAGACGGCTTTTCATTTATCCTTTACATATTATTTGCGGCATAAACCTGTTGCAACAATGCTAAAAACCGTGCGGGCGGCTGTGAACCGGCAACTTCAACGCCATTGATAACGAAAAACGGTACGGAGCGCACACCGATATGGCGGGCTTGGGTTTCATCAGCCGTAACCGAATCGGCAAAATCGTTACTGTTTAAAAATGCTTCGGTTTCCGCCAAATCCAGCCCCACATCTTCGGCACATTGAAGCAGGGTTTTACGGTCGGCAAGCGGCAGATTGTCGGTGAAATAGGCTTTCATCAAACGGTTGTACATTTCGTTTTCTTTGCCTTTGCTTGCTGCAAATTTGGTCAGACGGTGCGCTTTGAACGTGTTGGTGTTTTGCACGTTTTCATAGTTCATTGCAATACCGGCACGTTTTGCCAAATTTTCGATATGGCGGATCATTTCAAGCGCTTGTTCGGGCGTTTTATGGTATTTCCACTCAATACGACCTTGCGTGGTGCTGGTAACGGTTTCGCCCGTTTGCGGATAAAGTTCGTAGGCTTTGTGTACGATTTCCACCTTATCAGCGTGTTCAAATTGCGCCAGCGCTTGTTCTAAATGGCTTTTGCCGATGTAGCAAAACGGGCAGGCGTAGTCGGAATACATTTCAATTTTGATTTTTTTCATGATTGCGTTCTTTTGCTTAGTGAAAGTGCGGTTATTTTATCCATTGTTTTTTCACAATAAAAGCCTTAAAATTCACAGTATTGTTTATTTATTCACAATAAAGCGATGAATTTAGACTGGAACGACTTGCATTATTTTGTACTTTTAGTGGAAAAAGAGACGCTTACCGCCGCCGCCAATGCACTTGATGTGGAACACGGCACGGTTTCGCGCCGAATTGAACGGCTGGAAAAACAACTCGGTCTGCACCTGTTCAACCGTATTAATAAACGCTATCTACTCACGGATGACGGGCGGGATCTGTATGCCGAAGCGAAAAAATTACAGCTTAACATCAAGCAATTCGCCCAAACCGCACAAGACAAATGCCAATCGATGGGCGAAGTAACGGTTTCCGCACCGCCCTTTGTGGCAAACAGCCTGATTACGCCGCTTTTGGCGCATTTCTACCGCCGTTTCCGGCATATCCGCTTGATACTTAACAGCGATTCGGGCTTAAGCAATCTGCACCGAAGCCAAGCCGACATTGCCCTGCGTATTGCTCAGCCGAAACAGGACGATTTGGTGGCGCACCGCTTGATGAACGTTGAATACCGTTGGTTTGCCCACCGTGATTATCTCGCCTGCACGCCCGAAAGCGAACGGCAATTTTTAAGCCTGAATCTCACCGGCACGCACCAACAATGGCTGCAAACGCAACTTACCGGCAAGTCCGTCCGTTTTGCCTGTAATGATTTCAACATAATGAAATCCGCCGTTTTGCAGCAACTCGGCGTAGGGCTGCTGCCCGTGTGTTATATTGATTCCCCCGATTTAGCGGCGGTTAAAAATATGGAATATTTCCGCGCACCGCTTTATTTGGTTATGCACGAAGATGTGCGCCAATCGCAAAAAGTACGAATGGCGGCGGATTTTCTGATTGAGAACCTGCGGGATTGATGTCGATACCTTTAAGGCAAGGCTTATCGGCATATCGTTTACCCCGCCGAAATCCCCGCGGCGTTATTTATCCGCTTTCAAAAACGGTTCGACGCTTGCCCAAACCGCCGGAAAGTTTGTTGGCGTAAGGGACAAAAAAGGAGCTATTTTTAAGACAATAGCGCCTAAGGGACAAAAAAGGCGCTATACGCTTCATTTGTACGAGAAATAATCTTTAATAAACTTTATCTTAGCATCCCTTTTCATGCCCTGATGACACCTCAATTTTTGTTTCAAATCCGCAAACTTACCATCAAGCAGATTAGTCGTATTACAGATGTCTAAATCAGGGTAATCTTCGAATACAAACAGGTATGGCAGATTTCGTTTCAGGCTGAAATACGCGCTTCTCAATCTTCTATGAGTGTAGCTTGATTTGCCGGTTTTTTCGTTGAGGCTGCGTTCGTTGAGAAAGGCTTTATGCTGCCTGTACCATGCCTCAAAAGCAGCCTGAAAGCTACTTTGAGTGCTGTATTTTAAACTCAGTGCCAACTGCCGCAACGCCTTGCCCGCATCCGTTTTCGGGTTACGCGTCAGATAGCGGTTCAGTATTTGAACCTGGTGGAAATGGCACAGCTGTGTTGGAATGTCCGGATACAGCTGCATCAAACCTTTGCGTCCGTCGCAAACAATGCTTTGTATTTCAATGTTTTTGGCTTTCAGTTCAGCCAATGCCGCGGCATAAAGTGCGTTAGTTTCATATTTCACTGCTTCCACAAACAATGCTTGTTTGCTGATGCTGTCGTATAACACCATGATGCCGAAAGCTCTGCCAAAGTAGGTGGTGTCCATGATGATGTTGGCTCTGGCGGGTGCGGGGTATTGGGATTTTCCGGTGTATTTATTGAGATGGCGTAAGATGGTTTTACGGCTGCAACCATGCCGTTGCGCAAGTTGCAGAGCAGTTTGTTTGCCTCGGGTATATTCGTTCCATAGCGTATCGGGATTGAGGCGTTTGCCTCCGTCAAAACGCCTGCCGCAGGCATTGCATTTGTAGCGTTGGTGTCCGTTTTGCCAACCGCTTTTTTTGACCTGTTTTGAGCCGCAGAAAATGCATTTTTTGTGTTCAAAACCTTTGACTCTCTTAAAAGCCTTACAGCATAAGGCTTACAGGGATTTTTAGCTCCTTTTTTGTCCCTTACGCCTATATTTCTTATTTCAGGAGCAAAGCATGAAAGCCGTTAAAGTCGAATACCAAGGCAAACTGCGCCAACAAATCACCCATTTATCCAACGGGCAAACCGTTATTACCGACGCGGGCAAATCCGTGGGCAGGCATGGCGAAAACATTTCGCCCGCCGATTTATTGGCGGCTTCGCTGGCAGGTTGCGCGATGACGATTATGGCATTGCGCGCCGAGCAATTGGGCGCGGATTTTTCGGGCTGTTATGCCGAAGTGGAAAAAGAAGCGGATATGCAGCAATTTCAGGTAACGAAAATCGTGATTCACTTTTATTTGAAGGCGGGTTTCAGCGACGAAGTGCGCCAAGCGGTGGAAAACGCCACGCGCGATTTGTGCATCGTCGGGCGCAGCCTGCGCGCGGATTTGGTGCAAGAGTTTCATTTTGTTTATCAATAAACCTATCAATAAGCGGAATAAATGTTCCGCTTTTTTATTAAGGAAAACCGATGTCCAAAGAATTTGCACGATTTGTCTGCGACCAACTTGCAGGGCGTTTTCCGTTTCGTCAGAAACGAATGTTCGGCGAAGAATGCCTGTTTTTAGGCGGCAAAATCGTGGCGATTATCAACGCCGACATCGGATTTTTGTCAAAACCAATGCCGAAACCCTGCCGGTTTTCCAAGCAAAAGGGGCGGTGCAATATGAATACTTTTCCCGTGGCAAACGGCAGAAAATGCACTATTGGTCGATTCCCGATGAAGATGTGGAAGAGCGGGAAAAATTGCAGCAATGGTTTGATTTGGGGATAAAAGCGCTGGCGGGTGCTTGAAATTTTGCAACGGCACAAACGCCTGCGTTTGAATATCGGCTACGCCAAAGGCGGAGAAGCCGTGAGCGCGGCGGGTAAAAACTTTCTCAAAACCGACCGCTCTTTTTATGCTTTTGTGCCGAACCAAGCAGCTTACAAATCAAAGCGTTAAAAGTGCGGTTGTTTTATCGGAAATTTTCAGACGGCATTAAATTTATGCATTCCGTTATTCCCACCACTTTTCATTCAACACGGGCTTTTCCGTCAAATCCCACGCTTGCCCGATTTTCGCTTCGGATTAAGATCTAGGATAACTTGCATTAAATCATTTAGTAGGAAATGGATATAACGCCAATCTTCATTGTATTGCACGTTTTTCAATTAAAACATACTGCGTCCGCTTGCCGTTTTTTCAGGCACAGCTTGACCAACGTCCCAATGTTCAATAATTTTGCCGTCTTTGTCCAGACGGAAAATATCTACAACGGCTCTACCCAAATCATCAGGCGTATCTTGGCGGTGAACATGCAGCACCACATAATCCCCTTCGGCAATCACACGCTTAATTGTACCGCGTGCTTGCGGTTTGCTTTGAGCCAATTGCGTAAATGCCTGAACAAAAGCATCTGCGCCATCTGCCACACGCGGATTGTGCTGCCAATATCGGCTGTCTAAATACAAATCGGCAGCTTGTTGTGCCTGAAACTGATTGATACGGTATTATGTAGCAGTTGCACAAAACCCAAAAGTGAAGAGATATATTGAATTTTCTTAACCAAACTTTCATCAAAGTATTTTTGAAAATGTTCTTTGTTATCCCCATAGGAAAGTACAGACAATCTTACACGATCATTTAATGTAGGAATGTCGGAATCTCTGAGATATTGATTTTCGGCTAAATTTGCAAAGTGTTGAAAACCCTCTTTTACTTTCACTTTAATATTAGATGCAACTACTTTTTCGATTTCAAGTAATAGACTATCAGTTTGTTTTTTCGCAAGTTTTGATAAAACAACTTCTGTGCTATCGTCTTTAAAAAATAATTTAGTACCAAAGAAAGACTTCTGGATAGCTGGAAAGTCAAAAGTTTTTCCTAAATCATGTTCAGTTATATTATTCTTTTTGTCAGTTACGATAACTTTGTTTTGTTGAAGTTCAACACTTTTAATTTTTCCAAAAAATTTACCCCAAAATGTCGGAGTAACAATTACACGTTGTTCTGCATTCATAAAAATAATTAAAAATATGTCGGCTTAGTAATTGCCCTTGAAGTTAATTTTTGCACCGCGTTATAAGCCCAATTACTACTTTCGGCTTCGCTATGGTTAAATGTAGTGAGTTTGGTTTTTTCTTTGTTCTTTTTCTCTATGTACTCTTTTGGCAGATGTTCATGATGATGAACTGCGGACAATAATTCGGATAATTCACTTTTGCTCATATCACTTTCATAGAGAAAATCTTCGTTTGGATCGGGTTTATACCCTAAGCCACGAATGCTTATATCTCTTTGCTTCATTGAGAAATCAATCAGGAAAAATGTTTCTCCGTATATTTGTAGGCGGATAATTATCGCGATTTCAGGGTAGTCGAAACATTTGTTGGTTTCTAAGGAAACGGGAAGGAGTTCACCGTCATTTCTAAAACCGAGATTAGGCGTGTACCAGTGCGCCTCACCGTGATTCCATTCCGCAACAGCCTTCGCGTGCTGCCATAATTTGTATAGTTTGGAGCTTTTGCCAACAGGTGTATCATCAAGGAAACAGAAAGCGAGTCCAACCTTACCGTTTCGGCCATCTGATTCACCTACACCCAGTGAGTCTATCTCATCTGGAGTCAAGGCTTTCATTTTCTGATTACTCTCTTCGCGTGCTTTCTTGAGCGCTCTGATTTGGCGTTGACGGCCCAAGAGTTCAAATTGTCGCTTGTTGTATTCGACTGTTCGATTATCTGGGGAGTTATCGGTGAGTGGTAACTCATCCAATTCAGGTTCTCGTGTATAAACTCTGGTAATAGGAACGTTATTTACCTCGTTATTTTGTTCCTCGGTTTTATTACCCGATTTTTCTCTTTTCGATTGAGATAGCACTAGCGTAATATCTTCGCCTTCGGGCTGATTAAGACCGATAATTTCTGCGCATAACACGGCATTTCCAAGTCGAATACCACGGATTTTTAATTCAACCTTTTGTGTGTGCCAAAACCCTATTTCTATTGGATGTTTTTGATTACGAACATTTAACCTAAACTGACTTACAAGATTTTTTACTCTTATTCCCGTAGTCTCTTCGTCATATTTTAAGTGATAGAGGAAAATTGCATCTTTTTTTACAAAGTATTTCGGTAAAACGACATAACGCTCTACATCAAAATTCTCAACGACCTTATCTATAAATAGGCGTTCTCTTACCTCGTCAAGTGGGTATGTTGCCAAGATACGCTTGATGTCCGTAGAGTACCCGTAGTGCATCATAAAAATATGTAGCGGATGGATAATGAATTTTTGATTTTGGTAAGAGATGGAAAGTAGTCGGTTTAGGTCATCACCGTAGTTGTGATATTCTGTGGGGATAGTGTAGATTGTGTAATCAAATGGTTTCTCTAAACCGTTTTCCTCACTCTCACCGAATGAAACGATTGAGAGGTTTTCTCGTTTACCATCTTGATTTTCAGCTTCAACCGTAATGTAAAATTCTTCGAAAGCAAACTGCTCTTTGGCGACACCGCCTTTCCAGATACTGCCGATAGTGAAATAATGCAGATAATTGAGAGGAACGGAGATATACAAAACGCTTAAATATTCAGCGTCGTTTTTACCAGTATATTTGGGGCAAGTTAAATTAACAAACTTCACTTTTGCATGTGCTTGAGCTTTATCTGACTTAAAAATGAAGTCCGACTCATACCAAGCTACCACGTATTCATTGTTGGGGGAATAATAGCCGTTGCCTCTAATGTCAAGGCGTGGTTTGGTAAAATGCTTTTCAAGGTGCTTCGGACAATATCCTCGATAAGGTTCTCGTTTGAAATTGTCGTTATTGATGTAGAACATAACGGATTTCCCCTTAAAGTTTTGATGATCGAATTATAGCGAAATTAGAGAAAGATTTGTGACATTTATTTATTGTTTTTGACATTTATTTCTAGTTTTCACATCCTCCGCCGACCAACGCCGCCGGTGAAGCGCTATGATGAGGAGCCCGGAAAGGGCGTTGTTTCCAATTAGTAAAATTCAATTCATTATGCACAAGGCTGGTGACAGAGGCGGTTTCGATTGCCTCTTGATTGGTCATTTCCGGTAAAAGATCGGTTAAGCGGCTGGCAAGCATTGTTTTCCCGGTGCCGGGCGGACCTAGAAAAAGCAGATTGTGCTGTCCGGCTGCCGCAATAATAAGCGCCCGCTTAGCGTGTTGCTGACCAATAATATCCGTTAAATCTTTTGTAATTGTTGAGGAGCCGTTTTTTGCTGATTGAGGCGTTAAATCAGAGGTGGACGGCAGTTTGTTTTGTTCATTTAAAAATTGTACTACTTCAAGTAATGATGTAGCGAAGAAACTTTCCTGATCGGAAATTAATGCCGCCTCATTGGCATTTTGAGCGGCGATAACAGCATATCTTTTAGCCTGTCGTGCGGCGAGAATAGCCGGAATAACGCCGTGAACGCCGCGCAAATTTCCCGTTAAGGCCAACTCGCCGATAAATTCAAACCGACGCAATTTATCCGCATCAATTTGCCCTGAAGCGGCAAGCATACCGATAGCAATGGGCAAATCGAAACGTCCGCCTTCTTTTGGCAGATCAGCCGGTGCAAGGTTCACTGTAATCCGTTTCGCCGGATATTTAAATTGCGTGTTAATCAGGGCGCTACGTACGCGATCCTGCGCTTCTTTTACCGTTTTTTCCGGTAAACCGACCAAGGTGAACCCCGGTTTCCCGTTACTGATATGTACTTCAATGGTGACCAATGGCGCTTGAATGCCCATGGAGGCTCGGGTGTAAACAATGGCAAGAGACATATTTTCTCCGGTATTAGAAGGAATTCGCCCGTTTATAAATAAAGCGTGTTAATAATAAGGAGAAATAATAAAAAAGTGCGGTAAAAATTTTGATTTTTTTACCGCACTTTGAGATCCGGCTCGCAGAAATAAAATTTTATTCGGTTAAAAGTGATGAAAACCAGGAGTCCAACTTAGCGGCCAGTTTATCAATTCCGATTTTGTTTTGCGCAGAAAAGGCTTCAACCTGCACATCGCCCTGGAACGGCAGAATTGCCTCGCGTACCGTTTTAACTTGTTTGCTTCTTGCGCTTTGACTTAGTTTATCCGCTTTGGTTAGCAGCAGAAGCACGGGTAAATCGGATGATACGGCCCATTCAATCATTTGTTGATCCAAATCTTTTAGCGGGTGGCGGATGTCCATCAAAATAACCACACCTTTTAAACATTCTCGATGTTGTAAATATTCGCCTAAGGATTTTTGCCATTGTAATTTCATCTGCTCCGGCACGGCGGCATAACCGTAACCCGGCAAATCCACCAATTTATATTGAGGTTCCACTTCAAATAAATTAATTAATTGGGTACGACCCGGTGTTTTTGAGGTGCGCGCAAGGTTTTTCTGATTGGTTAATGCATTAAGTGCGGTTGATTTCCCCGCATTTGAACGTCCGGCAAATGCAATTTCCATTCCTTCGTCTTTTGGCAGCTGATGAATATTTGCCGCACTCGTCATAAAGTGTGTTTTGTGGTAATTCAATTTAAATTCTGTCATTGCGATCCCCTAAATAAAAAATTCCGTATAGGATACCCGATAATTCAGCCTATCACGACAAAAAATGTAACTTTTTTATTAAAGTTACAGATTGATTTTCCATTTAGTTAACGAAACGTTTTGCATAGATGTTCAAAAATCAGAAAAAAATACCGCACTTTGGGTTACGAAAGTTGCAAAGTGCGGTCGGTTTTTGAGGATTTTTATTGGTTTATTGACATAGCCAATAATGTAATCGGGTGGATACAGGTTACATTACTTGACATATCAATTTGCCATTTACAGGTTTGACATTCCGAGATTACGTAGTCAAAACCGCCTTCGTTGATGTTATCAAACAGCGTTTTACCGATGGCTTGGGAGGTTTCATAGTTTTCCGCTTTGAAACCGTAAGTTCCGGCGATACCGCAGCATTGCGACGGCAACACAACCACTTCCAGTCCCGGAATTTGTTTTAAAATTTCAAGGGTGTATGGCGCCCAGCCGGCTTTTTCTACATGGCAGGCCGTATGATAGGCGACACGGAGTTTAAGCGGTTTTAACGGTAATGTTTTGCCTTGTTGGAATAATTTATATAGGAACGGCGTTACCATGTGAATGTGCGGGCGCACTTTGGCGTTGTCGATACCTAAAATATGATGATATTCGTCACGAAGGTTTAAGGTGCAGCTTGAAGCTTCACTGATAACATCCAATCCGTTTTCATCCAACATTTTTTCAATGTAATCCGTGTTGAATTGCGCAAGTTTTTTCGCTCGTTCAGGGAAAGCGTTCACACTCAATGGCAACCCACAGCATTTTTCTTTTTCGAGCAATACCACGCCGATATCCATGGCATTAAAGACCTGAATAAATTCTTTACCTAATTGCGGATTATTATAGTTAACGTAGCAACCGTGATAATACGCCACTTTTTGGTCGAATTTTGCCTGTTCTTTTGCCGCGTTTTTCATGTACCAGCTGCGAAACGTACCAAAGGAGTATTTAGGCAAAGTGCGGTGTTTGCTTACCTGAATGGTTTTTTCCAGCACGAATTTTGTAGCTTTTAAACCCGTTACGGTGTTCACAATCGGGGCGAACGGTGTTGCAAGCGTGCCCATAATATCCGTATTACTTAAAATCGCATCGCGTAATTTTTGTACGAAAGGTTTGTTTTGCTGCGCTAAGTGTTTATTTCTCGCACGAACGATGATGTCGCCGATTTTTACATCTGACGGACAAGCAACTTCACAACGTTTACAGTTTAAGCAGTATTTTAATGCTTCATCATAGAATGAAGGGCTTTTTAAGCGTAAACGTTCGCCGTCGGGACCCGCCTGTTTAGGCCCCGGATACAACGGATTGTTGCGGGAAACCGGACAAACGGCGGTACAAGCGGTACATTTTATACAACTTTCAAAACTTTTATCATGAAAGATTTCCGCCGCGATAGGAGATTGCATATCTTGTTTTGCTTGCTTAATCAATTCTTGAATATTCATTCTCTCCCCCTAATTGCTGCTTTCTTTAGCGATAATATTGTCTGCAACTTTCAATGCCGTTGTAACGGCAACTCCTGAGCCGCAACCCAGTTCAATACCGTTATAGCCGCCGATGACAGCACCAATGGCAAACAGATTTTCCACGTTGTTTCCGTCTTTTTGTACCTGACATTCGGCATTAATGACTACGCCGGCGGATTGGTAAGGTTGCGGATCGGCAAAGCGTTTACTGATCCAGGAGAAACGATCCGTTGCATTAAACCGCTCGGTTTTTACGATGTCGGATCTGAATAACGGTTCATAAATTTCTTCAAATTCGGATACTAAACCGTTACTAAAGAATCCGCCGGAAGCTAACACAAAATATTTTGCCGTAACGGCGTTTTCAAGATGTAATTGTGTGAAAATACGGGCGACTTTATTACCTTCGAATTCGGAACGTAATGCGCGGTCACCGTTAAACATTACACCGCCTAGCTTTTCAAAACGATGACGTAATTGGCGGTGTTGGCGAATACCCAATAATGAAGGCGGAAGTGTCGGTAGCTCATAAAGTTCGATGCCGGTCGCTTGTTTGAGCGATTCAAAGAACGATTGGTCGTCAAGCCCGAAACAGGCGGGTAAAAATGCCGCTTTGGCATTACCGACCGCTTGTTTGATTTCATCCACAAGATTATTGAACGACAATTTATATTCAAGCACTTGAGCGATATTTACACTTCGGAATTCGCGACTGTTTTGGCGCAAATGATCTAATTCCGGAATATGCAAGAAATTCGTCGTAATTTCACAATGAGCAAATTGCGGATTTTGTTTGAGGTTATCCGCTAATAATTGCGGTTGAAAATCATGATAGCCTTCAATACCCAGCAATACGATGTTATCGTGCGGGAATTTGCCCTCAAGGCTGACTGTCGGCACACTGTTCGGTGAAAGCCATGTACCGCGCAGACCGCCAAGTGCGGTTACTCTTTTATGATTTTTGTCGCTTGAACCGACCAAAGATAAATTGAGTGATTTGGCAAGGGTTTCGAATTGTTGTATTTTGTCTAATACCACATCTTTGCCTAAAATAACATAAGGGTGGTTTGGTGATTGTTGCGCAAGTGCGGCATAAGATTGTGCAAAAGAATCCACCGTACTTCCGTTTGGTAAGCGGCTTAATAAATCCATAGAACCGGAAGAAAAATCCAGTGCCGCCTGACCGTTATTAATGATTGCACAACGAACGCCTTTTTCTTGTAGGGTGAGACCGCAGGTTAAACCGGCGATTCCCGCACCGATAATCACGACATCAAAATTCATTGTTATTCACTCCTTGCGCATCTTCTGGTAATACATCATTTAAACCAAGCAGGCTGTAATAAATCCAGCTTGTGAATTCGGCTTCACGCACCGCATCGCCCCAGGCAATAGGGCGAATGCCTTTCCAGCGTTCTTCCATAAATGAGGCTAATTGTTCCGTTGACTGACGAGGTGTCGCCACGTCAAAACGCGCCATTAAACCGGCGGCACGACAGGCGCAAAGTTCCGCCTGGCAGGTTCCCATTCCCACACGGGTGCGACGGCGTAAGTCAATAAGATTGTTGACGTTAAGTTCATCAACCGCATAACGCACTTCGCCTGCGGTAACCGCTTCGCATTCACAGACTAAAGAACGATCTAAACGTTCGTTTTCCAATAAACGGGTAGCGCGCGAACCATGGCGATAAACGGCGGAGTTACGAATCGTAGTCGGTAGAGAAACCACTTTTTGGCTGGTTTCTTCACGGCTTTCGTTAGAACCCGGTAAAGTACGGTCGGACGTTTCGCATTTTTTGCTGTTATTGAGTTTTTGACAGACTAAATCCGTCGCCCATTCAGCCATTAAACGATAAGTCATTAATTTACCGCCGGTAATGGTAATAAAACCATCCAAACCGTCACGTTGTGCGTGATCCAGCAATATGATACCTCGGCTTACATTACGACCGGACGGGTCATCATCCGTCGCCACTAACGGTCTTACCCCCGCATAGGCGCGAAGTACGCGGGTATGACGCAGGCTCGGTGCTAATTTTTCCCCCTCGCGGATAAGAATATCCACTTCTTCCGGCGTTACTTCCATGTTATCGATCTGATCGTAAGGAATGCGGTCGGATGTGGTACCTATTACACAAATCGTATCGCCGGGTACCAGAATATCCGCATCCGCAGGTTTACGACAGCGGTTAATAACCATGCCGTTGATACGGTGCCCCATGACTAATAACGCCCCTTTTGCCGGGAACATACGAATTTTTAAATCCGCGTATTCTGCGATACCCTGACCCCAGATCCCGCCGGCATTGACCACCATCGGCGCAAAGAACTGACGGTTGATTTTATTTTTATGATCGTAAACATTGACCCCGATAACGCGTCCGCCCTCACGGATTAAGCCTTTTACTTCGCAGTAAGTGAAAACCTGAGCGCCGTTTTCAACCGCATCAATCATATTGGCTGCGGTTAAACGAAACGGGTCGATAGAACCGTCGGGAACTACTACCGCGCCGACTAAATCCGGATTCACGGAAGGTTCCATAAATTTTGCTAAAGCCGGATCAATGGCTTCCGCTTCAATGCCGGATGCCTGACAAGCCTCGATAAATTTTTTCTGATAGTCAAGATCATCTTCCGGCAGAGTGATAAATAAGCCTTTCGTGTCATCCACACAATGACGGGCAATACGTTTTAAAATAAGATTTTCTTTGATACATTCTTCGGCGGATTCACGATCATTGACTGCATAACGACCGCCGCTGTGGAGCAAGCCGTGATTACGGCCCGTCGCACCGGTCGCAATATCATGACGCTCTAACAATACGCATTTCAAACCGCGTAATGAACAATCTCGAGCCACACCGGCACCGGTGGCACCGCCCCCGATAATAATCACATCAGTATTAATAGGTGAAAAATCACCAACATTTTTATAAAGTTGAGATGACATTCCCATAATGCCCCCACGAGTGAAAGTAAATTGATTGGTTGTTAAATAAAATACGCAACCCAACATAGCGTAATGTTATTTTATTGTAAATGAGCGTTTTAGAATAGTATTTTGAGCGAAAAAGAAACTATATTGTGAAGGAGATCACAAAAAATTTTGAAAAAAAGAACCGCACTTTTTTAAGTGCGGTTCAAAATTAGGAAATTTTGGTTTTATTGTTTATTTTTATCTTTACCTAGAAACTTCACGGCTAAATCGGGGAAGTCCGTAAATAAGCCGGTTGCGCCCGCATGGTTATATAATGCGTCATACATTTGGTTTACATCGGTAAAGAATGCCGGTAATGCGTCTTTACGGACCGTGTAAGGATGAAGTTCCATTTTCGTTTTCGCAATATCCGCTACCATCGGTGTATATTTTATATCGCCGGCTTTAGAGTTTTTATCGTCGATTAACATATACCAACCCGGTCCGACACCGTCGGCATATTTAGCGACTTCAGCCATCGCACCGTCTTTAAACATCCAGTCATAATCGTAGTTTACCCATTTGCCCTGTGCATTTTTTTCTTCGGTTTCATGCCAGTCGGTATAGGCAACCAATTGAACGAGTTTTACATCCATACCCATTTTAGGGAGCAAGTCGGTTTTAATCCGTTTCAGCTCATTAAAATCGAAGGTTTGCAGATAAACGGGATCCGTTTTCTTGGTGTAGCCGTATTTTTGTAATACTTTTAAAGTAGCGACGGCAATATCTTTGCCTTCCTGATGATGTAACCAAGGTGCTTTTATTTCCGGATAAATCCCCACTTTTTTGCCGGTGGATTTTTCTAAACCCTGAATAAATTCAAGTTCTTCTTCAAACGTGTGAATAGTGAAATGGGATTTCCACATAGGGAAGCGGTTCGGATAAACCTGCACCTGTTTGCCGTTTTCCGTTTTGAAATTTTCTGTCATTTCGAGGGATTTGATTTCTTTTAATGTGAAATCCGCCACATAATAACGCCCGTCTTTACGGTGACGATTCGGGAATTTTTTAGCCACATCGGTTAAGCCGTCCAGGAAATGATCGTGGATCACAATCAAATGGTTGTCTTTGGTCATGGCTAAATCTTGTTCTAAGTAATCCGCCTGTTGAGCAAACGCCAAGGCTTTACTTTCCAATGTATGTTCCGGTAAATAACCGCTTGCGCCGCGGTGGGCAATGACTAATTTTTCCTGATTGTTCATAGGCGTTGTTTGTTGTGCGGTTTGACTGGAGCAAGCTGCTAAGGTTGCAAATGCTAAGCCGATCGCAAGGGTTTTTAGTTTATGTTTCATTGTAGTTCTCCTTATGTTTAGAGCTAAAAAGTGCGGTTAATTTTCGCGAAGTTTTAAAAATAAAAAAGGAAGAACAATTGAGGTACTGCTCTTCCTTTTCGCATTATTTAAAACCTTGAGAGTTAGATATTATTTTCCGTAATGATCGCTCAATTTGGCTTTGTGTTTTCCTTCGGCAACCATAACGATGAACATTAAGATAACCGCTAAGATACCGCCGGTGATCATGACGTAAAAACCGCCGTCCCAACCGAATTTATCGGCAGCCCAACCGACAACGGCTGATGCGGAAACCGTACCGCCCAAGTAACCGAATAAGCCGGTGAAACCTGCTGAAGTACCCGCCGCTTTTTTCGGTGCAAGTTCAAGTGCGTGTAAACCGATTAACATTACAGGACCATAGATTAAGAAACCAACGGTTGTCATTAAAATGAAGTCCATCAATTGGTACGGATTTTTATAGAACGGTAAGCCTGCGTATTGCGCGAGTTCCGCTTCCGGTGTAGCCGGGTTTTTCCATAAGGCAAATACCGCAATAGTGGTTAAAATCATGAAGATGAAACCGGTTAAACCGCGTTTACCTTTGAAGATTTTATCCGATACCCAACCGCACAATAATGTGCCCGGAATTGCGGCTAATTCATAAATTGTATATGCCCATGCGGTACCTTTGATATTAAAGTGTTTTACTTCACCCAAATATACCGGAGACCATTTTAATACGCCGTAGCGGATTAAATAAACGAATACGTTAGCAATAGCGATGTACCATAACAATTTGTTTTTTAATACATAGTTCACGAAAATTTCTTTTGTAGTCAAATCGTGTTCGTATGTTTTTTCGTTATAGTCGTCAGGATAATCGTTACGCCATTTTTCAATCGGCGGTAAACCGCAGGATTGCGGCGTATCTTTCATCACGAAATAAACCGGAATGGCTGCGATCATCGCGGCAATACCCGGATAATATAACGCTTGTTGCCATACGTCTTTGGCTGTTGCCTGAACGCCGGTATTACTGAAATAAACGGCGCTTGCCAATAATACCATCATACCCGGAACCATACCGCCGACGTTATGGGCGCAGTTCCAAATTGAAACGATGGTACCTCGTTCGGATTTTGACCACCAGTGAACCATTGTACGTCCGCAAGGAGGCCAACCCATACCTTGGAACCAACCGTTTAGGAAGATCAGCACGAACATAATTAAAATGCCTGATGTCGCCCATGGAATTAAGCCCATCAAGGTCATACATAAACCTGAAAGTAATAAACCGAAAGGTAAGAATACTTTCGGGTTGGAACGGTCAGACATACCGGCCATCACAAATTTAGATAACCCGTAAGCAAGACCTGCGCCGGTACCGATAATACCGAGTTCCGTTTTTGTATACATGCCCGCTTCAATTAAACCTTTTTGTGCTAAATCGAAATTCGCACGAACGAAGTAGAATGCGGCGTAACCAAAGAAAATCCCCATAAATACCTGCCAGCGTAAGCGGCGGTATGTAGAGTCTATTTTATCTGCCGGCAGCTCTGCGATAGCAGGAGCCGGTTTGAAAGGACCAAACATAAAATTCTCCAACTTGTTATAAATATAATAATATTTTGCCGTGATTAACTGACGTTAAAACATGAGCATTTTGGTTCTCAATTGCAATGCATAAAGCACTTGCTGAGCCAAAGATACGCTAATTTTGATAAAGAAAAAATTAAAATGTTATATATTTGTGATTTTAGTCACAATATTTTTGAGTGTTTTCGAACTATTACGAAAGTCTCTTAACTATAAATTGGTATTTTTGAAAAAAAAAGACGGGTGAATTCGAGCAATTCATCATAAATAAAAAGGTCAACTTAACTGAATAAGCTAACCTTTAAATTTACATAGAAATCATCGGTTATTTACATAACGATTTGATAACCAATGGCTGCAAGTAAACCACCGATACATGGACCTAATACAGGAACCCAGGCATATCCCCAATCCGGAGAGGTTTTTAGTTTTTTGCTTAATAATGTTAGTGCGATACGAGGACCTAAGTCACGCGCCGGGTTAATTGCATAACCTGTTGTACCGCCCAAACTTAAACCGATTGCCCATACAAGAATTGCTACCGGTAAGCCGCCGATAGAACCTAACCCCACCGGTGTTGCGCCTTCCGCACCAGGTAATGTGATTGAGCCCGCTGAGATATAGAAAATTACGGATACCAACACTACGGTACCGATAATTTCACTGAATAAATTGCTACCGTAATTACGGATAGCGGGTTCAGTACAGAAAGATGCGCGTTTTGCGCCTTCATCCTCTGTTGCCGAGAAGTGATCCCGATAGAATAGGTAAACGACTAAACCGCCGAAAATACCGCCGAGAATCTGGGCGATGATATAACCGGGAACCATTGTCCAGCTGAAACCGCCGTTTGCCGCCAAACCTAATGTTACCGCCGGATTTAAATGTGCGCCGCTATACGGACCCGTCGCTACAACGGCGACATAAACCGCAAATGCCCAAGCGGTTGTGATTACAATCCAGCCGGAACCGTTCCCCTTGGTTTTGTTAAGGCAAACATTTGCCACAACCCCATTACCCATTAGAACTAAAAGTGCTGTACCTAAAAATTCTGCTAAATACGGATTCATATTTTTCTCCTTAGATGATTGAGAATTATGCTTAAAAAAATTGTGATTCGTTGTTTTTATTAAAAATAAGCCATTAGGGATTTTTTTGAATTCTCTATTCTCACAGAGAATGTGTGTCATTATGTAAAGAATGAAATAAAAGAAAAGAGGCAAAATTCAAATTTGTTAACTCCTTCACAATTATTTTTCGATTTAGAATAATTTTGTAAAATAATTGTGAGCAAGTTCAAATATTTGATTTTTTCCGCTTTATTATTTGAGCGATATTGATTAATTTTGTCCCGTGATTTGTTCGTTTTAGTTCAAAATAAGTTTTGAACACATATTTTATAAATTACTCAAGTAGGAGATTAACTATGTCTGAGAAAAAATACATCATTGCGTTAGACCAAGGTACAACAAGTTCTCGTGCCGTGTTATTAGATCATGATGCGAATATTGTGGAAATCGCTCAACGTGAATTTACTCAGATTTATCCTAAAGCCGGTTGGGTAGAACATAACCCGATGGAAATCTGGGCGACACAAAGTTCTACTTTAAACGAAGTGGTGGCAAAAGCCGGTATCACTTCCGATGAAATTGCCGCTATCGGTATCACCAACCAGCGTGAAACCACAATCGTATGGGAAAAAGAAACCGGCAATCCGGTTTATAACGCAATTGTATGGCAATGCCGTCGTACTTCCGATATTACCGATAAATTAAAGGCGGACGGTTACGAAGACTATATCCGTCAAACCACAGGTTTAGTGGTGGATCCTTATTTCTCAGGCACTAAAGTAAAATGGATTTTGGATAATGTAGAAGGGGCGCGTGCAAAAGCGGAACGCGGCGAATTGTTATTCGGTACGGTAGATACTTGGCTGGTGTGGAAATTAACCCAAGGTCGCGTACATGTGACAGACTATACCAATGCTTCCCGTACTATGCTATTCAATATCCATACCAAACAATGGGATGACAAAATGCTGGAAATTTTGGATATTCCGCGTTCAATGTTACCTGAAGTGAAAAACTCTTCCGAAGTTTACGGTCAAACCAATATCGGCGGTAAAGGCGGTGTGCGTATTCCGGTTGCAGGTATTGCCGGTGACCAACAAGCGGCGCTTTACGGTCATTTATGTGTGACTGCGGGTCAAGCCAAAAACACTTATGGTACGGGCTGCTTTATGTTGCTTCATACCGGTGATAAAGCCATTACTTCTAAAAACGGTTTGTTAACAACCATCGCCTGTAATGCAAAAGGCGAACCGGAATATGCGCTTGAAGGTTCCGTATTTATTGCCGGCGCATCCATCCAATGGTTGCGTGACGAACTTAAAATCGTACATGATAGCTACGACAGCGAATACTTCGCCACCAAAGTGCCGAGCACCAACGGCGTTTATGTTGTGCCGGCGTTTACCGGCTTAGGCGCGCCGTATTGGGATCCGTATGCACGCGGTGCGATTTTAGGTTTATCCCGTGGTGCAAACCGTAACCATATTGTGCGCGCAACCCTTGAATCTATCGCTTATCAAACCCGCGACGTGCTGGAAGCGATGCAGTCCGACTCCGGTGAAAAATTAAAATATCTCCGCGTGGACGGCGGCGCCACCGCAAACAACTTCTTAATGCAATTCCAGGCGGATATTCTTGACGTAAACGTTGAACGTCCGGTAGTGAAAGAAGTAACTGCGTTAGGTGCGGCATATCTTGCCGGCCTTGCCGTCGGATTCTGGAAAGATCTAAGCGAATTGCAAGACAAAGCCCGGGTAGAACGCACATTTACGCCGGATAACGATAACGAAAAACGCGAACGTCGTTATAAAGGCTGGAAAAAAGCGGTTCGCCGTGCATTAGAATGGGCGAAAGAAGACGTGGAATAAACCTTCACTCTATAAATAGCAAAAGTGCGGTAAATTTTACCGCACTTTTTTGTTATTGAGATAAAGCGCGGCTTAATTTGCCTTGATGCCGTTGTAATAATACCGACGCTTGTTGTTTATCCAGATTTGTTAATACCATCATAATAGCTAATTTTGCATTATTATCCGCTGCTTTTAAGAAACGTTCAGCCACTTCTTTTTCGCAATCCGTCGCCTGCATCACAATACGAATGGCTCTTGCCCGCAATTTTTCATTGCTTGCCTGCACATCAACCATCAGGTTTTGATAGCATTTTCCCATCAATACCATGCTGGCCGTAGTGAGCATATTGAGCACCAGTTTTTGTGCCGTGCCGGATTTCATGCGGCTTGACCCGGTAAGCACTTCTGCGCCGACGAGGGTATCAATGGCAATATCCGCTATGCTTGCCATTGCCGAATCCGGATTGCTGGCAATAGATATCGTAATCGCCCCCAGGGATTTGGCATAGTTCAATGCGCCTATGACATAGGGTGTTCTGCCGCTTGCCGCAATGCCGACTAAAATATCTTTTTTCGAAAAATTAATTTGTTGTAAATCCGCTTTGCCTTGCTCTGCATTATCTTCCGCCCCTTCTATAGGGTGTCGTAAGGCACGCTCGCCGCCGGCAATCAACCCGACCACCATTTCAGGTTTGACGCCGTAAGTCGGCGGACATTCCGAAGCGTCTAATACGCCTAACCGCCCGCTGGTTCCCGCACCGATATAAACCAAACGTCCGCCTTGCTGAAAAGTCCGTACGATTTTTTCTACCGCCTGCGCAATTTGCGGTAATACTTTTTCAATGGCTAAAGGCACCTGTTTGTCTTCATTGTTGATTAAGGTCACTAGTTCTAACGGGGAAAGACTGTCCAGGTTCATTGAATTCGGATTGCGTTGCTCGCTAATCATGTGTGCAAGCGAGGATAAAAGATTTTGTTCGGTCATATTTTTATAGGTTGTTTAAAATAAATCGGATAAAGATATGATAATACGCTTGAGTGAAAAGTGCGGTATAAATTTTCGGTTTTTTATTGGGTTCAATAAACAAAAAAGGTAGATCGCTCTACCTTTTGTTGTTATCGGATACATTAACGCATGGTGACAAATTCTTCCGAACCTGTCGGATGGATTGCAACTGTGTTATCAAAGTCTGCTTTGGTGGCACCCATTTTAATGGCGACGGCAAAGCCCTGAATCATTTCATCTACGCCGAAGCCGATACCGTGTAAACCGACGATTTTTTCATCAGCGCCAGCACAAACCAGTTTCATTCGACAAGGTTGGCGATGTTGGGTAACAGCGGTGTACATTGCGGTAAATGACGAGGTATATACTTTCACATTTTCGGCACCGTATTTTTCAATGGCTTTAGGTTCGGTTAAACCGACAGTACCGATTGGCGGATGACTGAATACAACGGTCGGCACCAGATTATAATCTAAATGCTCATCCGGTTTATTGTTGAATAAACGTTCGGATAGCCGACGGCCGGCCGCAACGGCGACAGGCGTTAATTCAATGCCGCCTTCAATAATATCGCCGACCGCATAAATGCCCGGAATATTGGTATTTTGGTATTTGTCCACTTTGATAAAACCGCGGTCATTGGTTTCCACCCCCGCCGCTTGCAGATTAATGACATCCGTTGCCGGCTCGCGACCAATCGCCCATACAAGGCTATCGACTACGGTTTCACGACCGTCTTCCAGTTTTAAGGTCAGGGAGCCGTCGGCATTTTTCACCACTTCTTGCGGAATTGCTTTTTGATGTAATTGAATGCCGTCTTGAACAAGCACTTCAACCAACGTATCGACGATTAAAGGATCCTGATTACGCAACGGCGCATGTTGGCGCACAAATAAATGGGTTTCGACGCCGAAACTGTTAAATACGCCGGCAAGTTCTACCGCAATATAACCTGCACCGACAACAGCAACTCGTTTCGGTAATTCGTTTAAGGCGAATACGCCGTCTGAGCTGATACCGAATTCCGCACCTTTTACATTAGGAATACTTGGGCGACCGCCGGTAGCGATAAGTATATGATCCGCCGTAATTTGCTCTGAGCTGCCGTCTTCATAGCTGACTTCGACGGTTTTTGCATCAACAAAACGGGCGAAACCATTAAAAACATCCACTTTGTTTTTACTTAATCCGTTACCGTATGAGGTATGAATACGGCCGATATAAGCCTGGCGGCTTTCAACTAACTTCGCAAAATCAAATTTATTCACCGAGACGTCAAAACCGTAGTCTTCCGCATAATGATTAATTGCATCCGCGATATGAGCCCCGTAGAACATTACTTTTTTAGGTACGCAGCCGACATTCACACAGGTGCCGCCCAAATGTTTGGCTTCGATAATCGCACATTTTTTGCCGTAACCGGCCGCACGGTTGATTGACGCAATACCGCCGCTACCGCCGCCGATAGAAATATAATCATAATGTTTAGTCATCTTTGTTGTCCTATTTTCCCGTTGAAATTAGTTCTATTTTGCCTAAAAAATAAAAAGAAAGCAAAGCGGATAAAATGATTGGTTTGATTGGTTTTATCAATTTAAAAATAGTTATTTGAAGAAAATAGCTATTTTATTTGCCCTAAAAAAAGTAATGAATAACATTATTTTTATGTCGGTGATGATATTTTTAAATTTGATTTAGATCACATTATTACGCTACCGGAGTTACTATAATGGCAACCAATTAAAGAGCGTCATATTAAGGAGAACAACATGGCAGCGACAAGAAAAGAAGTAGATTTACTCGGTGAACGTGAAGTGCCCGCCGATGCTTATTGGGGAATTCATACATTAAGAGCGGTAGAAAACTTTAATATTTCTAAAGTAACTATTTCTGATGTGCCTGAATTTGTAAAAGGCATGGTAATGGTTAAAAAAGCAACTGCTCTTGCCAACGGCGAACTAGGCGCTATTCCTGCGGATATTGCCAAAGCAATCGTAGCGGCTTGCGACGAAATTTTAACTACCGGGAAATGCTTGGATCAATTCCCTTCAGACGTATATCAAGGCGGTGCAGGTACTTCCGTAAACATGAATACCAATGAAGTGGTGGCGAATCTGGCATTAGAAAAAATCGGTCATCAAAAAGGCGAATACAATGTGATTAACCCGATGGATCACGTTAATGCCAGCCAATCAACTAATGATGCTTATCCGACAGGGTTCCGCATTGCCGTTTATAACAGCATTTTAAAATTAATGGATAAGATCCAATATTTACACGACGGCTTTGATAACAAAGCGAAAGAATTTGCCAATATTCTGAAAATGGGTCGTACTCAATTACAGGATGCGGTGCCAATGACAGTGGGGCAAGAATTTAAAGCATTTGCCGTACTATTGGAAGAAGAAGTACGTAACTTAAAACATGCGGCGGATTTACTTTTAGAAGTGAATCTAGGTGCGACGGCTATCGGTACCGGCTTGAATACGCCTGCGGGATATTCCGAATTAGCGGTGAAACGCCTTGCCGAAGTGACAGGTTTACCTTGCGTTAAAGCGTCAAACTTAATCGAAGCGACATCAGACTGCGGTTCTTATGTTATGGTTCACGGCGCATTAAAACGTACTGCGGTAAAACTTTCAAAAATTTGTAATGACCTGCGTTTACTTTCATCAGGTCCGCGCGCCGGTTTAAATGAAATTAACTTACCTGAATTACAAGCCGGTTCTTCAATCATGCCGGCAAAAGTTAACCCTGTTGTGCCGGAGGTAGTGAATCAGGTTTGCTTTAAAGTAATGGGTAACGACACAACCGTTACTTTCGCTGCGGAAGCCGGTCAATTGCAATTGAACGTAATGGAACCGGTAATTGGTCAGGCTATGTTCGAATCTATCGACATTTTAGCTAATGCCTGTGTGAATTTACGTGATAAATGTATCGACGGAATTACCGTAAACAAAGAAATTTGTGAAAACTACGTGTTGAATTCAATCGGTATCGTAACTTATCTGAACCCGTTCATCGGTCACCATAATGGCGACATCGTCGGTAAAATCTGCGCGCAAACCGGCCGTAGCGTACGCGATGTAGTATTGGAAAAAGGGTTACTCACAGAAGCGGAATTAGACGATATTCTTTCTGTTGAAAACTTAATGAATCCGACTTACAAAGCGAAGTTAAGTAAATAGTTTATCCAAAACTTTAGAAAAAATGACCGCACTTTTAAAACTGCGGTCATTTTTTTAGGATTTTTGCGAAATAAATAAACTTTATACGAGCAATAATTCTATTCTCATTTCATTAATTGCATCTTTGGCATTTTCCAATAAATCAGAATCACAAATAATCACATCAAATTCGGACAGCGGGCAAATCTGGAAGGTTGCGACTTTACCGTATTTTGACGAATCCGAAACTAAAATGCGCTTATTACTGGATTGTAAAATAGCTCTTTTGACCGGTAATTTATTTTCATCAGGTGTGGTCAAGCCTTTTAAATTCCAGGAAGATGTGGAAATAAATGCGATATCAATAGAAATTTGGCGTAAAAACTGAGCGGCAAGTTCTCCGACGGAAGAATAGTTTGATTTATTTACTGAACCGCCGGTATGGATTAATTCACATTTTCCCGCCTTCATTAAAAAATTAGCGATCACAAAATCATTGGTAATGACTAATAGATCTTCACGGTCAACAATATGGTGCGCAATCTCTAAGGTTGTTGTACCTGCGTCAAGGTAGATTGTTGTTTTTTCAGGAATTATTTCGGAGGCTTTAATTCCTATCTGGCTCTTCTGGGAAGGTGAAAGCAATGATTTATCGTTATGTGTCGGCTCGATAGATAAATGTTCTAACATTTTTACTCCACCGGAAACCGAAACCACTTTGCCTTCTTCTTCTAGTTTTTGAATATCTCGGCGAACGGTCATATGGGAAACACCTAAGGTTTCCACCAGCTGGCTGATACTGACTATATCTTGCTGGCTAATAAGGTTTAGTAACATTTTTTGTCGTTCGGCTGGAATCACTACTCAATCCTTTCATACTACTAAGTTTAATGGTTTATTCTAACTTTTATTGGTCAATTTGTCAGCTTGATACCAATAAAAAACAAATATTCACACAATTTAACTTTATTTGTTAATTTTTGTGATCTTTGTCTCAGTTTTTTATTTTTTAAAAGGGCATAATGCGAACCGTAAAACAACATTCATCCACAATAAGGAGAAATATTATGAGTTATTCAGTTGCTGTGATCGGTCTTGGTTCAATGGGCATGGGTGCTGCCGTGTCATGTGTGAATGCGGGGTTAGAAACCTACGGTATTGATTTAAATCCGGCGGCATTAGAGAAATTAAAAGCGGCCGGGGCAAAAGATGTGGCCTCCAACGGCGATGCTTTTGCTAAAGACTTGGATGCGGTTGTCGTCTTAGTGGTCAATGCAGCCCAAGCCAATGCCGCATTATTTAGCGAAACCGGCATTGCGAAAAAACTAAAACCGGGTACGGCAGTAATGATTTCTTCCACAATGGCCGCCGCTGACGCACAAGCAATTTCACAAAAATTAACAGAATTAGGTTTGATTATGTTAGATGCGCCGGTTTCCGGTGGTGCCGCGAAAGCAATGAAAGGTGAAATGACCGTTATGGCTTCAGGTTCAAAAGAAGCGTTTGATAAATTACAACCCGTTTTAGATGCGACGGCAAGCAAAGTATATAACATCGGTGAAGCTATCGGTTTAGGCGCAACAGTGAAAATCGTACACCAATTATTGGCGGGCGTACATATTGCGGCGGGTGCGGAAGCCATGGCGTTAGCCTCAAAAGCGGGGATTCCGTTAGACGTTATGTACGATGTGGTGACCAATGCGGCAGGTAATTCCTGGATGTTTGAAAACCGCATGAAACACGTGGTTGACGGTGACTATACGCCGTTATCTATGGTGGATATTTTCGTAAAAGACTTAGGTTTGGTGAATGATACCGCTAAATCTCTCCACTTTCCGCTTCATTTGGCAAGTACCGCATATTCAATGTTTACCGAGGCAAGCAATGCCGGTTTCGGTAAGGAAGACGACAGCGCGGTAATTAAAATCTTTAGCGGTATAGAGTTACCCAAAAAAGGAGGCAACTGATATGTTAGGTGTTATTGCGGACGATTTCACCGGTGCAAGTGATATTGCCAGCTTTTTGGTGGAAAACGGCTTAAGCTGCGTACAAATGAACGGTGTGCCGAAAGCGCCTTTGGCGGATAAAGTGGATGCCGTGGTTATCAGCTTAAAATCACGTTCAAATCCCGTAAATGAAGCGATTGAACAATCGCTGAATGCCTTTAACTGGCTCAAAGCGAATGGCTGCAGCCAATATTATTTTAAATATTGTTCTACCTTTGACAGTACGGAAAAAGGCAATATCGGTCCTGTAACGGATGCCCTATTAGATGCGTTAAATGATGATTTTACGGTGATTACGCCGGCATTACCGGTTAACGGCCGTACTATTTTTAACGGTTATTTATTTGTCGGCGATACTTTGCTAAGCGAATCCGGTATGCGTAACCACCCGATTACCCCCATGAAAGACGCCAATTTAATGCGCTTAATGGATGCGCAATCTAAAGGAAAAACCGGTTTAGTCGCCTACTCGGATGTTATTCAAGGTGCCGCACGGGTAAAAGAACGTTTTGCCGAATTAAAAGCGCAAGGTTATCGTTATGCCGTGGTTGATGCGGTTGATAATGCGCAATTGGCCGTACTCGCCGAAGCGGTAGCCGATTTGAAACTGGTAACTGGCGGTTCGGGATTAGGCGCCTATATGGCGGCTCGTTTAAGCGGAGGCCAGAAAGGGGCTAATGCATTTGTTCCCGCTAAAGGAAAAACCGTGGTGTTATCCGGTTCCTGTTCTGTCATGACAAACAAACAGGTTAACGCTTATAAAGCGAAAGCCGCAAGTATTTATCTTGATGTTGAATCCGCATTAACCAATGCAAATTACGCCGATGAACTTTATCGCGAAGTGGTGAAACACTTAGACGAACCTTTAGCTCCGATGGTGTATGCAACGGTTCCTCCGGAACAACTGCATGAAATTCAGGCTAAATTTGGCGGCGATAAAGCAAGTCATGCTATTGAAAATACCTTTGCGAAATTAGCCCAACGCTTAAAAAACGAAGCGGGAGTGGTTAACTTTATTACTGCCGGCGGGGAAACTTCAAGCATTGTAGTTCAGCAATTAGGTTTTACCGGATTCCATATCGGTAAACAAATCGCTCCGGGGGTACCTTGGTTAAAAGCATTGGATGAAAATATCTCGCTGGCCTTGAAATCAGGTAATTTCGGTAAAGAAGATTTTTTTGAATATGCGCAAGGAATGTTGTTATGACGGATTTAGAACAAAAAGAACTTATGGTACAGCTTGGTCGTTCTTTCTATGAGCGGGGCTATTCTGTTGGCGGTGCGGGCAATTTGTCCGTTCGTCTGGATGAAAACCGCGTATTAGTGACACCGACCGGCTCGTCATTAGGACGATTGAAAGTAGAACGCTTATCCGTTTTGGATATGGACGGTAATGTATTGGAAGGCGATAAACCTTCCAAAGAATCGGTTTTCCATCTGGAAATGTATCGCAAAAATCCGAAATGTAATGCGATTGTCCATTTACACTGTACTTACCTGACCGCCTTATCTTGCTTGCAGGGATTGGATCCCACTAACGCCATGAAGGCTTTCACGCCATATTACGTCATGCGGGTGGGTAAAATGCAGGTAATTCCTTACTATCGTCCGGGTTCTCCCGAAATTGCCCGTGAACTAAGCGAAAGAGCATTGAGCGGTAAGGCCTTTCTGCTTGCCAACCATGGTGTCGTAGTAACCGGTGCCGATTTATTGGATGCATCGGATAATACGGAGGAGTTGGAGGAAACGGCAAAACTCTTCTTTACCTTGCAAGGACAAAAAATCCGTTATCTCACTGATGATGAAGTGAAAGATCTTGAAAACAGAGGAAAATAAAATGCCTAAATTTGCAGCAAACTTAACCATGATGTTTAACGAGGTACCTTTTTTAGATCGTTTTGAAGCGGCGGCTAAAGCGGGATTTAAATATATCGAATTTCTTTGGCCTTATGATTATCCGGCCGAACAGATTAAAGCCAAACTGGATCAATACGGTTTAAAACAAATTCTGTTTAACTCATTACCCGGCGATATTGCTGCCGGCGAATGGGGTGTGTCCGCCATTCCCGGCAGAGAAGCCGAAAGCCATCAACATATTGATTTGGCTTTGGAATATGCCTTGGTATTGCAATGTCCGACCGTATTAATTATGGGCGGCGTTGTCCCGCCGGGTCAGAGCCGCGCCAAATACAAACAGACTTTTATTGATAATCTGCGTTATGCGTCGGAAAAATTTAAACCGCATAATATCAATATTGTACTGGAAGCGTTAAGCCCGCAAGTAAAAGAAAATTATCTAATGAAAACCCAGGACGACGCCCTAGAAATTATTGAGCTGGTCAATCGGGACAATGTGTTCCTACAGCTTGATTATTACCACGCTCAAAATGTGGAAGGCAATCTTGCGCGTTTAACCGATCGGGTAGCGCCTGTGATGAAACATATTCAAATCGCATCCGTTCCGGATCGTCACGAACCCGATGAAGGAGAAATCAACTATCAATATATCTTTGATAAGCTTGATGCTATCGGCTATGACGGTTATGTAGGATGCGAATATAAACCGCGAACCGAAACCACAGCCGGTTTAGCCTGGTTTGAAAAATACAAATAAATTTAAATAGATTTAAATAAAAAAGAGAGCGGTTGTTTTTTTAGATATTTTTTAGTTGTCTTTAAAGATAGCCGCTATTTTATTGGCTCTTTTATACCAGGAGTATTGTATGTCTAATGAAATGCTTATTTTAATTGGCATAGTCAGTGTTATTGCTTTGCTTTTAATTATGATTAAAGGCAAAGTTCATCCCTTTGTAGCTTTAAGTTTAGTAAGTATTGCGGTTGCACTTTCTTCAGGGATCCCTATGGGGAAGGTTGTACCTACGTTAATTAGCGGTATGGGCGGAACGCTTGGTAGCGTGGCTTTAATCGTCGGTCTTGGTGCGATGTTGGGTAAGATTATTGAAAAATCCAACGGTGCGGATGTTTTAGCCAGTTGGTTATTGGATAAGTTCGGTGAGAAACGTGCGCCCTTTGCCTTAGCTATGACCGGATTTATCTTCGGTATTCCGGTATTCGTCGACGTGGGCTTTATCGTTTTAATTCCAATTATTTTCAGTGTAGCCCGTCGCATCGGCGGTAATATGTTGGTTTATGCGTTACCAATCGGTTTATCTATGTTAACCGTTCACGTATTAATGCCGCCTCATCCTGGCGTGGTTGCGGGGGCACAAGTTTTAAATGCGGATATAGGTTTAGTACTGGGATTAGGTTTTATTGCCGCACTTCCTGCCGTATTAATCGGTCAGACTTTTATTCCGTTATTCACAAAAAATAATTTTGTCGCCATTCCCGCTTCAAGCGATTTACTTGAATATCAAAAACAGGTATCCAAAAATGTTGACGGTTTACCAAAATTTGCAACCGTATTAGCGATGATTGTTTTTCCGCTTCTATTAATTATGTCCGGCACTGTTAGCGCAACAGTCTTACCTAAAGAAAGCATTGTTCGCGAATTCTTCAGTATGGTGGGCGCATCTCCGTTTGCATTATTGCTTGCCGTATGCGTATCTTCATATATTTTAGGTATCCGTCGCGGTTGGAGAAAAGAACAGCTTGAAGAAATTCTTAACTCGGCATTAGCGCCGATTGCGGGAATTATCTTAATTACCGGTGCCGGCGGTATGTTTGGTAAAGTCTTGAATGAAAGCGGTGTAGGCAACGCTCTTGCCGATGTATTATCAAGCACAGGTCTGCCAATCCTGGCCTTATCCTTTATTCTTGCTGCAATGCTGCGGGCGGCACAAGGTTCCGCGACTGTCGCTGTTATTACAACGGCGACCATTCTGGCACCGGCCGTTACATCCGCAGGCTATTCGGATATACAAACCGCATTGGTAACAGCGGCAATTGGCGCCGGCTCAATGACTTTGTCTCATGTTAATGACAGCTTGTTCTGGGTATGGACTAAATTCTTTGGTATAACCATCACCCAAGGGTTACGAACCTGGTCAATTCTTTCAACTATTTATGGCTCACTAGCATTTCTTATTGTTACTTTAATGTGGATGTTTGCCTAGTCTCAAAGGGAAATAGAGCAAATTTAACGAACAATTCGCTCTATTTAATTGAGATGTGTTGCTATAAGTTGATTTAAATTTCATTGAAAAATGACCGCAGTTTTAAAACTGCGGTCATTTTTTTAGGATTTTTATTCGGGTGCGATCCAGTTAACGCTCCAGCTGCCGGTGCCTTCGGGTACTAATACATTGGTTAGATATGGCAGAATTTTCTTCATTTGCGCTTCCAATTGCCATGGCGGGTTAATTACAATCATGCCGCTTGCGGTCATTCCCCGTTGATCCGAATCCGGGCGAACCGCCAGTTCGATTTGCAGGATTTTACGGATTCCGCTGGCTTCTAATCCTTTAACAATGCGTTTGCTTTGTTGCCGCAGTACTACCGGATACCAAACGGCATAAACACCGGTGGCGAAGCGTTTATATCCTTCAACAATCGTGTTGACCACTAAGTCGTAATCTTCTTTCATTTCATAAGGCGGATCCATTAAGACTAAGCCGCGTCGTTCTTTGGGCGGCAAGGTGGCTTTTACCTGTTGGAAACCGTCATCCCGTTTTACACTGATGTTTTTGAATTCTTTAAAATTATTACGCAATAAAGGGAAGTCCGTCGGGTGCAGCTCCACTAATAATCCACGGTCTTGCGGGCGCAGCATTTGTGCGGCGATTAACGGAGAGCCCGCATAATAACGCAGTTCTTTGCCGCCGTAGTTGAGTTTTTTTATCAGATCTACATAACGTTGTACTTCTTCCGGTAAGTCGTCCCGTTGCCATAAACGTGCGATACCTTCCTCAAATTCAGCGGTTTTTTCCGACTCTTGGCTGAATAAGCGATAACGACCTACACCGGAATGGGTGTCTAAATAATAAAATCCTTTTTCTTTTTGGGTTAAATTTTCAATAATCAGCATTTCTACGATATGTTTAACCACATCCGCATGATTGCCGGCATGAAAACTATGACGATAACTCAACATAAATTAGCCTTAGGTAGTTGAATAGGCAAAGCCTAAGTAAATAATTAAAAATTTGTAAATTTTGACCGCACTTTTAATTGCTAAAGTGCGGTCTGTTTTATTAGAGTCTGTTTATAAAAGATAAACAGACTCTAAAGTTATTTAGAATAATTCTTTGCGAGAAGGTGCGGGTGCAGCCGGTGCCGGTTGACCAATAGGTACATATTCGCTGGCGGAAGGCGTTTGGAACGGAAGCCCTTCCGGTACATAATAACCGCGTTCCTGTACAAAGGCGCGTTTCGGTTCCGTACCTTTTATGAAGTATTCAGTACGACCGCCGCCTTTTGAGAGCAAGCCCGAGCCTAAATCAATGGATTTTTCAATGATATTGGCAGGTGTCGGTAAAACGCGTTCAGGAACATCTTCCAGCACAAATTTCATATAGTTAATCCATGCGGGCATCGCGGTTTTTGCACCGGCTTCGCCTTTACCTAAGTTACGTTTATTGTCATCAAAACCTACATAAACGGCTGTAGTGAGATTGGCGCCGAAGCCGGCGTACCAAGCCACTTTAGCGTTGTTGGTTGTCCCCGTTTTACCGCCGATATCTTTACGTTTAATTTCATTTGCCATGCGCCAGCTGGTACCTTTCCAGCCCAGTCCCTGTTCGCCGTAAATGGCGGTGTTTAACGCACTGCGGATTAAAAATGCCAATTCGCCGGTAATTACCCGAGGCGCATACTGTACCTGAGAACTGTCGGTTTTGCCTTCGACCATTAAATTTAAGGCATCTTCATTGATTGTTCCGCCTTGATTTTGCAACTCCGGTACATCATTGTTTTCGCCGTTTTGATCGGTTTCTTCACCGTTTGTGTTTTCGTCGGTTTGGGCTAAATTGCCGTCGGCATTGACGGAATCATTCTCTTTGAAACCATCTACTTTGTCTGTAGTTTGCCCGTAAATCGTCGGCATTTCATCACAAGTAGTGCAGGCAATTTTCGGATTCGCTATGAAAATGTCTTTGCCCGAATTATCAACAATACGGTTGATGATAAAGGGGTCGACTAAGAAACCGCCGTTATCGAACACCGCATAACCTCGCGCCATTTCTAACGGCGTGAAAGAAGCGGCACCTAAAGCGAGCGCTTCACTGGCGAAATATTGTTCGCGTTTGAAACCGAAGCGTTGTAAAAATTCGGCAACATAAGGAATACCTGCCGTTTGCATTGCTCTGATTGCAATCATATTTTTAGATTGTCCCAAACCTACGCGTAAACGCATCGGACCGTCATAGCGATCCGGTGAGTTTTTCGGGCGCCATTCCGCTTGTCCCGGTTTGCGAATACTAATCGGCGTATCCTGTAATACGCTTGATAAAGTTAAGCCTTTTTCCAAGGCGGCCGCATAAATAAACGGCTTGATAGAGGAACCCACCTGTACCATGGATTGGGTGGCGCGGTTGAATTTACTTTGTTCAAAACTAAAACCGCCTACAATAGCTTCAATGGCGCCGTTATCACTGTTTAAGGAAACCAGTGCGGAATTAGCTTCGGGAATTTGGCCTAAAACCCATTCGTTATTATCCCGTTGTCGGATCCAAATTTGCTCACCGGTTTTGAGTGATACGTTTCTTCCGCCCCAACGCATTGCGGCGGCATTTAAGGTCATTTTTTCACCGGAAGCCAATAATAACTCGGTGCCCTCTTTAGCGACGGATAAAATCACCGCCGGCAAAAACGGTTCTGAATTCGGTAACTTACGCAAAGTATCAATAATCTTGTTGTTTTCCCACGGTGTTTCGGATGATTGCCATAAAGGCGTTGCGCCGCGATAACGGCTATGGCGCATATCATAATCAATTAGGTTGTTACGCACCGCTTTTTGTGCTTGCGCCTGATCCTGAGAAAGAATTGTGGTATAAACCTTAAAACCACTGTTATAGGCGCTTTCTTCGCCGTAACGTTTTACCATTTCCTGACGCACCATTTCGGTAACATAATCTGCGCGGAACTCAATTTGTGCGCCATGATAAGAAGCTTTGATCGGTTCCTGAACGGCTTCGTCATATTGTTCTTTATTAATAAATTGCATTTCCAGCATACGCCCTAAAACCACATTGCGACGTTCTTCCGAGCGTTTTAAGGAATACAACGGATTCATTGTTGAAGGCGCTTTAGGCAAACCGGCAATGATCGCCATTTCCGATAAAGTCAAATCCGCTAGGTTTTTACCGAAATAGGTTTTTGCCGCAGCAGCGACACCATAAGAACGATAGCCTAAATAAATTTTATTCAGGTAAAGTTCCAGAATTTCGTTTTTAGTTAAAGTATTTTCAATTTCAATAGCAAGAATGGCTTCCTTTGTTTTACGGATAATCGTTTTTTCCGGCGTTAAAAAGAAGTTTCTGGCAAGCTGTTGAGTAATTGTGCTCGCGCCTTGAGATGCACCTTTGTTTGCGATAGCGACGGAGACCGCACGGGCAATGCCTACCGGGTCTAAACCGTGGTGCTCATAAAAGCGGCTGTCTTCGGTGGCTAAAATGGCGTTAATCAGCATTTTCGGTACATTTTCAAGTTTAACCGGAATGCGACGTTGCTCGCCGACTTCGCCAATCAGTTTTTCATCTGCGGTATAAATTTGCATCGGTTGCTGTAATTCGACGGTTTTTAAACTCTGAACGTCCGGTAATTGAGATTTTATATGGAAATATAATAATCCCCCGGCTACACAGCCTAAAATAACGATGGTTAGCAAGGTGCTAAATATTAATTTTACGATCTTCATTCCAAAACTTACTCTTGTTTAATGTGTTTTAGCTAAAAGTGATAAACACTATCAGTGATAAATAACTAACTTTAAATGCGTTAAGTATAAAGATTAGTTGAGCAAATCGAAAGCTAAAAGATAAATTAGTGTACAAAAAGCGGGGAAAATTGAGTGAAATTCGTAAAAAACAGGGCTAAAGAAGTTAATGTGGGAATATATGGAATCGTGCGAGACGGAAAACAACAGCTTGATGTGGTTTGGCTTGATGAGCGGGATAAGGTTTATCAGGAAAAACAACTGTTGCCGGCGGCTTATTCTCAATATGAAATGATTAATCTCATTCACAAATCGCTTGGTTACGAAAGGTTGAATGCAAAATTTATCAGCGTTATTCCTCCGCATCATATTTGGTCCCGTTCCTTGTTTCTACCGACTATTCTGACGCATCAGGAATGTGATCAGCAATGCGCCTATACTTTGCAAAATGAATTGCCGGTTCCTTTAGATAGCGTATTTTACGATTACAGTGCGACTGAAGTTGCGGAGGGAACATATTTGAAGATTTACGCCGTTATGCAAAAAGTAGCTCAAGAACAAGTGGCGGGTTGTGCGCCTTATCACATTAATATTCTTGATAATGCAGCGTTTGCAGTAAAACGGGCATTTAATTTTGTTATGCCTGAAGATTTTCCCGAAGATACCCTGTTTTTGTACCGGGATGAAAGCATTTCGCTGGCAATTCAAACCAAAACGGAAATTGAACAGCGTATTTTGCAACTTAATCAAACCGGTTTATCTGATTTATACACAGTATTTTGTCGGCGTTATAACGAACAGCCCGCCCATTGTTATGCTTATAGCAATATTGAACGGCGGGATTCGCCACATTGGCGGTTGGTTGAGACGCCTTATCCTTTTATGGCGTTAGGTGCCGCTTTATGGTCGGCGGAGGAAAGAAAAAAAGAGGAAAGCGAAAAAACGGCGGAGTCTCTTCATTGAAATGAAAAACTGGATCAATCTGCTGCCTTGGCGGCAACAATTAATTGCGCAAAAAAACAGAAAGTTTATTTATAAAATTTCGTTATTTTTTACCGCACTTTTAATTTTAGAAATGGGAATTTCTCTTTTTCATGGCAATTTAACCCGGCAACTGAGCGAAAAGCAACAACAGTTTTACCGACAACAAGATGAGTTCGCTAAATTAACCCGACAAGTTTCCCAATTAAGGCGGTCTTACGAGCAAACGGAAGAACAGAATTTGATTTCTTCCGATTCTGTTTCGCTGTTTTTAAGTTGGTTAGCCCGCCTTCCTTTGAATGAAGGCGAGCTAACGGAGTTCTTATTACAGCAAAACAGCATTCATTTGCATGGATATGCGGAAAATCAACAGGAATTTGATTCGATTCATCAATATATTGTGCAAACCGAGTGGATTTATGAGAGCAAATTAACGCATTTTTCAACTTCGGCAAACGGATTATTAGCATTTTCATTTGCTATTGAATGGGGGCGCAATGGTAAAGCAAGTATGGATTAAACAATTATGGCATAGATGTATTCAAGCTTCAGTATTGAAGCAAAATACGGGATTACTCATTTTGGCATTATTCGGCTTGTTTTTACCGCTTAATCGGCTCTATTCTTCTTGGGAACAATTAATACGGTTGGAAAATAATATTAATGAGCAACAACGGCAAACGATATACCAACAGAGATTACTGCAAAGTTTAGAGAAAAAGGCAAAAAATGATTTGCTGACACCGCAATCGGCCGCATTGTTATCACAGATTAATCAATATGTTCAGTCTTCGTCTGTAAATGTGAAGATACAAAATGCCCAATGGCATTTTTCTTCATCAGCGGTTTTGCAGTTGCGGATGGAAGGGGATTTTCTTTCGCTAAATCAATTTATTACCGACATTTTACAGAAATTTGAAACATTACGCCTCTCATCTTTAAAGCTATTTAAACCCGATGAAAATCTGGCGGCTTATTTAACTCTTCGATTGCAGCTAACTAAGGAATAAATATGCGGATAAAAATTTTATTCAAGCTCTTTTTTATTATCGTGTCGGTTATCCGATTGCTAACTTTCCAAAGTTGGGCGGAAAGTGATCCTTTTGATAAAACAAAACGCAATTTTTCTCAAAATACGGATATGTTGGTGGAAAAAACGAATCAATGTCATCAGTCGGCGGCGGTTTGGGCCGAGAATACGGAATTTAAACAATTGAAAATTGTGGGTGTTTTGCAATATGAACAAGAACGGAAGGTCTTTTTAATGGATGCCGAACGGCATATTTTCACCGCCGGACAAGGTGATTTTTTGGCAAAAGAACGCATGCAGTTACAAGCGATTAATACCCGCGAAGTTGATTTTATGGTATGGAATAATCCTCAGGATTGCGGGCAGGGCGAGTTGATGAAAATAAAATTTTAAAGGAATATTTACCTATGGAAAGCATAATAAGTTTTGGTAAAAAGTGCGGTCTGTTTTTTGGAATTTTTATTTCTTCCGCATTTGCCGGGGAATCCGGTACGTTTGCGGAACGGCAATTTTCCATTCACTTGAAAAAGGCGCCGTTGGTGGCGACCTTACAACAGCTTGCTTTAGAACAAAATGCTAATCTGGTGATTGATGACGAACTGGAAGGTACATTGTCGTTAAAGCTTGAAAAGGTGAATCTGGAGCGTCTTTTTCATTCGGTGGCAAAGCTGAAAAATCTTAGCTTACATAAAGACAAGGATATTTATTATTTTACGAAAAATAACCTGATTGAACCGTCTTCCATCGCCGGTGAGCTAAAAAATACGGAAAATTTTACCGCACTTTCGGAACCTAATCTGGTTAGTACTACCGTCAAACTGCATTTTGCCAAAGCCTCGGAGGTGATGAAATCATTAACATCGGGAACGGGTTCATTGCTTTCGCCCGTTGGTTCCGTCAGCTTTGATGAACGCAGTAACCAGCTGCTTATTCAAGATGAACGCAGATCGTTGCAAAATATCAAAAATATAATCGCTCAATTAGATAAACCTATCGAACAAATCGCAATTGAAGCCCGTATCGTGACGATGAACGACGAAAGTTTAAAAGAACTCGGTGTGCGTTGGGGGCTGTTGGAGGGGGTAAATAGCGCACATCGTATTGCCGGCAGCCTGGAAGCTAACGGATTCGCCGATATAGGGCAAAACCTTAATGTTAATTTCCCGACCAGTGCGACACCGGCAGGTTCCGTAGCGTTGCAGGTGGCAAAAATTCACGGGCGTTTGCTGGATTTGGAATTAACCGCTTTAGAACAGGAGAACAATGTCAAAATCATTGCCAGCCCGCGGCTGCTGACTACCAATAAGAAAAGTGCGAGTATTAAACAAGGAACGGAAATTCCTTATGTGGCGGTGAATCGTAAAAATGATACGGAACACGTGGAGTTTCGAGAGGCGGTGCTAGGGTTGGAAGTTACACCGCATATTTCAAAAGATAATTCTATTTTACTTGACCTTATCGTAAGCCAGAATTCTCCGGGCGCAAATATTGTTTATGGGAATGGCAATTTAATTTCCATTGATAAACAGGAAATTAATACGCAGGTTTTTGCAAAAGACGGCGAAACCATCGTATTAGGCGGCGTATTTAACGATACTATAACGAAAAGCGAAGATAAAGTGCCGATTTTGGGCGATATTCCGCTGATAAAACATTTATTCAGCAAAGAAAGCGAAAAACACCAAAAACGGGAATTGGTTATTTTTGTTACGCCTCATATATTAAAACAAGGCGAAAGCTTGGAGCAAATACAAAAACGTTTTAAATATGCGCCAAAATCTCCTGAAAAATAGATTTTTCGGGAAATCTCCCTTTCATTACGACTTTTTGTTAAATAATTGGAATAAATCCTTTCCTAAGGTTGAAAACAAGGGGGATTTATTGCGATAATCTGTCAGTTCTGGTGATCCCTTTATTTATCGCTGTTGATTTGTGCGATTAAGGATCTTGTTACTGTTTATAGAAAATTTTAAGAAGAATAACACAATGGCGGAAAAACGTAATATTTTTTTAGTAGGTCCTATGGGGGCGGGTAAAAGTACCATTGGTCGCCAATTGGCTCAACTTCTGAATATGGAATTTATTGATTCCGATAATGAAATTGAACAACGCGCGGGTGCCGATATCAGTTGGATTTTTGATATTGAGGGTGAGGACGGATTCCGTAAACGCGAAGAGCGCATAATTAATGAGTTGACCCAAAAACAGGGTATTGTGCTTTCTACCGGCGGCGGCGCGATTTTATCCAAAGAAACTCGTAATCATTTGTCTGCAAGAGGCATTGTTATTTATTTGCAAACTACGGTGGATAAGCAATTCGAGCGTACTCAGCGGGATAAAAAACGCCCGTTATTACAAGGCGTTGAAGATGTCCGCAAAGTGTTGGAAGATTTAGCTCAGGTGCGTAATCCATTATACGAAGAAGTAGCGGATATTACTCTGCCTACAGACGAGCAAAGCGCAAAACTGATGGCTAGTCATATTGTTGAATTAATTGATAATTTCAACAGTTAATCAAATAGTTAAATAAGGTCGTAACTCTTATGGTGTGTGTTAATGTCGAATTGAAAGAACGTCGTTATCCTATTTATATCGGTGAAAATTTGTTAACGGATACGGGCGTTTACCCTGTAAAAATGGGTGATAAAGTCATGATTGTCAGCAATCCTACAGTGGCGCAATATTATTTAACACCGGTTACCGAAACCTTAGAAAAACTGGGTTGCCAGGTCAGCCATGTTTTATTACCTGACGGCGAAAAGTATAAAACCTTAGATTCTTTAAACATGATTTTTACCGCATTATTGAAAGAAAATCATGGGCGTGATACCACGCTTATCGCATTAGGCGGCGGGGTGATCGGCGATGTAACGGGTTATGCGGCGGCCAGTTATCAGCGCGGTATCCGTTTTATTCAAATTCCGACCACTTTGCTTGCACAAGTGGATTCTTCCGTTGGCGGCAAAACTGCGGTAAATCACGAATTAGGTAAAAATATGATTGGTGCCTTTTATCAGCCTTGTACTGTGATTATTGATACCCGCACTTTAGTTACGCTGCCTAAACGGGAAGTTAATGCGGGTCTTGCCGAAGTGATCAAATACGGTGCGATTCTCGACTTGCCGTTTTTCGAATGGTTAGAGGCGCATATTGATAATTTGGTCGCTTTGAATCAACAGGATTTACAATATTGTATCGCCCGTTGTTGCCAAATTAAAGCGGATGTTGTTGCCCGCGATGAAACGGAAAAAGGCGATCGCGCCTTATTAAATCTAGGTCATACTTTTGGTCATGCGATCGAAACCCATCTCGGATACGGTAACTGGCTGCACGGCGAAGCCGTTGCGGCGGGCAGTATGATGGCTGCCGTATTATCCGAAAAATTAGGCGATTTAAGTTATTCGGAAGTCGCCCGCTTAGAAAAATTATTGGCTCGTGCAAATTTACCGACAGTTTCACCGGATACAATGCAGGCGGAAGATTATCTGCCGCACATGATGCGTGATAAAAAAGTGCTGGCGGGTAAACTACGTCTAGTCTTACTTAAAACGTTGGGGCAAGCTTATGTGGCATCAGACACCGATAAATCGCTTGTTCTTGATGCGATTCGCGTTTGTTCACAAAATAACTAATCTCACATATTAATGTCGCATTCTGGCAAAACTAAACATGGCTTAAAACACCGCTCATTTTTAAAATGGGCGGGTGGTAAATATCGCCTGACGGATAATATTAACAACCTGTTTCCCAAACGGAGAAAATGTTTGGTCGAACCTTTTGTCGGGGCGGGTTCGGTTTTTTTAAACAGTCAGTTTGAACGTTATATTTTGGCGGACATTAATGCGGATTTAATTAACTTATTTAATACCGTAAAAACGGATGTGGACGCTTACATTGAAGCACTAAAACCTGTGTTTTTTCATGCGGAGGCAAACAGCGCCGGTTATTATTATGCCCGTCGTGATGATTTTAATAATTCAACGGATCCGTTTTTTCGCTCGGTTTTGTTTTTATATTTAAACCGTTTCGGTTTTAACGGATTATGTCGCTACAATTCGTTAAATGAGTTTAACGTGCCTTTCGGCGCCTATAAATCCCATTATTTTCCTGAAAAAGAATTGCGTTATTTTGCCGAAAAAGCAAAAAGTGCGGTGTTTATTTGCGCAGATTTTAATGAAACCTTTAAGCTGGCGGATGATGAGTCCGTTATTTATTGTGACCCGCCTTACGCACCTTTATTACAGGATAGTAATTTTACTAAATATGCGGGTAATGATTTTTCCGTTACTCACCAGCAAGCTCTTGCCGAATTGGCAAAACAAACGGTTAATGAGCGTAATATCCCGGTGTTGATTTCCAATCACGATACGGCGTTTACCCGTGAAATTTATCACGGAGCCAAGTTTAAACGGATCAAGGTTCAACGAACTATCAGTCAGGCGGCGGAGCGTCGGGTTAAAGTCAACGAGTTGATTGCCGTTTTTAAATAGTCGGTATTGCGATAAATTATAAAAATGAAAGGTACGGAATTTCCGTACCTTTCATTTCAATAAGCGTTAATTAATATTCCCATTCATCAGGATTAATTCCCAATTCTCGCATGATCAGTTTTGCCTGTTCCGGGATTTCATCATGCCGTTCTTTTAACAGATCTTCGTCAGTCGGCAGCGGCTGCCCGGTGAAAGCATGAAGAAAAGCTTCGCAAAGCAATTCGCTGTTTGTTGCATGGCGTAAATTTTTAAGCTGACGGCGAGTGCGCTCATTAGTCAAAATTTCTAATACTTTAATCGGAATTGAAACGGTGATTTTTTTTACCTGTTCGCTTTTTTTCCCATGTTCTGCATAAGGGCTAATGTATTTGCCATCCCAATCTGCCATAAAATTTCCTATCAATAACCTTAAAATTTGTCTGTATTTTAATGAAAAAAAGCCCAAATAACAATCTAGACGTGAAGACTGCTAAACAGGTTTGCAAATTAAAGCCTATATTTACAATGTTTTACACAACTTTCCGCCGCTTAAAGTGACTAACCGGAAGCTAGGTATTGCGTGATTGACGAGCCTAGAACAAATTTTAGCGAATTTTACTAATATAGAGGTTATATAATGAAAAAACTTTTTGCTGAATTTTTCGGAACATTTTGGTTAGTGTTTGGCGGTTGCGGCAGTGCGGTACTTGCGGCTGCTTATCCTGAATTGGGAATCGGTTTCGCCGGTGTGGCGCTGGCTTTCGGTTTGACCGTATTAACTATGGCTTATGCGGTCGGACATATTTCAGGCGGGCATTTTAACCCAGCGGTGACTTTAGGTTTAGTTGCCGGCGGGCGCTTTCAGGCAAAAGAGGCTTTCAGCTATATTCTTGCGCAAGTTGTCGGTGGTGTTATGGGGGCGACAGTTCTTTATGCTATCGCTTCGGGTAAAGTCGGTTTTGATGCGGTAAACGGCGGTTTTGCTTCAAACGGTTTCGGCGAGCATTCGCCAAACGGTTATTCGTTAGCGGCGGTTTTCATTGCCGAAGTCGTATTAACGGCGTTTTTCCTGATTATTATCCATGGTGCGACGGATAAAAGAGCACCCGCGGGCTTTGCGCCAATTGCAATTGGTTTGGCATTAACCCTGATACATTTAATCAGTATTCCGGTATCCAATACTTCGGTTAACCCGGCACGTAGTACGGCGGTAGCCGTTTTCCAAGGCGGTTGGGCACTTGAGCAGTTATGGGTGTTCTGGGTTGCGCCAATCATCGGCGGTATTATCGGCGGGATAATTTATCGGGTTTTATTAGAATCAAAAGATTAATTGATAACGGGGCGGTAAGCCCCGTTTTTTATCTTTAGTTTTGATAGCCGTTTAACAAATCAGCCCAGTTTTTTTCAGAAAATTGAATTCGCATTCTTTTTACTTCTTTAAGGAAGGAACGGTGCAGGCGTTGCAGGTTTTCTTGTTTCCATAAATTTCCCGGTTTTTCACCGCACTTATCAAAATCAATCAGCCAGAATTTAGTGTCATTATTTTGCTGTCGGATCAGAATATTGTGGGCATTCAAATCGGTGTGGCAGATTTGCAAATCATGTAATCGGCGGATTAGCTTGCCGATTTGTTGCCATTGTTCGGCGGTTAATTCCGTATTAGGTAAAAGTGCGGTCAAATCTTGCGTATTTTCAATACGTTCGCTTAGTAAATCCGCACGATAATGATTAAAAGCTAATTTTTCTACATGAGCGCCGATAGGTTTCGGCACGGGCAAGCCCGCCTGATAAAGCCGGTTTAGCAAATTGAATTCGGCAAAACTTCGGGTTTCTTCTAATGAAGAAAAAGCATAACGATCCTTATTGATTTTTCCCCATAATCCGCCGCGGTAATAATGACGCAATGCCGTATTCACACCGAACAAATCTTGTGACTGAATAAACCAAGTGGTGCCGCGCCCTTTCGCGGAACCTATAATCCGATTTTGTTTTTGCCAGAAATAGGATTCGAAAAAATGTTCCTGATTCGGTCGGTTCTCATCAAAATTAAATAAAAAAAAGTGATTTTCGTGCTGAACTTGAAGCATATCCTTCCTCACTGATATAGCGAATAGCCGTATTCTACTTTAAAATAACGGCGAGACCAAAATACAATTAATAATGTGAGAACCTTATGGCACTTTTTAATCAAGCTCCGAAATCTTTATGTGTATTGCGTTTATCTGCAATTGGCGATGTTTGCCATGCGTTAGCGGCGGTGCAGCAGATTCAGAAATATTGGCCTGAAACGGAAATCAGCTGGATTGTCGGCAAAACCGAAGCGCAGTTATTGGCGGGCATTCCTAATGCGGAATTGATTGTGTATGACAAAAAATCGGGCTGGAAAGGGGTTCTTGCCTTATGGAGACAACTTAAACATCGCCGTTTTGATGCGCTGTTAAATATGCAGACCGCATTTCGTGCATCGGTTCTTTCGTTTGGCATTAAGGCGCGTTATAAAATCGGTTTTGGTAAACAGCGGGCAAGGGAAGGACAGTGGCTGTTTACTAACCGAAAAGTTCGGGATCCTCAAAATCCCCATGTACTTGACGGTTTTATGGCGTTTGTAGAATATCTTGGCGTGCCGGTTGAAGCGCCTCATTGGCAGTTGGCGGTTTCCGAGCAGGATAAAGAGGCGGTTAAGCCTTATATTGATCCGGCGCGTAAAAATCTGATTATTTCCCCCTGTTCAAGCAAAGCGGAAAAAGATTGGCTGATAGAACGCTATGCGCAAGTGGCGAATATTGCTCATCAGCATAATGTGAATGTGATTTTATGCGGTTCTTCGGCAAAACGGGAAGTCGAAATTTTACAAAAAATTACCGCACTTTGTGATTTTCAACCTGTTAATTTGTCGGGTAAAACGAACCTTAAACAACTGGTGGCATTAATCAGTATGGCGGATCTTGTCATTTCGCCGGACTCGGGGCCGGCTCATATGGCAACAACTCAAGGTACGCCGGTGATTGGTTTATATGCTTATCATAACCCGCTGCGTACAGGGCCTTATAATAATCTGGCAAATGTAGTTTCGGTGTATGAAAAAAATGTGCGGAAGGAATACGGCAAGCCTTCCGACCAATTGCCCTGGGCAACCAAATTAACAGGTAAAAATCTGATGAGCCAGATTCAGGTGGAAGACGTGGTCGAACAAATGAAAAAACTTGCCGTTATTTAACGGTATAATATAAATGAGCGACTTAGGGGCTGTTTATAAAAGATAAACAGCCCCTAATATATTGAAGATGGAACAATATAATAAATTGTAAAACCGCTTATGTCGTTAAGGTAAAAAGGTTATTTGACCAAGCCCAATTGACCGATTTTCACGCCTAAATTGCCTAATGATACCGCGTCTAAATAATCCGCCAGAAATTTGAACAATTCGTCTAGTTGAGTGAAATTACGCTTGATTTTCACTTCATCTTCTACCTTTCGGGTAAATTCGTAAGATACGTTATCGCCGTCGATATATGCTTCTAAAGTAATATAAATGGTTTCGAAAAAATGGCTGTGAGCGCCTTCTTCACCGGGGTCGCTAATACGGACATTCCATGTGTTTGAAAATAAAAGTTCAGTTTTTACAGACATATTAACCTCTATCGTTGTTTGCATTTTTTATTGAGAATACTGTGTTGAATTAAGGTCTGTTCATAAAAGATAGGCAGGCCCTAATAAAAACCCGATGATAAAACTTTTGTAACCAAAACTCTTATCATCGGGTTTTTCAAAATATCTGCCTGCATGTTTTGCTTTACGTTGATAACTTCCTTTACCTTTCAACTTTTTCTCAATACGCGATCTGAATAAAGGTGTGCGTAATAATGCTTTGACCGCATTATCCTGAATTGTACCTCGATTATGCAGATAAGCGGTTTGGCTGTTTTCCGCAATAGGTACTTGGTTTGTTTTTTTTGCCATAATTTCCTCCGGATCATAAAAAACATCGCTCAACAAATAGAGCGATGTTTATTATAAGGTTAAATGTTAAAATTACAAAATGCTCAGCACCGCTTCCGGCGGTCGCCCTATTTTTGCTTTATCGCCGTTAATTACGATCGGGCGTTCCAATAACGCCGGGTGATTGCCGATTGCCTCTAACAATTCCTGTTCGGAAATATGCTCATTATTCAGCTGTAATTCCTGATAGAGCGCATCTTTTATTCTCATCATTTCTTTTGGGCTATGAATATTGAGTTTTTTCATCAAACTTTGTAATTCGCTGACGGAAAAACGTTTCTCCAGATAAAGTACGATTTCCGCATTAATATTTTGATCCTGAAGCAGTTTTAATGTTTCTCGGCTTTTTGAACAGCGCGGATTATGATAAATAATAACCGACATGATTTTTCCTTAGTTGATATGTTCGACCAGCACAAAATCATAGCGGGAATTATATTGTTACACAATAGAAATATAGCGAACCCGATAGGTGATAAAACGAATAAAGAATTCTTATCAATCAAGCCCGTTTTATCTTATAATCAAAAAAACTTTTTTAATGAGGACAGATCATGATTGAGATGCTAAAAAATTGGTATCTACGCCGTTTCAGCGATCCACAGGCAATGGGGCTTGCCGCTATTTTGTTTTTTGGCTTTGTCGCAATTTATTTTTTTAGCGATTTAATCGCGCCTTTATTGATTGCCCTGGTTTTGGCTTATTTATTGGAAATGCCGATTTCGTTTCTTTCCGATAAATTGAAATTACCGCGTTTTCTTTCCATTCTGCTGATTCTTGGCGGTTTTATTGCGGTGACCATTCTGATGATTTTCGGTTTAATCCCGACATTGATTAATCAAACCGTTAATTTATTCAGTGATTTGCCGAATATGTTGAATTTATCCCATCAATGGGTGATGTCTTTACCGGAGAGTTATCCCGAATTAGTGGATTATCAAATGATTGACAGCCTGTTTATCACAATTCGTGAAAAAACACTGGCGTTTGGTGAAAGTGCGGTCAAATTTTCTCTATCTTCGTTAATGAATTTAGTCACCATTGGGATTTATGCGTTTTTAGTGCCTTTAATGGTGTTTTTCATGGTGAAGGATCAGGATGAACTTATTGCCGGTTTCAGCCGTTTTTTACCAAAAAACAGAACGTTAGCATCCAAAGTGTGGCAGGAAATGCAATTACAAATCGCCAATTATATTCGCGGTAAGTTATTTGAAATTTTAATTGTCGCCGTGGTGAGTTATATTATTTTCCTCTTCTTCGGCTTGCGTTATCCGTTACTGCTTGCCGTAGCGGTGGGATTGTCCGTACTGATTCCTTATATCGGCGCCGTATTAGTGACCATTCCGGTGGCATTAGTAGCGATTTTCCAATTCGGCGCAACGCCGACATTCGGTTATTTAATGACCGCTTATATTGTCAGCCAGTTATTGGACGGTAATTTATTAGTGCCTTATTTATTTTCCGAGGCGGTGAATCTACATCCGTTAACCATCATTATTGCCGTGTTGATTTTTGGTGGATTATGGGGGTTTTGGGGTGTTTTTTTTGCTATCCCGCTCGCAACTTTAGTTAAAGCGGTGGTAAATGCCTGGCCTTCCAATGAAGACGAAGCTATTTCTTAATAGGAGCTGTTATGAATGAGCAACAATTTAAAAATGAATTAGAGAAGTTAACTGAAGATAAAAATCGTACTTATATGTACATCATCTACGGATTATTTATTTTGGCCGTAGTGTTTAAACCGTTAGCCATTATCGGCGCCGTGTTTGCTTTTATGAAACGCGAAGAACTTTCCGTGTTGGCGCAAACCCATTGTAATTATTTAATTAAGACTTTTATTGTGGCGTTTATCGGTTCATTCCTTATTTTTGTGCCCGTGATTTTTTGGTTTATATTTGCCTGGTATGTTTATCGTGTAGCATCCGGCTTTCAGAATTTTTACGGTAATCGGGAAGTAAACGGAGAAAGTTGGTTTAAATAGCGTTTAGTGAAAAAGTAAAAGGCTTGGAATCCCAAGCCTTTACTTTTTGCATTTTCTTATTGCAATAGAGAAATATCCGCTACCTGTAAGAACAGATTACGCAGGGTATTTAAAATTGCCTGACGGTTTTGACGCAGTTTTTCATCTTCCGCATTCACCATGACTTTATCGAAGAAGTTGTCGATAACTTCACGCAAGCCTGCCAAACGGTCAAGAGCGGGTTGATATTCGCCTTTGGCAAACAACGGCGCCAGTTCCGATTGCAATGCGAGCACTTGCTCCGCTAAGGCTTTTTCTTCCGGCTCAAGCAATAAAGTGCGGTCGATTTTTGAGGAGATTTCGCCTTCGATCTTGGCAAGAATATTGCTTACCCGTTTATTAGCCGCCGCCAAGGCTTCCGCAGAATCAAGGGTACGGAAATGGGATACCGCACGCACCCGGGCGTCAAAATCCGCCGGTTTAGTCGGACGACGCGCCAGCACCGCTTGAATCACGTCTACCGCGATGCCTTCGTCCTGATACCAGGCGCGGAAACGGCCGAGCATAAAGTCCACGACATCGTCCACTACGTTTTGATTAGTCAAACGATCAGCAAATAGTGCGGTGGATTTTTTCACAATTTCTGCCAGATCTAACGGTAAATTTTTCTCCACGATAATACGTAACGCACCTAATGCTGCACGACGTAATGCGAATGGGTCGGCACTACCTTTCGGCGCCTGACCGATACCGAAAATCCCAGTGAGCGTGTCGAATTTATCCGCCAATGCCACGGAACTTGCCACCAAGCTGTTCGGCAGGTTATCGCCGGCAAAACGCGGCATATATTGCTCGTTCAAGGCTACCGCCACCTCTTCGTCTTCACCGTCGTGGCGGGCATAGTGCATACCCATTACGCCTTGGGTGTCGGTAAATTCAAATACCATGTTGGTCATTAGGTCGCATTTTGACAGCAAGCCCGCTCGTTCCGCTTTGGCTTTGTCTGCACCGATTTGAGTGGCGATTTCACCTGCAAGCGCCTGAATTCGTTTGGTTTTATCTAACAACGTACCTAATTGTTGTTGGAACAAGACGGTTTCTAAACGCGGCAATAAATCTTCCAAACGCTGTTTTTTATCAGTATTAAAGAAGAACTCTGCATCCGACAAACGCGGACGCACCACTTTCTCATTACCTTCGATAATCGGTGTCGGATCCGTAGGATTAATATTCGAGACGAAAATAAAGTGCGGTAACAATTTGCCGTTTTTATCGTAAATCGGGAAATATTTTTGGTCGCCTTTCATGGTATACACCAGGGCTTCCGCCGGCACCGCCAGGAAACGCTCTTCAAAGGTGGCGGTTAACACGTTCGGGAATTCCACCAACGAAGTCACCTCGTCTAACAAGTCGTCTTCAATATCCGCCACGCCGCCAAGTGCGCTGGCTTTTGCCTGAGAATCCGCCAGAATAATGGCTCGACGCTCGTTAAAGTCGGCAATGACCGAACCTTTGTCTTTGAGGATTTGCGGATATTCATCGGCGTGAGCGATTTGGAATTCCGCTTCACCCAGGAAACGGTGGCCGCGAATAGTACGACCGCTGGCAATGCCTAAAATCTCGCCTTCAATTAACTCGCCGCCTAACAACAAGCTGACGGTATGAACCGGACGCACGAACTGCTCGGTTTTATCGCCCCAACGCATCATTTTGGGAATCGGTAAATTTGCCAGCGAACGAGTCACAATGTCGAGCATTAAGTTTTTGGTCGGCTGACCTTCGATAGTCGCACGATGTACTAACCATTCGCCTTTATCCGTTGCCAAACGTTCCGCTTGCTCAACAGTAATCCCACAACCACGCGCCCAACCTTCAGCCGCTTTGGTCGGTTTACCTTCCGCATCAAAAGCTGCCGATACCGCAGGCCCGCGTTTTTCAATTTCTTTAGTAGGTTGGCTAGTCGCAAGGTTTAATACTTTTACCGCCAAACGACGGGGCGCCGCAAACCATTGGACTTTTTCAAAGGTCAAACCCGCTTGGTTTAACTCGTTTTCAACATTTTCGGCAAACGCCGTCGCTAATTTTTTAAGCGCCTTCGGCGGCAGCTCTTCAGTGCCGATCTCGGCGAGGAAGTTTTGTGTTGTCATTTGTTTTTTCTCTTGTAAGATGGGCTTGAACCACCGTTTTGATTTTTAAATTTAAGGATAACTGACTTTTGAATCAGTAATTTTTAATAGTTTTTCTTGAGATAGTTTGTTTATTACCTTAATGATTACATTATTTACGTCTTGTTTTTCCAAACCTTTTAAACTGGTTTGGTTGTGAATATTATTACGTAGGGACTGTGTTTTTGTCGGTAAATGTTTTTTCTCTCTTTTCACCATAAAGGATTTGTATTCTTTAAAAATAATTTCTATCTTCTGTTTTGAGCTTTCGTCTGGTTTAGGTAATGCTAGGGGTTCTGATACAGCCGGAGCAATTCTACTACAATGACGATTTTCCCGCTGATGTCTAATAAAAGAACATATTCCATTATAACCTTGGTCTTTTGATAAAATGTGAAACTCAATGTTTTTATCTACGGTAGCGTCTAATTTTCCTAGATAATAAGCAATATGGAAGTCAACATTATTGCTGGATACATCTTTAATAGTTACAAAAGTAACATTTATTTCATCATCAAATTTTTCCGTAAGTCTAATATTGGTTTGATTAGCGCCAATAAATAAGAAAATTCGTTTATAATTCTGTAATTCTAATCCATCCAAAGAATGAAGATTCTCATAATCAATAAAGGCATATTTCATTTCTTATTTTCCTTAGGGTTATATGAATTAGTTAATATCCTACGGTTTATTTTACATTTGGAGTTGCTTTTCACTTCTGCCAAATCTCCCCTAGCCCCTCTTTGCTAAAGAGGGGGACTGGGGTTTGTGCGGAATTGAGTATCGTGGACTAATTTGCATGTTAAATTTTTAATTGTTGATGAAGAACCGTATTCTTTAACTTTTTGGAGATCCGATCCCCCTCTTTAGCAAAGAGGGGCTAGGGGGGATTTGGAAGAACATATTTAACGCTCATACTCAATCAGCCCTATCGTGATCTATACTCTCCAAAAACAAATAAATCTGATCCACCACCGCTTCAATTTCATAATACACTTCGTCATTACTAAAGCGCATTACCGTAAATCCGAGCGAATTCAATTCAGCATCCCGCAAGGCGTCTTTTCCTTGATAATCGGGTTCATAATGCTGACTTCCGTCTAACTCAATAATCAGCTTTGCCTTTGGACAGTAAAAATCCACAATGTAATTTAACAACGGCTTCTGTCGATTAAACCGAAATCCCAGAAGCTGCTCTCGGTTTATCCGTTGCCATAATTTCCGTTCTGCATCCGTTTGATCAGAACGTAATTTTTGCGAAAGCTCTTTTAGTGATTTTGAGTAGGGTTGCATTTTTAAATCTCCCCTAGCTTCCCTTTATAAAAGAGGGGGGAACAAGTCATCTTAAACATAAGCTCTCCATTCTTTCACAACATCCCCTCTTTCGCAAAGAGGGGGGAAGGGGGAGATTTAGGCTTACTTACACCCCGGAAACCCAAGTGCTTCGCGGCTGGCATAATAGGCTTCCGCCACACCTTTGGTTAAGGCGCGGATGCGTAAAATGTAGCGTTGGCGTTCGGTGACGGAAATCGCTTTGCGGGCGTCGAGTAAGTTGAAGCTGTGAGCGGCTTTTAAAATGCGTTCGTAGGCCGGTAACGGTAATGCGGTTTCCACCCAGATTTCTTTGTCATTTTCCATGCGGGGTTCCTGTTTTAACAGAAATTTCGCTTCTTGTTCGTATTTGTTGAAACATTCAAACAGGAAATCCACATCGGCGTATTCGAAGTTATAGGTGGACTGTTCCACTTCGTTTTGATGGAATACATCGCCGTAGGTGGTTTTGCCTAAAGGGCCGTCGGAATATACCAAGTCGTAAACGGAATCCACGCCCTGAATGTACATCGCCAAGCGTTCCAAACCGTAGGTTACTTCGCCGGTAACCGGTTTACATTCCAGCCCGCCTACTTGTTGGAAATAGGTAAACTGGGTGACTTCCATACCGTTTAACCATACTTCCCAGCCTAAACCCCATGCGCCTAAAGTCGGATTTTCCCAGTTATCTTCCACAAAACGAATGTCGTGTTGGGTTGGGTCAAAGCCCAGCATTTTGAGCGAACCTAAATATAGCTCTTGAATATTGTCCGGCGATGGTTTGATTACTACTTGGAATTGATAATAGTGCTGTAAACGGTTCGGGTTTTCGCCGTAGCGACCGTCCGTCGGGCGGCGGGAAGGCTGAACATAGGCGAATGCCATAGGTTCCGGACCTAATGCGCGTAGTGCGGTCATCGGGTGGGATGTGCCGGCTCCCACTTCCATATCGAAGGGTTGCACGATGGTGCAGCCTTGTTGCGCCCAGTAATCCTGCAGGGCGAGAATCATACCTTGGAAGGTTTTAACGTTAAATTTTGCGCTCATAATTATATTTTTATAAAAAGGTTAAGGAAAATGTGGGCTATTATACTGTAATTTCAAGCATTATCCCACTATGCAAAAGGAAAAGTGCGGTGCTTTTTTGGGGATTTTTTCAAAAAGGGTAAATAACTTTTTGCGAGATTCCTCTTGTCTCTTGATAATGAACCTTTATACTAGGCGACATCATCAACCTTTGATTTTGAAATTATTATGCTACGTTTTGTTTATTCTTTTGCGATGTATATTTTGCAGCCTTTTGTGTTGTTATTTATTTTATTGCGTAGCATCAAATCGCCGAATTACCGTAAACGCCTTAATGAGCGTTATGGAATTTATGCAAATCTCACGCCACCGAAGCCTCAGGGCATTATTGTGCATGCCGCTTCCGTTGGTGAAGTGATTGCGGCAACCCCGTTAGTACGCCGTATTCAGCAGGATTATCCGGATTTACCTATTACCATGACTACAGTCACGCCGACCGGTTCCGATCGCGTAAAAGCGGCTTTCGGAGATTCCGTGAGTCATTTTTATTTGCCTTATGATTTACCTGATGCAATGGATCGTTTTATTCGTTTTGTGCGCCCGAAAGCCTGCATTGTGATCGAAACGGAAATCTGGCCGAACCTTATCCGTCAGTTACATAATAAAAATATTCCTTTTATTATTGCAAACGCCCGTTTATCTGCACGTTCGGCAAAACGTTACGGCTGGGTGAAAAATATTTTAAACCGAATGTTTAACGAGATTAGTTTAATTGCGCCGCAGGATGACATTAGCGGCAACCGTTACCTTGATTTGGGCTATCGGGGTGATTTGCAGCTTACGGGAAATATCAAATATGATTTGGTGATTTCCGACGCCTTATCGCAACAAATCAAGCGGCTTCATCAGGAATGGGCGGGGGAACGGCCGGTTTGGATTGCGGCAAGTACCCATGAAGGCGAAGAAGGTATCGTTCTCCAGGCTCATCGTAGTTTATTACAAAAATTCCCTGATTTATTGCTTATTCTGGTTCCACGCCATCCGGAACGCTTTAAGGCCGTCGAGGATTTAATCGTGAAAGGCGGTTTCAGCTATTGTCGTCGAAGTGAAAACGTAGCGCCCGGTTCGGATACGCAAGTAGTACTGGGCGATACTATGGGTGAAATGATGTTATTGTACGGCATTTCGGATATTGCATTTGTAGGCGGCAGCTTGGTAAAACATGGCGGACATAACCCGTTAGAGCCTTTAGCCTTTAAACTGCCTGTTATCAGCGGTTATCATACGTTTAATTTTCCGGAAGTATTTACCAAATTGCGCGATGTTAACGGCGTATTGGAAATTAAAGAAAATTCGACCGCACTTTCTTCTGCGGTGGAGAAATTCTTATTATCGCCGGCGCTGCGAGAGCGTTACGGTAATGCGGGCTATGAAGTGTTGATTGAAAACCGCGGTGCTTTACAACGCCTGCTGCAGTTGCTCACCCCTTATTTGGAAAATAAAAAATGACAAAAACAGTAATTTATCCCGGTACTTTTGACCCCATTACTTACGGGCATTTGGATATTATTGAGCGAAGTGCGGTACTTTTTCCCCAAGTTTTAGTGGCCGTCGCCTCAAATCCCACAAAAAAGCCGTTGTTTGAATTAGCCGAAAGAGTGCGTTTGGCGGAAGAATCCGTCGCTCATTTGCCGAACGTGCAGGTTATCGGCTTTTCCGATTTATTGGCGAACGTCGTGAAGGAACGCCATATTACGGCGATTATTCGCGGTATGCGCACAACAATGGACTTTGAATACGAACTGCAATTAGCCCATTTAAACCGGGCCTTAACCGACGGAGTGGAAAGCCTGTTTTTGCCTTCCACGGAAAAATGGTCTTATGTATCTTCAACGATTGTACGGGAAATTTATTTGCATCGCGGTGATGTAAGTCAGTTCGTGCCTCCACCGGTTTTAACCGCATTAATGGAAAAAAATCGCTAAAAACCGACCGCACTTATCTTTGTTGGGCAGGAACATAATATGGGATATTCGCATGCCCCCTAAAAAAAGAAAAACATTGGGTATAATTTCACAATAAAAGTTAAGGCGGTATGTTACCGCCTTATTTTTTATCACCGTATTTCTTTTGCCTGCGCTTCTGATACCGCCTTAGGTGTGCGGCGTTTGCCGATATTTTTAGTATCCTGACGGCGCAATTTGGCTTTTTTCTGTGTTGTTTTTCTCTTTTCTTCCCGTTTTTGGCGAATGTACGCTTTTTGTTTTTTAGATACAGTTTTGATTTCGCCGTCTTTCGGTGCTTTGGTACGAGGCTCTAAACCTTCAATAATTCGGGGTTTGAGTAATTCTTCGGTATAACGTTTGATTTTGCCGAGATATTTATAATCATGACCTTCAACAAAAGATACCGCGGTTCCTTTTTTGCCGGCACGAGCGGTACGACCGATACGGTGTAAATAGGTATCCGCATTGTAGGGCAGGTCGAAGTTCATCACATGGCTGATATCTTCAATATCAATGCCTCGGGCGGCAACGTCAGTGGCGACTAACAGGGTAACAATGCCGTTTTTTAATTTATCGATAGCATTATTTCGTTGGGTTTGTGCCATTTCGCCTTCTAAATAAGTACTGCGAATACCGCGTTTGCGCAGAATTTCGGAAAGCTCCCGCACGTCTTCGCGGCGGCGCACAAAAACAATTCCTTTGCTGACCTGCTCATCGGCAATAAAACGGGCTAACAGTTTGACTTTATGTTCATAGCTGTCCGCATGGTAATACCATTGGTTGATTTTCTTGCGTTCGCGACGGCTTGGTTCCGCATCGATTTTCACCGGATCCGTTAAAATGCGTTCGGCAAAATCCACCAGTAACTCGCCTTCTAAAGTCGCCGAGAACAAAAAGGTTTGTTTACGCCAGCGGGTTTCAGCGGAAATTTTTTCCGCATCCTGACCAAAGCCCATTTGCAACATACGATCCGCTTCATCAAAAATAAGGATTTCCACCGCACGGCAATCAAAGTTTTCCTCTTTGATATATTGCAACAGACGGCCGGGCGTTGCCACGACGATATCCTGATTTTTATTGAATATTTCGCCATGGTTTTGATAAGCGACGCCGCCCGTAATGGTGGCAATACTCAACTTGGTAAATTGAGCCAATTCCTCCGCTTGCTGTGCCACCTGCATAGCGAGTTCGCGGGTCGGGGTTAACACTAAAACCCGCGGCGCACCGGGTTTACGGCGTGGATAATCCAACAAATGTTGAATCGCCGGTAATAAAAAAGCGGCGGTTTTGCCCGTTCCCGTAGGTGCCGAACCCAAGACGTCGCGCTCGTCCATTGCCGCCGGAATCGCTTCCGATTGAATGGCGGTAGGGCGCGCATAACCTTTTTGGGCTAAGGCTTTTAACAGTTCGGGAGAAAGATCGAAATCTTCAAATTGTGGTTGTGGCATGAATATTCTCAAATGGCTAAGATTATAAAATTGGGGGAAATTATACCGCACTTTAGATGAAAAAGTGCGGTGGATTTTGGCGGAGTTTTAGTCGGAGTTATTTTTTCTTGGTTGGTCGTTGCCAGCCTGCAATGTGTCGCTGAGGAACACGGCTGATAACTAATTCGTTTTCGCCGATATCTTTTGTCACCGTGGTACCCGCACCGATTGTCGCACCGTTTGCAACGTTCACCGGCGCGACTAATTGCACGTCGGAACCGACAAATACGTTATCGCCGATAACCGTTTTGAATTTGTTTGCACCGTCGTAGTTACAGGTGATGACACCTGCGCCGAGGTTACAGTCGGTACCGACCTGCGCATCGCCCACATAAGTTAAATGATTGACTTTCGAACCTTTGCCTACGGTTGCTTTTTTGATTTCCACAAAGTTACCAATATGGGTTTCTTCGGCAAGTTCCGCTCCCGGGCGTAAACGTGAGAAAGGTCCGATAGAGGCGCGGGCGCCAATGGTTGAATCTTCAAACACGGAATAAGGTTTGATTTCAACGTCGTCACCGATTTCACAGTTTTTAATTACGCAACCCGCACCGATTTTTACCCGGTCGCCTAATTTTACCGAACCTTCGATAATCACATTCACGTCAATTTCGCAGTCTTTGCCGTGTTCCAGCGTACCGCGCAGGTCAAAACGCGCCGGATCAATTAACATTACGCCTTCAAGTAATAAACGCTCCGCCTGTTTGTGTTGATAATAACGTTCAAGTGCGGCTAATTGCAGGCGGTTATTGGCGCCTTCCACTTCCATTTTATCCGTTGCGGAAACTGCCGCTACCTGGAAACCGTCCTGATTAGCCAGACCTATAACGTCGGTCATGTAATATTCGCCTTGCGCATTGTTATTGTTTAAGCGGCCTAACCATTTTTTGAAGCTGGCGCCGTCAGACACCATTACGCCGGTATTTACTTCGGTAATTTTTAATTGTTCCGCATCGGCGTCTTTTTGTTCCACAATTGCCACCACAGAACCTTTTTCACGAATGATTCGTCCGTAGCCTGTGGGGTTGTCCAGATTAACCGTTAATAAGGCAATACCGTTTTCAGGTTTCGCGGCGATTAATTTTTCTAAGGTTTCTTTGCTGATTAGCGGGCTGTCACCATAAAGCATGAGAATGTTTTCATCGTCTGCAAAAAATGGCGCCGCTTGTTGCATGGCGTGCCCGGTACCAAGCTGTTCCGCCTGGAAAACCCAGTTTACCGGCTCATCGGCAAGATGCGATTTTAATAAATCGGCGCCATGCCCGTAAATTAAATGAATTTGATCCGCACTTAATTGTTTTGCCGTATCAATAACGTGTTTTACCATCGGTTTGCCGGCAATTTTATGCAGCACTTTCGGTAAATCGGAATACATACGGGTTCCTTTGCCGGCGGCAAGGATTACAACACTAAGTTTTTTCATAATAATCATCTCTCCAGTAAAAACTGCGGTTATTTTACACGATTTTTCTAAATTAAGAACAAGTGAGGGATTAAATTCATCACCAACATCGTTAAAAAGGATAAAACCAGACGCGAAGAACCGAAGATAAATCCGCGGTTTTCGCCGTTATCAAACTTCACCAAAATATTTGCCATTACAATTGGTTTTTCGCTATAGAAATCACTGGGGGCTAATAAGCAGGCTCTTGCATTGGTTCCGAACAAACAGCTGCCCAGTCCGAAGCAAATGATTGCGGCAAATAAATAAAAAATACCGACTGCATGGCAAAATACGCCATAGTGGAAATAAATCGCCGGGTTAGTAATAGTTTTTGTAAATTCATAAATATCCCCCAAAAATAGGCGAGATTTTACCGTTTTTTAGGTGAATATTCGATATAATTAACCAAATTTAGGGCCTGTTTATCTTTTATAACCGGTTGCGTTGTCGCCTAAAATAGCCGCAGGCTAGGCGTAAAACGCGGTGAATAGCACAGCCCTATTAACAAGCGGCTCCTAATGTAAGAAAAATGATGAAACAATATTATATCGGCGTAATGTCGGGAACCAGCCTTGACGGTGTGGATTTAGCCTTGATGGATTTCACTCTGAATCCCCCAAAATTGATGGCAACGGATTTTACTCCGATGCCGGAAAAAATTCGTGAAAAACTGACCGCACTTTTGCGATCCGGAGAGACAAGTTTGCGGAATTTAGGCGAAATTGACCACCAATTAGGGCTTCTTTATGCAGAAAGTATCAATCGTTTTTTGCAAAAAGTGCGGTTAAAATCCGAAGATATTTGCGCAGTCGGTTGCCACGGACAAACGGTGTGGCATTCGCCGAATTGCGAATTTCCGTTCACAATGCAAATCGGCGATATGAATTTGGTTGCGGCAAAAACCGGTATCACCACGGTAGGTGATTTCCGCCGTAAAGATATGGCGCTGGGCGGTCAGGGCGCGCCTTTAGTACCGGCTTTTCATCAGGATTTATTTTTTGCGGCGGAACGATTGACGGTGGTGTTGAATATTGGCGGAATCAGCAATATTTCCGTGCTGGAAGAAAATTGTCCGACCGTCGGTTATGATGTGAGCGTAGGCAATGCGTTGCTGGATTCCTGGATTGAACTTCATCAGGGCAAACGCTACGATAAAGACGCTCTATGGGCAAAAAACGGTAAAATTTCCACCGCACTTTTAACGGATTTGCTGGCGGAACCCTTTTTTCAGCAGGCACCGCCGAAAAGTACCGGGCGGGAATTGTTTAATCTTGCCTGGCTTAATAAAAAACTGGAAAAATTCACCGCACTTTCGCAACCGATGCCTTCGCCACAGGATGTGCAACGCACACTGGTGGAATTTACCGCTTTAAGTATTGCCAACGAATTGAAAAAATTGCAAAAATCCGACCGCACTAATTTGCTGTTAGTTTGTGGCGGCGGTGCGCGAAATCCATTGATTATGCAACGTTTAACGGCACTTTTGGCTGAGTGGCAGGTTTCGACCACCTCGGAATTCGGTTTGGATATCGATTACGTCGAGGCGGCGGCATTTGCCTGGCTTGCTTATCGCAGAATACATAATTTGCCGAGCAACTTGCCTAGTGTCACCGGGGCGAAAAGTGAGGTTAGTTTAGGTGTGATTTTTCCTAAATAGGTGAGAGCGAAATAACCCGCCATGAAATATCATTATTTCTTCTGGCATTTCGGGCAGAAGTAACTGTTTCGTTGGGCGACCACCAAACTTTCGATTTTTGTACCGCAGTTTGGGCAGGGCGCACCTTTCTTGCCGTAAATTTGTAGCTCCTGCGCGAAATAACCGGGTCTGCCGTCGGGTTGTAAAAAGTCTTTCAGGGTGGTTCCGCCCTGTTCGATAGCCCGTTTGAGTTCTTGTTTGATTTTTTCCACCAGTAACGCACATTGCGCTTTTGTCAGTTTGGCGGTGATTTTCTCCGGATGTAAACCGCACATAAACAGAGTTTCATTGGCGTAGATATTGCCTACACCCACAACAACCGAATTATCCATCAAAAAGTTTTTAACGGGCGTTTGTTTTTTGCGTGATTTTTTGAACAGATATTCCGCGTTAAATTCATCGGAAAGCGGCTCAGGACCTAATTTTAAAAACAGATGAAATTCATCAAGATTGGCGCTCCAAAGCCAGGTGCCAAAACGGCGAGGATCGTTATACCGCATAATTTTGCCGTTATTCATTACAATATCCAAGTGGTCATGTTTATCGACGGGATCCCGAGCGGATACAATTCGCACCGAGCCCGACATCCCCAAATGTCCTATGATATAGCCTTGTTCCGTATGAATAATCAGATATTTTGCCCGGCGGGAAAGTGCGGTAATTTTTTGTTGAGAAATCTGTGCCAGCTGCGGGCTGACTTCCCAGCGTAATTTAGGCTGACGAACAATAATCTTTTCAATGAGATAACCTTCTAAATAAGGCGTAATACCATTTTTAGCGGTTTCGACTTCGGGTAATTCAGGCATGACTGTATTCCTATCGGGGTTCTGGCGACATAACAAAAAACCCGAACAAAAGTTCGGGTTTCTCAATTTACAAGCTAAATTATTTGATTTTAGCTTCTTTATAGATAACGTGTTTACGCACAACCGGATCAAATTTTTTGATTTCCATTTTTTCAGGCATATTACGTTTGTTTTTATCAGTTGTGTAGAAGTGACCTGTTTCTGCTGAAGAAACTAAACGGATTTTCTCACGAGCGCCTTTAGCTGCCATTTTTTAGCTCCTTAGATTTTTTCGCCACGAGCACGGATGTCAGCCAATACTGCATCAATGCCTTTTTTATCGATAATACGCATACCTTTCGCAGTTAAGCGTAAAGTTACGAAACGGTTTTCAGACTCAACCCAGAAACGGTGAGTATGTAAGTTTGGTAGAAAACGACGACGAGTCGCGTTTAATGCGTGTGAACGGTTGTTACCAACTGCCGGACGCTTGCCTGTTACTTGACAGACTCTAGACATAATAATCTCCAATAATTAAATATAAGCTCGAGCTTAGGGTTCGGACTACTTCAAAATCAGCTTGATTTTGTAAGCCACCTCGTCAGGTCGCAGTATCCGACCCGCTAACTATATCAAAGGTCGCTGATTATACTTACTTTATCTGCTATTCTCAAGTATAAAGCGCATTAAAATTTAGATTTCCTTTAATTTTCTGCGAAATTTTACACAAAAGCTTAAAATGATCAAGCCTGAACGTTATAACCAGCCCGCCTCGCTAAAAGAAAAGTAGCAACCTTTGCCGATGATAAAGTGATCTAACAGGCGAATATCCATTAAATTTGCCGCCTGACGGATCCTTTCCGTAATATGGCGATCCGATTGACTCGGTTCGGCGATTCCCGAAGGTGATTATGGGCAAGGATCATTGCCGCCGCATTACAATATAATGCCGTTTTAATAATTTCCCGAGGATGAATGACCGCACTATTTATAGTACCGAGAAACATTTCTTCCTGTTTGATTAAACGATGTTGATTATCCAGAAAAAGTACCAGAAAGATTTCTCGTTCCCGTTGTTCCAAGGCGGTTTGCAGATAAATTCTGGCGGTATCCGTTGAGTTGAATTCCTGATTTTGTTGCAGCTCTTCAAGTAAATAGCGCTTAGTCATTTCCGTACAGGCCTGTAATTGGATAAATTGAGTGATGCCGATGCCCTTAAAGGCGCAAAATTGTGCCGGTCGGCATTAATTAATTGTCGTAATGAGCCGAAATGCGTTAAGACGGCTTCCGAAAGCTGCATTACCGGGCAGTTTTTTATTCCCGTGCGTAAGAATATCGCTAATAATTCTTTATTATCCAAAGTGTTAGCGCCAAATTTTAACAGTTTTTCACGGGGCATCAGGTTTTCTTTTTCTATTTGTAGCATAAGGCGTTCTCCTTTATTTTTAATCGAAGGATTACTTTGCGTAGAAAATTCCATAATGCCTACTGAGCTAGATCAATTTTTTGAAACGGATCGCAAAAATAAAATTTTTTCTTCACTTAGTTTTGAAGTAGAATGTCAGAACTTGTTTGTCTTTATCTTATGTTTCCTAAACTATGGTTTTTGGGTGCCGGAGGAGTAATGCGGAATCTTAACGGTAAGCGAATTGTTGTGGGTATTACAGGCGGTATTGCCGCCTATAAAACCATTGAATTTATTCGCCTTTTACGTAAAAGTAATGCGGAAGTGCGTGTAGTGTTAACCGCAGCGGCGGCAGAATTTGTTACTCCGCTTACTTTGCAGGCTATTTCCGGTAATCCCGTAGCGCAATCTTTGTTGGATCCTCAGGCGGAATTGGCGATGGGCCATATTGAGTTGGCAAAATGGGCGGATGCGATTATTATTGCTCCGGCGAGTGCCGATTTTATCGCCCGTTTTACCGTGGGAATGGCAAATGATTTGCTTTCCACTGTTTGTTTGGCGAGCGCTGCACCGATTTTCCTTGCGCCGGCAATGAATCAACAAATGTTCAGTCAAGCCGTTACTCGGCAAAATCTGAAGTCTTTGGCGGAACGCGGTGTAAAACTGATAGGGCCGAACAGCGGTTTTCAAGCCTGTGGTGATGTGGGGGCGGGACGTATGTCCGAACCTGCGGAAATTTATGCCGCACTTTGTGAAGCTTTATTTCTTCGTCAGGATTTATTAGGTATAAAGGTTGCCATTACCGCAGGTCCTACTCGCGAGGCGATTGATCCCGTTCGTTATATCAGCAATCATAGTTCGGGAAAAATGGGATTTGCTATCGCTCAAGCCTTTGCAGACAGAGGTGCGGAAGTAACGTTAATTTCCGGTCCGGTTAATTTAGCCGCGCCGGATAAGGTTAACCGGATAAATGTGGTTTCCGCCCGACAAATGTGGCAACAGTCCATGAAAAGTGCGGTGGAAAATCATATATTTATCGGCTGTGCGGCGGTGGCGGATTATCGTGTCGCCGAGGTTTCCGAGCAAAAAATCAAGAAAACCGACGATAATGACGAACTCACTTTAAATTTAATAAAAAATCCCGATATTATTGCCGATGTGGCGCATTTAACGGAGAATCGCCCTTTTGTGGTCGGTTTTGCGGCTGAAACGCAAAATGTAGAACAATATGCGAAAGATAAGTTGCAACGCAAAAATCTGGATTTAATTTGTGCAAACGATGTAGTGGGCGGTAGCGTGTTCGGTGCGGAGCAAAATACGCTCCATTTATTCTGGCAAAACGGTGAAAAAGTGTTACCGACTGATACTAAAAAAGCCTTAGCGAAATCTTTGGTACAAGAAATTATAGAGTTATATCGTAAGTAAATAATAAGACATACTGATTATGTCGAGCATGGATAATAAATGAAAAAAATTGACGTCAAAATTTTAGATAGCCGTATTGGCAACGAATTTCCTTTGCCCGCTTATGCTACCTCGGGATCCGCCGGATTGGATTTGCGCGCTTTAATTGAAGAAGGGTTTGATTTGCAACCGGGTGAAACAAAATTGATTCCGACCGGGTTGTCAATTTATATCGCGGATCCGAATTTAGCGGCGGTTATTCTGCCTCGTTCGGGATTAGGTCATAAACACGGTATTGTGTTAGGCAACCTGGTTGGTTTAATTGATTCGGATTATCAGGGGCCGCTGATGGTTTCAATGTGGAACCGGGGCGAACAGCCGTTTCGTATTGAAGTGGGAGACAGAATCGCTCAACTGGTTTTTGTGCCGGTGGTACAGGCGGAATTTAATATTGTGACGGATTTTACGCAAACTGAGCGTGGTGAAGGCGGTTTCGGTCATTCGGGCAAGCAATAGATTATGGCAGAACAATTAACTCTCGACAGTATCGAGCCGGAACCGGAAAAACAATCGGCTAAAATTGAAAAGCGCAGTATCAAGGAGCGCCGTCAGCAGGTGCTTACCGTTTTAACCCATTTGCTGCATTCCGAAAAGGGGATGGAGCGAATGACGACTGCGCGTTTAGCGAAGGAAGTGGGCGTTTCTGAAGCGGCTTTATACCGATATTTTCCGAGTAAAACAAAAATGTTTGAAGCTTTAATTGAAAATATTGAAAGCAGTTTATTCAGCCGCATCAGTTATTCCATTAAGATGGAAACTAACACGTTAAACCGCGTGCATGATATTTTGCAGATGATTTTTGATTTTGCGCGAAAAAATCCCGGATTAACCCGAGTGTTAACGGGGCATGCGTTAATGTTTGAAGAGGCGAAACTACAAGCGCGGGTCGCTTTGTTTTTCGACCGTCTGGAATTGCAGTTCGTTAATATTTTACAAATGCGTAAATTACGGGAAGGCAAGACTTTTCCCATTGACGAGCGCACCATCGCGACTTATTTAGTGACTTTTTGCGAAGGTCAGTTTATGCGTTTGGTACGTACTAACTTTCGTCATATGCCGAATCAGGGCTTTGAACAGCAATGGCGTTTTATCGAGCCTTTATTTGAATAGAGAAACCTCATGATTATTCCATGGCAAGAGTTGGAACCGGACACGCTAATCAATATTGTGGAAAGCTTTATTTTGCGTGAAGGCACGGATTACGGCATGGAAGAACTTTCCCTCGCAGAAAAAAGAGATAATTTGCTGAAACAGATTCATAGTGGCAAGGCTGTTATTTTTTGGTCAGAATTGCATGAGACTATTGATATTAAAACGACAACCTAAACTTTAAAAATGGACTTTTATCCAAGAGTTAAATAGCTGAAAGAGGTTTTTATGCTAGAACAAGTGAATGCGCATCAAACAAATGTGTTACCACAGACCCAACCGGTTCAACCCGCGTCGCCGATGGATCCGACGCTTGATTGGTTTCTTTCTCATTGCCATATTCATAAATATCCGGCTAAAACGACTTTAATTCATGCGGGTGAACGCGCCGATACGCTTTATTATATTGTAAAGGGTTCCGCTGCGGTAATGGTTAAAGATGAAGAGGGAAAAGAAATGATCCTTTCTTATTTAAGCCAGGGTGAGTTTTTCGGCGAAGTCGGTTTATTTGAAGAAGGTCAGGTTCGTTCTGCCTGGGTGAAAGCCAAAAACGCCTGTGAAATTGCCGAGGTGTCTTACAAAAAATTCCGTCAATTATTACAGGTTAATCCCGAGATTCTGATGTATTTGTCGGCACAACTTTCCAGACGCTTGCAAAATACCTCAAAACAAGTGAGTAATCTGGCATTCTTGGATGTAACCGGGCGTATTGCGCAAACCCTGTTGAATCTGGCAAAAATGCCGGATGCCATGACTCACCCGGACGGGATGCAAATCAAGATTACCCGTCAGGAAATCGGGCAAATGGTGGGTTGTTCCCGTGAAACCGTAGGCCGCATTTTAAAAATGCTGGAAGATCAAAATCTGATTGCCGCTCATGGTAAAACTATCGTGGTATTCGGTACGAGATAAGCCAAATCAGGAAGGCGGATAATTTCCGAATGAAATTAAAGCTCTGATTTTATGTTTAAAGCCTATTTTAAATAGGCTTTTTTCATATTTCTTTTTTCATCTTTCATGAAAATTTGCTAGTTTTTAACCGCACTTTGTGGTATAAAGTGCGCCGTTCTTCCGTCTTTTCGGAATGACAAACTCATTAACTTAAATCACACACATATCGTTCGGGTAAATCGGGGTGCCAAACGGTCGATTTGCTTGATATGTGGAGGCAAAACCCCAATTAAAAAGGAAAATATTATGGCACAAGTTTCAATGCGCGATATGCTACAAGCAGGCGTTCATTTCGGTCACCAAACTCGTTACTGGAACCCTAAAATGAAACCATTCATTTATGGTCCTCGCAACGGTGTTCACATCATTAACTTAGAAAAAACAGTTCCTATGTTTAATGGTGCGTTAGCCGAATTAACACGTATCGCAAGTAACAACGGTAAAATTTTATTCGTTGGTACAAAACGCGCAGCGACTGAAGCAGTTCAAGCAGCAGCATTAGACTGTCAACAATATTATGTAAATCACCGTTGGTTAGGCGGTATGTTGACTAACTGGAAAACGGTTCGTCAATCAATCAAACGTTTAAAAGATTTAGAAACTCAATCTCAAGACGGTACATTCGATAAATTAACTAAAAAAGAAGCTTTAGTTCGTACACGTGAAATGGAAAAACTTGAGTTAAGCCTTGGCGGTATTAAAGATATGGCCGGCCTTCCTGACGCTATTTTCGTAATCGGTGCAGACTACGAACATATCGCGATCAAAGAAGCAAATAACTTAGGTATTCCTGTATTCGCAGTAGTTGATACTAACTCTAATCCGGACGGCATTGATTTCGTTATTCCTGGTAACGACGATGCGACTCGCGCAATTCAGTTATATGTAACGGCAGCGGCAGCGGCTGTTAAAGAAGGTCGTAGCCAACAAACTGCAACCGAAGAAAAATTCGCTGAAGAAGTAGCGGCAGAGTAATTCCGGTTTATAGGCAAGCCCTATAAGAAACAGGGGGCTTTTAAGTTCCCTGTTTCGTTTTAATTCTATGTAGGGGCGTATCGCATACGCCCTTCCCTAATGAGAGTTGGGGATAATTAGGATGAATGCGATTCGCTCCTACAAACAACTTCTTAAAAGTGCGGTGCTTTTTCTCTGAGTTTTAAGCATCGTTCTCAATCAAATTTCTAGAGGACTACAAAATGGCTGAAATCACAGCATCATTAGTTAAAGAACTTCGTGAACGTACTGGCGCAGGCATGATGGAATGTAAAAAAGCGTTAGTTGAAGCAAACGGTGATATCGAATTAGCAATCGACAACATGCGTAAATCAGGTCAGGCTAAAGCGGCTAAAAAAGCAGGTCGCGTAGCGGCTGAAGGCGTTATCCTTGCTCGTATTGCAGAAGGTCACGGCGTATTAGTTGAAATGAACTGCGAAACGGACTTCGTTGCTAAAGACGCAGGTTTCTTAAGCTTAGCGAACGCTGTTGCGGATTATGCGGTAGCAAACAAAGGTGTAACTATCGAAGCGTTACAAGCTCAATTCGAAGAACAACGTGCGGCATTAGTGGCTAAAATCGGTGAAAACATGACTATCCGTCGTGTTGCCGAAATCGAAGGCAAAGTAATCGCACAATACTTACACGGCGCAAAAATCGGCGTATTAGTTGCGGGTGAAGGTTCTGCCGACGAACTTAAAAAAGTAGCAATGCACGTTGCCGCATCAAAACCTGAATTCGTTAATCCGGAAGACGTTTCTGCAGATGTAGTTGAACACGAACGTCAAATCCAAATCGACATCGCAATCAACTCCGGAAAACCGAAAGAAATCGCAGAGAAAATGGTTGAAGGCCGTATGAAGAAATTCACCGGTGAAGTTTCGTTGACCGGTCAGGCTTTCGTTATGGACCCTTCACAAACTGTAGGTAGTTACTTAAAATCAGTAAATACTTCAGTGGCTAACTTCATTCGTTTAGAAGTTGGCGAAGGTATTGAAAAAGTTGAAGCTGACTTCGCTGCCGAAGTTGCCGCAATGCAAAAAGTTTAATTTTAAACTGATTCCACAAAAGCAGGCTGATGCCTGCTTTTTTATAGCTGTCGAATCGGGGATAATTGTCCCGCAATATATTTATTTTAAAATAATTTAACGTACACCCTGTCCGTGTCTAATGTGTGCCGGGTATAACAACCGCCTTATCTTCCGGAACGTCAATTTTATCAATTTCCGCTTTTAATCCGTAATCGTCTTTATCCGGTTCGTTGCTGAATAAATCCTCCCGAACGGCTAATTTGGCATTAGATATTCCGACCCAATAAGCCAGTCCCGCGGTAAAATTTAAGCCGGATTTAAACACCCTGTATTCATGGCGTTTCGTGTCGTCGCTGGAAATTTTAAATAACGGAATATCATAATGGCGTTTACTTTTCCCGCTGCTGTTATGAATAACAATATTATCTTCTGTAATTTGATGGGCAAGACCGTGATCCGAGAAATAAATCATTGAAAAAGTGCGGTCGGTTTTTGCTTTATTTTCTGCTAAAGCGTCATAAATTCTTTTAATTACCTCATCGGTTTTCTTTATAGATGAAATATAACAATTCACATTAAAATATTTTTTAGCTATTTTATCGTCATCAAACAATTTCGGATAATCGTTTAATCGGTCACAGGTAATCGGGTGAGAGCCGTACAAATGAACCACAATAAACCGTTTACCGGTACTTGGTCGTTCAAGAACCTGAGTAAATTTCGGTAATAATTCGAAATCGCTCGTATTACTGTTTAAAGAATCTCCCGATTTTAAAAAGATTTTCTCATCACTTTTATTAGCAATAGCGGAAATCGGCGTATCGAACTCGCCTAAATAACCTTGGTTGGAAATCCAATAAGTCTTAATTCCGGCGGATTTGATTAAATCTACAAAATTTAACGAATAATTACCTTCCTTAGTTTGTGTATTCGGTTGAGTGAACATTAATTTTAAAGAAGCGATGGTATTCGTTCCGCCGGCAGTCATTCCATCGATTAATACACCGTTCGCTTTGCTCATAAACGGCGTATTTTTGACGGGATAACCGTAAGCATGGTGATAATCTTTGCGCGCGCTTTCACCGACGATTAAGACATAATCGTCATAGTTTGAATTAATTAATTGAGAATCACCCCATTCGCTTTCGATGGTCATGTTGTTTAAACGCTGTAATTCGCTAATTACTTGTGTGCCGGATGTGGAAATTTCATCAATAAATTTAAACGGGGAATTGGCTAACAACATAAAAGCGGTTATTGATGCCAAAAACATTTTATTTTTATGGAGCTTTAAATCATATTTCTGTGTGATCCAGCGAAAAGCTAAAGTTAAGCCGATAATGCCCACTGGCATCAAATAGTTTTTAATACTCAGTTGCGATAAAAACTCCCGGCTTTCCATCAAATCCGTAGCAAAAACGGAAGCGATATATTGGTAGGACGGCGCACCGAATGTGATACCTACCGGTGCGTACAGTGCATGAGCGATAATAAAGGGCAACAGCAAAAAATAGAATAAGTTTTTTGATGAGTTAAAAATAACAATTAAAATCGCAAACAACAGAATATCCGTTAATTTAGGTTGGGGGTAAAATCCCGTACCCATTAAAATAAGTTTGCAGGCAAAATATAAGCAAATTGTCGCCGCAAAAAGTGCGGTCGTTTTTTTTAGAATTTCAGATGGCGATAACATCATCTTTCCCTATGACGATGATAAATAAGGATCGTATTCTACAAAATTTTAAGTTGCGCTTCTATTGCTATTTCCAGTTTAGCCTTGTTGCTTTATAATAAGCGGAATTTTATGTCCAGTTCTTGTGAGGGTAAAAATGAATAAACCGATTTATAAACGTATTTTGCTTAAATTAAGCGGCGAAGCATTACAGGGTGATGAAGGCTTTGGTATTGATCCGTCAATCCTAGATCGTATGGCATTAGAAATCAAAGAATTGATTGCTATGGACGTTGAAGTCGGCGTCGTTATCGGCGGCGGTAATCTGTTCCGCGGTGCGAAATTGGCAAAAGCCGGTATGAATCGGGTTGTAGGAGACCATATGGGGATGCTTGCAACAGTTATGAACGGTTTAGCGATGCGCGATGCGCTTCACCGCGCGGATGTGAACGCAAAATTAATGTCGGCGTTCCAATTAAACGGCATTTGCGATACTTATAACTGGTCTGAAGCGATCAAAATGTTGCGTGAAAAACGTGTGGTTATTTTTTCCGCCGGTACCGGCAGCCCGTTCTTCACTACCGATTCGGCGGCTTGTTTACGCGGTATTGAAATTGAAGCGGATGTAGTGCTGAAAGCAACAAAAGTAGACGGCGTATATAATTGTGATCCGGCAAAAAATCCTGATGCGAAGTTATTCAATAAATTAACTTATGCGGAAGTAATTGATAAAGAATTACAAGTAATGGATTTGGCTGCATTTACCCTTGCCCGCGATCACGGTATGCCGATTCGCGTATTTAATATGGGTAAACCGGGCGCATTGCGTGAAGTGGTTACCGGCGAAACCGAAGGCACAATTATTTCATAATTAGCAAAAATATCGGCGGGCGTATGCGATCCCCCGGCTTTGAATTTTATTAACAAGGAAAAACAATGATCAACGAAATTAAAAAAGATACCCAAGACCGTATGGAAAAAAGCCTTGAAGCATTAAAAGGTCATATTGCAAAAATTCGTACGGGTCGCGCTCAACCGAGTTTGCTTGATGCTATTCAGGTTGATTACTATGGTTCCGCGACACCGCTTCGCCAATTAGCAAACGTAGTGGCGGAAGACGCGCGTACCTTAGCCGTTACCGTATTTGACCGTTCTTTAATTCAAGCGGTAGAAAAAGCGATTTTAACTTCAGATTTAGGTTTAAACCCGTCATCTGCAGGCACCACTATTCGTGTGCCGCTTCCGCCGTTAACGGAAGAACGCCGTCGTGATTTAATCAAAATCGTTAAAGGCGAAGGTGAGCAAGGTAAAGTGGCAATCCGTAATGTGCGTCGTGATGCAAATGATAAAATCAAGGCCTTATTAAAAGACAAAGAAATCAGTGAAAACGATCAACGTAAAGCGGAAGAAGAAATTCAGAAAATCACCGACAGTTATATCAAAAAAGTAGATGAAGTGTTGGCGGAAAAAGAAAAAGAATTAATGGATTTCTAATCAAATCAACATCTTGTAGGACGTCACAGTAGGCGTCCTTAATTTTATCTGTACAAAAAATAATTACCTAAATTGCGGATGCCGGCAGGCTTCCTTATTAACGCTATGAAAAAACAAAACTTAGTTATCTTAGGCTCGACCGGTTCAATCGGCAAAAGCACGCTTTCCGTTATCGAACATAATCCTGAAAAATATCACGCTTTCGCGTTGGTAGGCGGTCGCAACGTGGATTTAATGGTTGAGCAGTGCGTGAAATTTCAGCCGGAATTCGCCGCGCTTGATGATGAGAACGCAGCCAAACAGTTAGCGGAAAAATTAAAAAGTGCGGGCAAAAAAACGAAAGTTTTGGCGGGGCAAAAAGCTATTTGCGAATTGGCGGCGCACCCTGAAGCGGATCAGGTAATGGCGGCGATTGTCGGTGCGGCGGGGTTGCTCCCGACATTATCGGCTGTGCAGGCGAGTAAAACGGTATTGCTTGCTAATAAAGAAACCCTGGTTACTTGCGGGCAGATCTTTATTGATGAAGTTAAACGTACCAAAGCACGCTTATTGCCGGTAGATAGCGAACATAATGCGATTTTCCAATCGCTTCCTCCCGAGGCGCAGCAACAAATCGGTTTTTGTCCGTTAAAAGAATTGGGGATCAATAAGATTGTATTAACCGGATCCGGCGGTCCGTTCCGTTATACGGATTTGACGGAATTCGACAATATTACGCCCGAACAGGCGGTAGCGCATCCTAACTGGTCAATGGGCAAGAAAATTTCCGTTGATTCCGCTACCATGATGAATAAAGGGCTGGAATATATTGAAGCCCGTTGGTTGTTTAATGCCGGCGCGGAAGAAATGGAAGTGATTATTCATCCGCAATCTATTATTCATTCGATGGTGCGTTATATTGACGGTTCCGTTATCGCACAGATGGGTAACCCCGATATGCGAACGCCGATTGCGGAAACCATGGCTTATCCGGGGCGAATTGTTTCGGGCGTTACGCCGTTAGATTTTTATCAGCTAAGCGGATTAACTTTCTTAGAACCCGATTATGAGCGCTATCCTTGTTTAAAATTAGCGATAGAGGCTTTTGCCGCAGGTCAGTATGCAACCACGGCAATGAATGCGGCAAATGAAATCGCGGTCGAAGCATTTTTAAATCGGATGATAAAATTCACCGATATTGCGCGAGTGAATGCCAAGGTGGTGGAATTAATTCAACCGCAGCAGATTAATTGTATTGATGATGTATTGGCGGTTGATAAGCAGTCCCGTTTGGTGGCAAAAGAGGTGATCGTTTCTTTGAAAGCATAAAGAAATCCGTACAGGCTCTAACACATAAGCCTAACTTATGATATATTCACCGCGAAAAGTGCGGTTAAAAATTTAATAAAATAATGAAAGAACTAGATCTTAATAATATTCCTAAGCATATTGCGATCATTATGGACGGCAATGGACGTTGGGCTAAACAGCAAGGGAAAATGCGAATTTTCGGACATAAAAGTGGGGTACGAGCAGTGCGTCGTTCGGTTTCTTACGCCTGTCAAATCGGGGTTCAGGCGCTCACCTTATATGCGTTCAGCAGTGAAAACTGGAATCGTCCGGAACAGGAAGTCAATGCTTTAATGACCTTATTCATGCAGGCTTTGGATCTCGAAGTGAAAAAGCTGCATAAAAATAATATTAAACTCAAAGTTCTTGGTGATATTTCCGGCTTTAGTCCTAAATTGCAGGAAAAAATCGCCAGAGCGGAAACTTTAACGGCAAATAATGACAGTTTAACGCTGAATATAGCCGCCAATTATGGCGGGTGTTGGGACATTGTTCAGGCAACCAGACAGATTGCTCAGCAAGTTAAAGACGGAAGTTTGACAATATCGGAGATTACGGAAGAACTTTTTCAACGGAATCTGGTCACAAAAGAGCAACCTCCCGTGGATTTGTTGATTCGTACCAGCGGAGAACAACGCATTAGTAATTTCTTATTGTGGCAAATTGCCTATGCCGAATTGTATTTTTCCCATGTATTATGGCCCGATTTTAACGAACAGGAATTTAATCGCGCTATTTATGTCTATCAACAACGCGAACGCCGCTTCGGGACTAGCTAAAATAATTAGAGGATAAACCTTTGCTTAAAGAACGTATTTTATCGGCAATTGCGTTAATTGCCGTGGTATTTGCCGCTTTATTTTTATTTTCTCCTTTTTACTTTGCTCTTTGTTTGGGCGCGGTGGTCACGCTTGGTGTGTGGGAATGGACACAGTTTGCCAAAATTAAAACCGAAGTTTGGCGATATGTTATCAGTGCTATTGCAGGCACGTTTTTGTTCCTTTGGATTTATAGTCATCATAGTTATCTTAATGCCGGCAGAGTGTTTGACGGTTTAGCCGAGCCGTTGTTACTTGCCGCCGTTATTTGGTGGATTGCCGCATTCTTTTTAGTAATAAATTATCCTAAATCCGCTTCAATCTGGAGTAAGTCTTTAATTTTGCAAATTATTTTTGCATTCTTCACGTTGTTACCGTTTTTTATCGGTGTACTTAAATTACGTTTAGACGGTTATATCATAGATGCTCATCACGGCGTGGTATTATTGCTTTACGTATTTATTTTGGTCTGGGCGGCGGATAGCGGCGCTTATTTTGTCGGTCGAAAATTCGGAAAACATAAATTAGCACCTAAAGTATCGCCCGGAAAAACCTGGCAAGGCGTAATCGGCGGTTTAATTACCGCTTGCGTGCTGGCTTTTATTTTTCAAACTATTGCCGGCGAGTCTTTATTTAATCGCGGTTCGACTTTCTCTTTAACTCTGTTATCGGTTGCCACGGTGGCAATTTCCGTGCTGGGCGATTTAACGGAAAGTATGTTTAAACGAGAGAGCGGAATCAAAGACAGCAGTCAACTAATTCCCGGCCACGGCGGTATATTGGATCGTATTGACAGTCTTACCGCAGCCGTACCGTTTTTTGCTTATTTTTATTTCTTTGTGCTGTAAGGATATCGTTTCATAATGTCATTTTTGTGGTCGTTACTTTCGTTTATCATTGCTATTAGCGTACTGGTTTCGGTACATGAATACGGGCACTTTTGGGCTGCAAGAAAGTGCGGTATAAAAGTTCATCGTTTTTCTATCGGCTTCGGCAAGGTGTTATGGCGTAAAGTTGACAAGCATGGTACTGAGTTTGTCGTATCTATGTTGCCTCTCGGGGGGTACGTGAAAATGCTTGATGAACGTAATGAAGAAGTGCCGGAAGCGTTAAAATCTCAGGCTTTTAATAATAAATCCGTATTACAACGCGCTTTTGTTGTGATGGCGGGGCCGTTGGCTAATTTTCTCTTTGCGATAATTGCTTATTGGGCGATTTATACGATTGGTATTCCTAGTGTAAAACCTGTAATCAGCGCTGTTCAGCCACAATCTATTGCCGCGCAGGCTCAATTACCGGTTGATAGTCAGATTGTTGCGGTTGACGGCACTGCAACGCCCGATTGGGAAACCGTTAATATGGTTTTGGCTTCTAAATTAGGCAACCGGCAGGTTCAATTGACCTTAACGCCATTCGGTGAAAACATGGAATTCCGTAAAACCCTGGATCTCAGCCGGTGGAAATATGATCCGGAAAAAGAAAGTGCTTTTGGTTCCCTGGGTATTGAGCCGGTGTCCGGTAAAGTCGAAATGAAGATTTCCAAAATTATGGAACACTCGCCTGCACAGAAAGCCGGATTGCAAATCGGCGATATGATTCGTCAATCCGATGGTGAGGAAATAAATTGGCAGGCTTTTGTCAAACTGGTTCAACAAGGTAAATCAATTCCGTTACAAATTGAACGGGAAGGCGTATTGTTTGATGTGATATTAACGCCGGAATTTACCGATAAACGCTGGCTTGTAGGTATTTCGCCAACCTTTGAACCGCTTAATGATAAGTATCGTAGCGAATTAAAATATGATATGCTTGAAGCCTTGCAGAAGGGCGTTGAAAAAACGGCGCAACTTTCCTGGTTGACGATTAAAGTTATCGGTAAATTATTTTCAGGCGATTTATCTTTAAATAATTTAAGCGGACCAATTTCCATTGCTAAGGGGGCGGGTATGTCTTCCAGCATAGGTTTGGTTTATTATTTAAGCTTTATGGCTCTTATTAGTGTCAACCTTGGAATAATGAATTTATTTCCTTTACCTGTTTTAGACGGTGGTCATCTGATTTTTTTAGCGGCCGAAGGAATTATGCGGAAACCGGTTTCCGAAAGAATTCAAAACATAGGTTATCGAATTGGTGCGATCCTGTTACTCATGTTAACGGCTTTCGCTTTATTCAATGATTTCTTACGTTTGTAATTAAAAAACTAATCTTATTTAGGATAATAGTAACGATGAAAAAACTCTTAATTGCTAGTTTACTACTGGGTTCCACCAGCGCTATAGCTGCGCCGTTCGTTGTGCAGGATATTCGAGTTGACGGCGTGCAGGCAGGTTCGGAAGGTAAAGTGCTTGCCGGCTTACCCGTACGCGTCGGTCAACGAGCAACAGACGGCGACATTGCCAATGTGGTAAAAACTTTGTTTGCCCGCGGTTATGATAATGTGAAAGCCGCCCGAGACGGGAATACTTTAGTTATTTCCGTTGAGCAACAACCTGTGATTGCCGATGTGACCATCGACGGCAACAGCTCGATTCCGACCGATGCGTTAAAACAAAACCTGGATGCAAACGGGTTTAAAGCGGGTGAAGTTTTAAATCGTGAAAAATTGGAAGCGTTCCGTCAAGGTATTCAGGAACACTATGAAAGTACCGGGCGCTATAACGCGAAAGTTGAAACAATCGTGAATAATTTGCCGAATAATACCGCTGAAGTTAAATTGCAAATTAAAGAAAACGATGTAGCGCTATTAAAAGGAATTTCATTTGAAGGTAATCAGGCTTTTGACAGCGATACTTTACAGGAACAAATGGAACTTCAACCTGATGCCTGGTGGAAATTTTTCGGTAATAAATTTGAGAACAATCAATTCGGTAAAGATTTAGAAACAATCTCTGATTATTACCATAATCATGGCTATGCCAAATTCCGCGTAACGGATACCGATGTTCAATTAAATGATGAAAAAACCGAAGCAAGAGTTAAAGTCGGTGTTAATGAAGGCGATTTATATACCATTAAAGACGCCCGTATTGTCGGTGATGTAGCTGGTATGCAGGATGAATTACAACCGATTTTAAAAACCATTCACGTGGGCGAAATGTATCGTCGCGGCGAATTGCAAAGTGTTGAAGAACAAATTAAAGCAAAATTGGGCGAACGCGGTTATGCTAATGCTACGGTAAACGTACATCCTGATTTTGATGAAGAAAATAAAACGATTGCGGTAACCTTTATTGTTGAAGCCGGTCGTCGTTATTCCGTTCGTCAGATTCGTTTTGAAGGCAATACGGTGACTGCAGACAGCACATTACGTCAGGAAATGCGTCAGCAAGAAGGATCTTGGTTATCTTCTCAATTGGTTGAACTGGGTAAAGTGCGGTTGGATCGTACGGGTTTTTATGAGTCGGTAGAACATCGTACGGAAGAGGTTCCCGGCAGCGATGACGAATTAGACGTTATTTATAAAATCAAAGAACGCAATACGGGTAGTATTAATTTCGGTATCGGTTACGGTACGGAAAGCGGGTTTAGCTATCAAGCCAGTGTGAAACAGGATAATTTCTTAGGTATGGGTTCGTCCGTCAGTTTATCCGGTTCCCGTAATGACTATGGTACAAGCGTGAGTTTAGGTTATACGGAACCTTATTTTACAAAAGACGGCGTGAGTCTTGGTGGTAATATTTTCTATGAAAAATATGATAACTCTGACAGTGATACCGAAGCTTCATATGCGCGTACGACTTATGGTGTGAACACGACATTAAGTTTTCCGGTAAATGAAAATAACTCTTACTATATGGGATTAGGTTACGCCTATAATAAATTAAAAAATATTACGCCGGAATATAACCGTGAAAAATATATGAAATCAATGGGTTATGATGAAACAGGCGACTGGCGTTTCAAGGCTCATGATTTTACTTTCTCAACAGGTTGGACATTTAATAACTTAAATAGAGGATACTTCCCGACCAAAGGGGTAAAAGCGACACTCGGCGGAACCGTGACCGTTCCCGGATCAGATAACAAATATTATAAATTAAATGCTGATGTAGTGGGTTATTATCCGTTGGAACGTTCGCAAACCTGGGTACTTTCGGGTAAAGCGACGGTGGCATATGCCGATGGTATGGGCGGTAAAAAATTACCGTTCTACCAAAACTATAATATCGGCGGCATTGGTAGCTTACGCGGTTTCTCTTATGGCGGTGTAGGTCCGAATGCGATTTATATTGATTCTAATGGTAATTATACGCAACTTGACAGCGATGTAGTGGGCGGTAATGCAATGGCAACGGCGAGTGCAGAGTTAATTGTGCCTACTCCGTTTGTTGCCGAAAAAAATCAAAATTCCGTTCGCACTTCATTCTTTGTCGATGCCGGTAGTTTATGGAATACACATTGGAAAGCCGAAGATAAAGCAAGATTCCCGACATTGCCGGATTATAGTGATCCGTCCCGAATTCGCGTTTCTGCCGGTGTAGGTTTTCAGTGGCAGTCACCGATTGGGCCGTTGGTATTCTCTTATGCGAAACCGATCAAAAAATATGATCGTGACGATGTGGAACAATTCCAATTCAGTATTGGCGGTACATTCTAATTTGAGATGGAACTTATCTTAAATTAGTAAGTCGAATAACCATGTTCGTATTAAATCTAAATGAGATTTGATGCGAAAGTTTTAATCTTAATACAAGGAAATATAACGTAATGAAAAAAGTCGTAAAAGCAACCGCACTTTCTCTAGCATTAGCACTAACTTCATCTATGGCAATGGCTGCTGAAAATATAGCATTTATTAATGCCGGATATTTATTTCAACATCACCCGGATCGTGAAGCGGTAGCGAAGAAATTAGACAGCGAATTTAAAACGCAAGCCGATAAATTAGCTGCAAATAAAAAATCGATCGATGCTAAAATCGCTTCTTTACAAAAAGATGCGCAAAATCCTAAAAACCGTCCTTCAGAATTGAAAAAACGTGAAGATGAAATTAATAAATTAATGAAAGATCACGATGAAGAAGTTCGTAAATTTCAAGTAGAAAACGATAAACGTCAAAATGAAGAACGTGCGAAATTATTAGAAGGCATTCAAGTTGCGACTAATAATATCGCAAAAGATAAAGGTTATACTTACGTATTAGATGCAAATTCAGTTGTATTTGCCGCAGACGGTAAAGATATTACCGAAGATGTGTTAAAAGCAATCGGTGGTAAAACTGAAACAAAACCGGCGGAAGCAACTAAATAATGAGTGTTTATTCGCTTAAAGAATTAGCTGAACATATTGGTGCTACCTCAAGGGGTAACACCGATGTTGTTGTTGACAGTATTGCCCCTCTTGATAAAGCGCAAGCTAACCAATTAACTTTCATTTCCAATGCGAAATTTCGCCCTTTTTTAGCACAATCTCAAGCCGGGATTTTAGTGGTTTCTGAAGCCGATATCGAATTCTGCAGTGCTAATAGCAATCTTTTAATCACGAAAAATCCTTATGTTGCCTATGCTTTATTAGCCCAATATATGGATACGACGCCAAAAGCCGCTTCAGATATTGCATCGACCGCCGTTATTGCCAGTTCGGCAAAATTAGGTACGAATGTTTCTATCGGAGCAAATGCCGTTATTGAAGATGGCGTTGAATTGGGCGATAACGTCGTGATTGGCGCGGGTTGTTTTATTGGTAAAAATACTAAGATTGGCGCTAATACCCAGTTGTGGGCGAATGTGAGTATTTATCACGAAGTACAAATCGGTTCGGATTGTTTGATTCAGTCGGGTGCAGTAATTGGCGGCGACGGATTCGGCTATGCTAATGAACGCGGGCAATGGATTAAGATTCCGCAAACCGGTAGCGTTATTATCGGCAATCATGTGGAAATCGGCGCTTGTACTTGTATCGACCGGGGCGCGCTGGATTCTACGGTGATTGAAGATAATGTAATTATTGATAATCTTTGCCAAATTGCGCATAACGTACATATAGGTACGGGAACGGCTGTCGCCGGCGGTGTTATTATGGCTGGCAGTTTAACGGTCGGTCGCTATTGTCAGATTGGCGGTGCGAGCGTGATTAACGGCCATATGGAAATTTGCGATCAGGCAATTGTTACCGGTATGAGTATGATTCTGCGTCCGATTACCGAACCAGGTATTTACTCTTCGGGTATTCCTGCGCAAACTAATAAGGAGTGGCGTAAAACTGCGGCATTAACCTTAGATATTGATAAGATGAATAAGCGGTTAAAAGCCCTGGAAAAAAAATTAGCGGATTAAGACATTCCGGAATATTTTTATTATTAATAATCTATTGTTCTGTACCGGTTAACGCGAGAATAGAAAAAGGTTAAGGCTGTGCTTTAGCCTTTTATTTCTATTGTATGTCAATATGTTATGCGGCAAGTCTATTAAGCATTATATAAAAAAGGGTTAAGAACTTCGCGGAAGACTTAACCCTTTTTTATTAAATTTTGACTGCGCTGAAAATCAGCGTAAAATTATAAATTATTTAACCGCACTTGCAGCCATTGTTGTTCCAATGCGGAAGCATTTTTCTGTGCTTGTTGATAAGCGGCTTTAGCACCGGCTTTATCACCTTTAGCCAGTAAAATATCGCCGTTTAGAATTTGTTTACGGCTATCCCAGCTGGTATCCTTCACAAGATTTAAGCTTACCAGCGCGCCGTCAAAATCTTTTTGTTGAAATTGCACGTTAGCCAAGCGTAATGCCGCAATAGAAGCAAAAATTTCATCAGGCGCATTGTTTAACGCTTGTTTTAACGCGGTTTCCGCCTGCGAAAAATCCTGTTTTTCGACCGCAGTTTTCGCCTGCTCAAATAAAGCTAAAGCCGCATAACCGCTTTTGCCGTTTTGTGCAATAAATTCAGCCAGATTATCTTTTTGAGCCGCAGGATCTTGACGGAATTCATAAATAACCTGCTGATACTGATCCGATAATTGGTGATGTTGGCTTAATTGATAGCTTTGCCAATAACGCCAGCCAAATACGCCTGCGATTGCGATAATTACCGAAACAATAATAGTTTTGCCGTTTTCTTTCCAGAAATTTTTAATTTCATTAATTTCTTGTTCTTCTAAACTGGTATAAGCCATATATTATTCCTTAAAAGATGTTTTTAAATGATCAATAACAGCTTCTAAAGCAACGGTTTGTTGCTCTGCGCCACCTAATAAGTCTTTGACAACCACTTGCTGGTTTTGCACTTCCGATTCGCCGAGCACAAGAGCAATTTTTGCGCCGCTTTTATCTGCGCGCTTAAACTGTTTCTTAAAATTGCCGCCACTGCAATGCATCATCGTGCGTAAGTGCGGTAGTTCGGAACGCACTTTCTCTGCTAACCGGAATGCGGCGGATGCGGTATTTTCTCCGGCAAAAATCAGATAAATATCCACCGCACTTTGAGGTAGGGGAATCGCTTTATTAACTTCCTGCACTAACAGAATAAGACGCTCCAATCCCATAGCAAAACCCACACCGCAGGTAGCGTGCCCGCCGAGTTGTTCAACCAATCCGTCGTAACGACCGCCGCCGCATATCGTGCCTTGTGCGCCAAGGGCGGTGGTCACCCATTCAAACACCGTTTTGTTGTAATAATCCAATCCGCGAACTAATTTGGGATTTATTTCGTATGAGATGCCTACATTATCTAAAATTGCGCAAAGTCGGGCGAAATGCTCACGGCTGTCATCGTCTAAATAATCTAATAATTTAGGCGCATTATTTAATGCTTGCTGCAGCGCTTCGTTTTTCGTATCTAAAATCCGTAATGGGTTTTTGAGCAAGCGCTCTTTTTCTTCTTCGTTCATTAGACCCACATATTGTTGTAAAAATTCAACTAATGCGCTGCGATAGTTGGCACGGGCTTCTAATGAACCGATAGAATTAAGTTGCAAAGTGACATGTTGCTCAATGCCAAGTTCTTTCCAAAGACGAGCGGTTAAGATGATAAGTTCCGCATCGATTTCCGCGTTGGCAATACCAAAAACTTCTACCCCGGCTTGATGGAATTGGCGATAGCGTCCTTTTTGCGGACGTTCGTAACGGAACATCGGTCCCATATACCATAGGCGCTGTTCCTGATTATAAAGTAAACCGTGTTCAATACCCGCGCGTACGCAGCCTGCAGTACCTTCCGGGCGCAATGTTAAACTTTCGTTATCGCGGTCATTAAACGTAAACATTTCTTTTGATACCACATCAGTCACCTCACCGATTGCACGCGCAAATAACGGTGTGTTTTCTACGATTGGCATACGAATTTCAGAATAGCCATAGCTCGCTAAAGTCGAACGAACTTTTGATTCTACCCATTGCCATACCGGCGTTTCTGTGGGCAGGCAATCATTCATACCTCGGATTGCTTGGATTGTTTTTGCCACAATAATTTTCCTATAGTTTAAAAAAACGGTACGGTTTAAAAGTACCGGACGATGAATTATAAAATACGATTTTTCGGATCCTGAGCGGCGATTTTCGCACGGATTTTTGCTTCTAACTGATCTACAATATATTCATTGTCGAAACGCTCTTTTTGACGTTCGCCGTTAAGATAAAAGCCGCTTTTCTTGTTACCGCCGGTCACACCGAGATCCGAAACCAAAGCTTCGCCCGGGCCGTTTACCACACAGCCGATAATGGACACATCCATTGGTGTGATAATATCTTCAAGGCGTTGTTCAAGGGCGTTAACCGTACCGATTACGTCAAATTCCTGACGGGAACAGGTAGGGCAGGCAATAAAATTAATTCCTCGGGAACGAATACGCAGAGATTTTAGAATATCAAAACCTACTTTGATTTCTTCCACCGGATCCGCCGCCAGGGAGACACGCAAGGTATCGCCGATCCCCTCCGCTAAAAGCATACCCAAACCCACCGCACTTTTTACCGCACCGGCCCGCGCACCGCCGGCTTCGGTAATACCTAAGTGCAATGGTTGTTTAATTGCTTTTGCCAGTAAACGATAGGCTTCTACCGCTAAGAAAACATCCGATGCTTTTACACTGACCTTAAATTGATCAAAATTTAATCTGTCTAAAATTTCTACGTGACGTAATGCCGATTCCAATAAGGCTTCCGGTGTCGGCTCGCCATATTTTTCCTGAATATCCTTTTCTAAAGAACCCGCATTAATGCCGATTCGAATCGGGATATTCTTATCTTTGGCGCAGTCAACAACCGCACGAATGCGGTCTTCACGGCCGATATTGCCTGGATTTATACGCAAACAGTCCACACCGTATTCCGCTACTTTCAGGGCGATACGGTAATCAAAGTGAATATCGGCAACTAACGGCACTGAAGATTGTCGCTTAATTAATTTAAAAGCTTCGGCGGCTTCCATAGTCGGTACCGAAACGCGGATAATATCCGCACCGACACGTTCCAGCGCTTTAATTTGCGCAACCGTCGCCTCTACGTCGGTTGTACGAGTATTAGTCATTGATTGTACGGCGATAGGCGCATCTCCGCCTACAGGCACATTTCCTACATATATTTTAGTCGATTCGCGACGTTTGATAGTTGGTTTAAATGCTGACATTGTTAAAGTTCGTTATTGTAATTTAAATTTAGCGACACGACCGTCCACTTTTAACGGATAAGCTTCACCTTTATAAGTGATTTTAACGTTACCCGGCGCTCCGATAATAACTGAATAAGGCGAACCTTCGTTAAAGGTTAAAATTTCGCCCTGTTTATATTCTTTTTGTGCTAAGACTTTGCGTTTAGCATCTTTTACGCTGATCCAACAATTTACGCCGGTGACTTCAATCTGCAAGTCTCCTGCAGTTACGGTTGCCGGCTCCGTAGTTTCGTTATCGGTCGGCTGAGCCTGTTCCGGCTCGGTGCTGTGTTGTTGCAACATGGCTTGCGCCGTATTGGTTTGCTCCGCCGTTTGCTGAACCGGTTGAGTTTCATTAGTTACTACCGGCGTGTTGGCCACTACAGGGGCGATTTCCACACTTTCATTGGTATTCGCTTCTGGTACCGGCGTTGATGCTTCCGGTATGGTTTGAATTGCCGGGATTTCAACGACGTTGTCGCTCCGTTCAGCGGTTCTGTCTTCCGTTGCGACATAATTCTGAACTAAATTATCACGTTCGTTATTTGATTGTTGATAGTTTTCCCACCACCAAAGCGCAGTCATTCCCGCAACGAATAAAACCACTAAGGTTGTTAAATAGCCGACCCAACGACTATGAGCCGCATGGGGGTTAACCGAATGTTTAGTACGGGAATTCTTATTTAAATCGTTTTTAGGTTCTTCGGCAAAGTTCGGCATGGACGAAGTCAACAGACCATCCGGTAATTTTAGAAATTTTGCATAGTTACGCACATAACCTTTCATAAAGGTCGAGGGAATCGATTTTTGTACAAATTCATCATTTTCAATAGCCTGAATAATTGCACTACGCAAATTGAGTTTAGCGGCTACCTCATCAATGGAGATGTTTAATTTTTCGCGAGCCCGGCGTAGTTGTTCGCCAAGAGAAAGGGGGGATTGGTCTGATATTGTTTGATTGTCCATAGATAAATAGTCTATTTTTTAAAGCGAGACGGAAGTTGGTAAAGTTTAAAGTTGTATCCTTAGTTTTGCAACCTTTATTACATAGAATTCCCGAATAAAATGCCCCGGTACGGAGACATGATGAATCCTGACGAAATATTAAACGAAAAGGCTTAGTTCGATATATTTTCTAATTTGGCGGCGCGCTTGGGATCCAATTTTTCTAATTTGGTTAAATAACGTTGAAAACGCTCATTATTTTTAGCTGATAATGCACAAAGCGCCAAGTTTTCGTAGCTATCGGTTTGACGATAATAATTGGGTGATTGAAGCGCCTGTTCGAATTCGTCGTAAGCTTGTTCAAATTGTCCTTGCGAACAGAGAAAAGTGCCGTAATTGTTATGTACGTCACCCTGATTATTATCTAAATCAATGGCTTTTTGATAATGGATGCGCGCTTGTTTGACGTCACCCAGTTGTTGATAAAAATAAGCTAGTGCCGAATGGGTTAAATAATATTGAGGCGCGTGTTCCAGCGCTTTATCGAAATTTTGTTTAGCCTGATTGATATTTTGTTGATGTAAATAGGCTAAGCCTAATTCAATACGTGCTTTAGCCGCCTGTTGTTTAGCTAAATTTTCCGCATTTACCTGGGGAGACGAGCTACAGGCTGAAAGTAACAGTGAAATAAATAAGGAAAAAAGTGCGGTCAATTTTTGTTGAAATTTGAAAGTCATCATTCTTCCTTATTTATATGGCACGTTTACAAGAGTTGGAATTTATTGTAGTTGAACGTCAATGTTTTGTCCGAACTGGCGCTTTGCAGCCGTACGTTTTGTGCGATCAATAACATCTCCCGCCAGCTGGCCGCAGGCGGCATCAATATCATCGCCGCGGGTTTTACGCACGATAACGGTAAAACCGTATTCCATCAAGGTTTTTTGGAATTTGTCCACCCGCGTATTTGAACTCTTGCCATAAGGTGCTTGCGGGAACGGATTCCATGGAATCAGGTTAATTTTACAAGGTGTATTTTTTAGTACTTCAGCCAATTGATGAGCGTGTTCAATGCTGTCGTTTACATGATCCAACATAACATATTCGATGGTTACTTTGCCGTGATTGGCGTTAGACACGCTTAAATAACGGTTTACCGAATCAATTAACATTTTAATATTATATTTTTTATTAATCGGCACAATTTCATCGCGCAACTCGTCATTCGGCGCGTGCAAAGAAATTGCCAACGCTACATCGATCATGCCGCTTAAGTTATCCAATGCGGGAACTACACCGGAAGTCGATAATGTAACGCGGCGTTTTGACAAACCATAAGCGAAATCATCTAACATCAGTTCCATTGCCGGTACTACATTCGCTACATTTAGTAAAGGTTCGCCCATCCCCATCATAACTACATTGGTAATGGGGCGAATACCGGTCACGCCGAATTCGCCTATCACTTTTGATGCCCGCCATACCTGCCCGATGATTTCAGACACCGTTAGGTTACGGTTAAAACCTTGTTGCGCGGTCGAACAGAACGTACAGGCTAAAGCGCAGCCTACTTGCGATGAAACGCAAAGAGTGGCGCGATCGGCTTCAGGGATATAAACTGTTTCGATTTGCTGGTCGCCCACCTGCATCGCCCATTTGATAGTGCCGTCTGCAGAACGTTGTTCAACGGCAATTTCCGGCGCTTTGATTTCCGCTACCGCTTTTAATTTATCGCGTAATTTCTTATTAATATTGGTCATATTGTCGAAGTTATCTTCGCCAAAGTGATAGATCCATTTTACGAGTTGATCCGCTCGGAAAGGTTTTTCGCCTAATTCTTTAAAAAACTCGCGCATTTGTTGGCGGGTTAGGTTCATTAAATTAATTTTTTCAGTCATATTGCCTCTATTGTCTCGTTGTTACACCTTGTGACTTAGGGGATCCGTTTTTCGTTGACAGATCTTAATAAAGGGCGACATTCTACTGATTTATTTCTCATTAATCTATCAATTTTCCAAAACTTGCGAAATTTTAACCGCACTTTTTGCGATAGTGATTCCAATTTTTACAAAACATCATAGGAAAAGCTGTTTATGATGATAAAATTTGAACGAAATCCGGTGAAAAATGTTCACAAAAAGCGTTGATTTACAGTTTCTGCTGTGTAAGATGCAAATATTCTTTGAAGTAAATCACAAATTTATAACATTTATATTGCGTATAATTAACCAATTGCTAACTTAGTAAAGCCGTACATTGATTTGAGGGTAAACTTTATGAATACGCAAACTTCCGTTTCTCCACCGTCCATCTTCTCTAGAAATTCGCTGATTTTTATGGCGGATGTGATTATTTTTGCATTGTTATTAGCCTTTCTTCCTTTTGAGCAAAATGTGAATAAAGGTTTGGCGTTACTTGTATTTGTGGGTGTGTTATGGCTGACCGAAGCTTTAAACGTTACCGTAACCGCCGTATTAGTGCCGTTACTCGCCATTGGTTTAGGCTTAGTCACCACTAAAAATGCCTTAGTGGCATTTGCGGATCCGACTATTTTCCTGTTTTTCGGCGGTTTTGCTTTGGCAACGGCATTACACATCCAAAAATTGGATCGTTTAATTGCTAATCGTATTATGGCTTTGGCAAAAGGGAATTTATTCATTGCCGTGCTGTATTTGTTTAGTGTGACCGCATTTTTGTCAATGTGGATTAGCAATACGGCGACGGCTGCAATGATGTTACCGTTAGCAATGGGAATTTTAAGCCAATTGGATCGTGAGCGAGAGCATAATACCTATACTTTTGTTCTGTTAGGTATTGCTTATAGCGCGAGTATCGGCGGTATGGGGACATTGGTAGGCAGTCCGCCTAATGCAATTGTCGCCTCTCAGTTGCACCTGACTTTCTCCGATTGGTTATGGTACGGTATGCCGGTTATGATCATATTAATGCCTTTGATGATCGGTTGTATGTATGTTATTTTCAAACCAAGACTGAATATACGTTTTACTCAGGATTTTGAAAAAATAGAGATGACAACCCCTAGAATTATTACTTTGCTTATCTTTATTTTAACCGCCGTTTTATGGGTGTTCAGTTCCTCCGTAAATCCGATGCTTTCAGGTTTGTTAGGTTTGCCGAAAGATATTGCCAGCTTCGATAGCGTGGTTGCATTATTAGCAGCGGCTTTGATTTGTATTTCCGGCGTCGCTTCATGGAAACAGATTCAGGATAATACCGAATGGGGCGTGTTGCTGTTGTTTGGCGGCGGCTTGACTTTAAGTGCGGTATTAAAAGATTCCGGCGCGAGTAAAGTTATGGCTGACGGTATCGTATTCCTTATCCAGGGCGGACATTTTTACGTAATCGGTTTGATTGTTACCGCCTTTATTGTTTTCTTAACGGAATTTACTTCTAACACCGCAAGCGCCGCCTTATTAGTACCTATTTTTATCTCTATTGCGCAAGCATTAGGGATGCCGGAGATGGGCTTAGCGTTATTAATCGGTTTAGGTGCATCCTGTGCGTTCATGTTGCCGGTAGCCACACCGCCGAATGCCATTGTGTTTGGTACAGGTGAGGTTAAACAAAGCGATATGATTCGTGCCGGTGTTGTGCTGAATATTCTGTGTATCTTTGTTATCGGTACCATAGGTTATCTATTCTGGTTCGGTTAATGCAGAAAACTTTATAAAAACCGACCGCACTTTTATATCAGTACTCGGATGATAAAAAGGCGGGCTACTTAAGTTAGCCCGCCTTTTTATATGTTTGACTATAAACTGTCGCTCGCCAATTTTATTTCGGATGTTTATTTGTCTAAAGGTAATTTCATCGTAATACATAAGCCTTTAAGACGGCTTTTATTCGCACCGATTTCCCCGTGATGCTGTTTGATAATATTCAGTACAATGGCTAAGCCTAAACCTGTTCCGCCCGTACTACGGGTGCGTGCGGTATCCAGTCGATAGAACGGGGTAAAAATTTTGCTATATTCGCTTTCCGGTACACCGATACCGTCATCGTCAATATCAATGCGAAGATAATTATTTTCAAGTGTAAACGTCGCTTCAATAGATGTATTGGTATATTTCAGCGCGTTACGCAATATATTTTCCAGGGCACTGGCTAATGCGGAACGGTTACCGTTAATTGCATATTTTGCAACATCGGGAATCTTGCAGGTTGCTTTAAAGTGGATATTTCTTTGTTTCGCTTCAAATTTGGTATCTTCAAGTACGTCTTGCCAAATTTCGGTAATCGGAAAGCGTTCCCGTTCAAGCTCGGATTTTAATTGATTGCGGGATAGCTGTAATAGATCATTGATCATTTGATCCAAACGTTCTGCTTCCGTTTCAATACGGGTTAACTCTCTGCTTTCTCCTTGCCGGCGGCGAATTAATGCAACGGCTAACTGCAAGCGGGTTAAGGGCGTTCTTAATTCATGGGAAATAGAATAGAGTAGGGCTTGCCGGGTTGACAGTAAATTATCCAGCGACTCGGTCATTTGGTTGAGACTTTTACTTAATTGGCGTAGTTCATAAACACCGCTTTCTTCCAATTCTTTATGCAGGGTGAAATCACCTTTAGAGACAAGGCCGGCAAAATGTTGCAAACGACGTAAAGGGTGGGCAATCCGCCAGGCCAGCCACCATAATATCGGCGATGAAAACAACATAATAAGAAAGACAATCAGCGCCGGGTGGTCAAAGATAAAGTTAACGCCTTCTTTTTGTGGGTTAATCGTTTTTACAAAATACAGTAAAAAGGGTTCGTTTTCCGGTGTGTTGAGATGAACGATAAAAGGCCCGGCAAGCTGGATATTATTAAAATTTCTCACCATTGGTGCGGAAACATTGGCGGATTGCAGCACAAATTGCTGTACCGTCGGCAATTCATCGGGAAGCGCACCGATAATGCGTTTGTTGCTATCCATTAAAATAGGGCGGATTGGTGCCGTGGAATCAATGGCAAATTTAGCGGGGGCAACAAGTAATCGTGAAATTTGATTAGTGCGAATCGAGGTAACAATCTGCTTTTGATATGTTTCCAGTTGTTCGCTTGTTAAGGCGGAATAAACCCGGTTATCCAGGCTTGGAATAAAAAAGGCAAGCAATAATAATAGAGTAAAGGTAAACCAGAAAATAGCAAAAATTTGCGTTGTAATGGACTGTAAATGATTGCTAAGTTTCTCTATTATCATGACATAACCCGATGGGACTTGGGGTGGAACCCCTAGTCAGTTAATAAAATATAACCACGTCCGCGCAAGGTTTTAAACCAAGGAAAATCATCGGGTCTGGTCGGTAGTTTTTTACGTAAATTTGACATATGCATATCAATTGAACGGTCAAAAGATGTCAGGTTTTTACCTAGTGCTTCAAGACTCAATAATTCGCGAGAAAGCACTTCGCCCGGATGTTTGATTAATACGCACAATAAAGCGAATTCCGTTCCCGTTAATTCGAGATCCTGACCCTGATACATGACTTGCTGACGACCGGGATAGAGAGTCAGACCGGCAAATTCAATCGCCTTACGCTCTTCGAAAGGGGTTTCTTCTTCGCTAGATGCCGATTTGTTTAATACGGAACGGCGTAAAATCGCTTTGATTCTGGCGACTAATTCGCGATCATTAAAAGGTTTTGGTAAATAATCGTCGGCGCCCAGTTCTAAACCTAGAACGCGATCGATTTCATCACCGCGAGCCGTTAACATAAGAACGGGCGTAGTAAAATTCTGTCTTAAGCGTTTTAATGTTTCGATACCGTTTAAAACCGGCATCATGATATCAAGAAGAACTATGTCGTAGCTTTCGTCAATTTTTGCTAATGCTTCTTCGCCGTTGCATGCGATTTGAACTTCAAAACCTTCTAACGACAATAATTCCGAAAGCAATTCCGTAAGTTCCGTATCGTCGTCAACTAATAAAATTTTAGCCATGGTGAATCCTTTTTAAGGTTATTTCCAAAATTGCCACCAGCTGGTGCTTTGGGACTCTGGCATGGTGATGTTGGCATTGTTTACCACTTGTTTTTCTTGATCCGGCAAAGGTTTGTCTAAATCAAAACTTTCAACCGTACCTTGTTGGTTAAAGTTCACGGTTAAGGTGTGTTGTTCGGGTGTTTCGTAACTTCTTTGCTGTAGATAAACGTAATACCAAGTGTTTGTGCTAAACGGATCGTTTAGAACCGGCGTGCCAAGTATGTATTGCACTTGTTCGCGGGTCATACCCACTTGTAATTGAGATACCGCCGCTGATTCCAAATAATTGCCTTGCGGCACATCTACACGATACACAACTTTACTAACGGTGGAACAGGAAGTTACACTTAGCGCTAATAAAAGTGCGGTAATAATCGGTTTAATTTGCATGGTATTTACCTTTCTTTTGTGTCTTGTGGGCGAAACATTTGCTGATGATACCTAAACTTAGCGGAATTGCCAAATTAATTATGATTCTTCAAAAGCCGTTGTAATTGATCTTTTAAATTTGCCGGCAAACCGTGGATTGTTAAGGTATCCTGCATATCATCCCAATAAATTCTTTTGTCTAATAATTCGGCATCAAAACTGATTGTTACCCCTTTTCCCGAACCTGAAAATTTGGTCAGGGATTTTAGTGCGGAACGCACCGGCGGAATATTGTTTTCTAAACCGTAATCCTGTTCTGCGGCGAAATCGGCAAAAGGCTGCTGGTTTAGAGTGGGAATTGTTTCGGAAAGTTCAGTCAATTCTATCTCATCGCCGGCATTAATTTGTCCTTTGCAATAGTCGAAAACCTGTTTTTTTACCGCTTGGGATTGTTCGGCGCTTAATTCGCCCTTTTGGCAATAATCGCTGACCGCTTGCAATAAACATTGATTTTGTACTTGCGGGTTGAGTCCTTCGTCCGCACCAAGAAAATCCATAAAGAAATCGCCGATTTTACGACCGACTCGTCCCTTGATAAAGGTTAAATAACGGTTTGAATTAGCGTTGACTCGCAAATCCGTTAAATTAATACGGGCGGCGATGTCGAATTGGTTAATATTAAGATATTGGGTGCGGTGAATTTCTAATTTTTCATCAACCAGCACGCTGGCTTTACTATCCAATAAAGCAATAAACAGGTAATCGGTAGCTAAAAAATTGTACCGGCAAAGCACAAAGGTTCCGCTTTCCGCAAAGGCATATTTGGCTAATTCTGAACTCAATAATTTTGCCGCTTCATAACTAAAGGGCAGAAAATCGGTTTCCCGCTCTAACAGCCGGTTCAAACTTTGTGCAAAACGGGATTGTTCTTGAAATACGCCGTAACCTTTGGTTTTATTCTGATAAGCCTGATGGAGTTCCAGCATAAATTGTTCCGCTTCGGCGGTAATAGGCAATAATTCCTGACGTAGAACGGTTTCTAATTGTGTGTTTTGTGTCGCCGTTTCTCCGTTTTCCGTTTCATTATTGTTATTAGCCGGAATGTTCGCCGACGCAGGTTTGATAATTTGATGCAGAACAATTTGATTGACGGTAATACTCATTTTTTAATCCAAATAGGTAAATTTAAAATATTTAATAAAAATCTTGCCTAATTATAACCGCACTTTTTTAACGATAAAGCATAAAATATGCTAGGATCTAAAAAATTATCAGGTAAACTATTCATCCTTTGTGATGAATAGAATTAGAAATAAATTTGGTTGAACATGGCTATTAATTCAAAATATCAAGACAAACAAGTTGATGAAATCTTAAAAGATATAATTGAAGTCCTGGAAAAACACAAGGCGCCGGTAGATCTTTCATTAGTTGTTTTAGGCAATATGGTGACGAATTTATTAACCAGCAGTGTCGGGGCGAATCAGCGCACGGTATTGGCTCAAGCCTTTTCCGACGCCTTATTGAATTCCGTTAAAACAAAACACCACTAACTATAATCGATAGGGCTAGTGAAGAATGCAATTTATTAAAAACGGCAGACAATATCGTGAAGCAACCTCACAGAAAATCTCGTGGGGGCATTGGTTTGCTCTTTTTAATATTATTTGGGCGATTTTATTTGGTTCCCGTTATGCTTTTATTATCGATTGGCCGTCCACCCTTTGGGGAAAACTTTATTTCTTTATCAGTATTCTCGGACATTTCAGTTTCGTTGTGTTCGCCGGTTATTTGCTGATTATCTTCCCGCTCAGTTTTATTATCAAAAACGAACGTACTTTCCGCGGTTTATCGGTTATCGTTACTACAATTTGTCTGACATTACTGTTGATTGATACGGAAGTGTTTTCTCGTTTCAATCTGCATTTATCGTCCGTGGTGTGGAATTTGCTGGTCAACCCCGAAGACGGCGAGCTTTCTCGCGATTGGCAGATTTTCTTTGCGCCAATGCCGTTAATTTTGCTGGTTCAAATGCTGTATTCCCGCTGGTCCTGGAATAAGTTACGCAGCCTGGAACGGCAGAAATGGATGCGCAAAGTGGGGATTTTCTTTGTCACCATGTTTGTGGCGACCCACTTAATTTATGCTTGGGCGGACGCCTATATTTATCGCCCGATTACCATGCAGAAATCAAACTTTCCGTTATCCTACCCGATGACCGCCCGAACCTTTTTGGAAAAAAACGGCCTGCTGGATAAAACCGAATACGCGCAGACATTAGAACAGGAAGGTCGCCCCGAAGCTTTTAATATCGATTATCCTAAGCATAAATTGGCTTATATGCCGATCGAGCGGAAACCGAATATATTGCTGATTAATATTTCAGGTATGCGCTACGATTCCGTTATTGAAAGCAAAATGCCGAATTTAACCGAGTTCGCTAAACAATCCGCTCAATTTATGAATCATTACAGTACGGGTAACAATAGCAATTTAGGCTTAACCGGCTTGTTCTACGGGTTGAATGCAAGTTATACCGACAGTATTTTGCACAATAAAACGGAATCCGAGCTGTTTAAGAAATTGCAGGCGGAACATTATCAAATGGGTTTGTTTTCCGCCAACAATTTTAAAGACAGTTTATTCAGACAGGCGCTATTCCAAAAAGTGAATTTGCCGAGAATTAAAGCGGGCAATCAAAGTGCGGTAAAAAATTGGTTAATTTGGTTAAATAAAGCGCATTTAGATCAGGCTTGGTTTAGTTATTTAGACTTGGATGTGCTAACCGCAGTGCAGAATGCGGATCCGAAATCCAAAGAGGAAGAAACGGAAATTTACGATAACCAATTGGGCAATGTGGATGTTCAGCTGCAAATTGTGTTTGAGCAATTGCAGGAGCGCGGTTTATTGGATAAAACCATCGTGATTATTACCGCAGATCATGGTCATGCCTTCCAATTGTCCGATAAAGAACATATCGATTATTTTGGTTTGGATGAAATCCAAGTGCCGATGATTATCCGTTGGAATGCATTGCTGAACGAACAGCAAAGCAAATTAACCAGCCATGTGGATCTGGTGCCGACTCTAATGCAGAATGTCTTTAAAGTGGAAAATCCGATTACCGATTACGCCCAAGGAGAAAGCCTGATAAATATTTCGCGCAAGGCGGATTGGATATTGGTCGGCAATTATCGCTGGAATGTCATCATTAGCCCTAATGGCAACCAATATCATATTGATCGTAAAGGACAATACCAGAAATATAATGTGGATTATGAAAAAGAATCCTCATTACGTCCGCCGCTGGGCTTATTCCTGGAAGTCTTTACTCAAAGCCGTTCGTTTATGGCGAAGTAATTATGGTCAACATATAAGTTTTAAACCGATAGCCAAAACCGATTATATTTTTGTAATATAACAATTTATACTATCCAGCTAGTACCAACTAAGGACTAGATAACAATGTTATTAATCAAAAATCAGAGAATTTTTCATAACATTCTTTTCAAAACAGTCGGTGTGCGTTCTTGCCCATTGATTGCTCTTCTTTTTTCAATTAATAATTCATTTGTTTTGTTTAATCCTATCCATTTTCAATCAATTCAAATAGCATTACGGAGTAATCATGAAGAATCATGTTCGCAGTTTTAAAACTTACATAAGAGATGAGATTATCAAAAAAGGCGGTTGGGTTAACGCACATGCCCATGCCGACCGCGCGTTCACCATGACCCCGGAAAAAATTCATATTTATCATAATAGTAATTTACAGCAAAAATGGGATTTGGTGGACGAGGTAAAACGCACTTCAAGTGTGGAATATTATTACGCTCGTTTTTGTCAGTCTATCGAATTAATGATTTCTCAAGGCGTAACGGCATTCGGTACCTTTGTAGATATCGATCCGATTTGCGAAGATCGGGCAATTATTGCGGCGCATAAAGCCCGTGACGTGTATAAAAACGATATTATTCTTAAATTTGCGAATCAAACTTTAAAAGGCGTGATTGAACCTACGGCTCGCAAATGGTTTGATATCGGTTCGGAAATGGTGGATATGATTGGCGGGCTTCCTTATCGTGACGAATTAGACTATGGTCGGGGTCTGGAAGCAATGGATATTTTATTGGATAAAGCGAAATCGTTGGGTATTATGTGCCATGTTCACGTTGACCAATTCAACACGCCGAAAGAAAAAGAAACCGAGCAACTCTGTGATAAAACCATTGAACACGGCATGCAGGGGCGCGTGGTGGCGATTCACGGTATTTCTATCGGTGCACATTCAAGAGAATATCGCTATGAACTTTACAAAAAAATGCGTGAAGCTCAGATGATGATAATCGCCTGCCCGATGGCATGGATTGATAGTAACCGTAAAGAAGAATTAATGCCGTTCCATAATGCTTTAACGCCTGCCGATGAAATGATTCCGGAAGGTATTACGGTCGCCTTAGGTACGGATAATATCTGCGATTATATGGTGCCGTTGTGCGAAGGCGATATGTGGCAGGAACTGAGCTTGCTTGCGGCAGGTTGCCGTTTCCCTAATTTGGATGAAATGGTGAATATCGCCAGCATTAACGGACGTAAAGTCTTAGGATTGGATCGCTAGACTTTCAAAATTCGGCTGAACATTCGCCGGTGTTTATTGTCAAAAAGTACGTGTCGGGCGTACTTTTTTATTGGAGGTTTTGCGATGGATAAAATGGTCATCTGGCTGTTGGCATTAATTATTGCCGCGCCGGTTTTAGTATTAGCCGTTTCCCCCACGTTAAATAAAATGGGTAATCAAGTAGGAAATATGGGCAATAATAACAGTGCGGCTTTCAGCCAGCAAGGTAATTCGGTGCACGGACAGGACGGTTCGATTTATAATCGGGTAGGTAATACCACATACAGTAACAAAGGCACGGTATATTACAACACCGGTGAACATACTTATGCCAGTGACGGTTCTTATTGCACAAAAATCGGCGCCGTTACCCAATGTAACAAACCGACTAAATAATAAGCAAAACGGCACTTTAAACTGAAAGTGCCGTTTTTGTTATTTTTGTTAAAAGTGCGGTCAAAAAAGTGAGAAATTTTAATTAAGCCGCCACCACATCCAGTAATTCATTAAATTTCTTAATGCTGTAAGTCGGTGCAATATCACTATCGTTGGCTTTGTCATAACTTAACCAACAAGTATCCAAGCCGGCGTTCTTTCCGCCTAAAATATCCGAATGTAAGTTATCGCCTACCATTAACACCTGGCTTTTATCTTCAATGTCCGCCTGTTGTAAACTATGCTCGAAGATTCGGGCGTCCGGTTTGGCTATGCCGAGTTCTTGCGAAATAGTAATAAACTGGAAATATTGTGCTAAACCGGTTCTTTGCAGACGAAGATGTTGCAAGGCGGTAAAGCCGTTTGTAATAATTGCCAGTTTTGCCTGTTTTTCCAGGGTGTGAATGGTTTCGCTTACACAGATCCGCGAGCGCAAGCATATAATCTTGATTAATTTCGACCGCACTTTTGCCTAACTTTTGCTCCCAAGGCTCAAACCGGATAGTTTGAATCTGTTCCGCACTGATTTCCGCATTTTGATATTTTACCCAAAGAGGTTTATTGACTTTCTCGTATTGAGTAAAATCCTGCTCGTTAAATTTTAACCCGTTATCGGCGAACAACTTTTGTAGCCCGGCAAAAGCATTAAAGGAAAAAAGGGTTTCGTCGGCATCAAAAAAGATCCATTGGTATTTCATTGTAAGTGTTCCATTTTTATTCGTAATTCGTCCGCATTATGACAGGTTTTAATATAGTCAAACAGCATAGTAGCCTGCGGATATTCTTTTTTTAAATATTGCAGCCATTGTTTAATGCGAGCCACATGATAAAAACCTGTGTCATGAATATTTTCTAAATGAGCGTATTTTTGCAAAATCCGTATCACTTTATGCCACGGCAATTTTTCTTCGTTACGTTTGACCACCCGGCTTAAATTAGGAATATTTAACGCACCGCGCCCAATCATTAAATCTTCGCATCCCGTTACCGCAAGGCAATTTTGTCCGTCTTGCCAGTTCCAGATTTCACCGTTGGCAATTACCGGAATAGCGAGTTTTCGGCGCAATTCACCGATTTTTTCCCAGTTGATTCGTTCCGCTTTGTAACCGTCGGCCTTTGTTCGTCCGTGAATAGTGATTTCATTCGCCCCGCCTTGTTGAACGGCATCGGCAATATCAAAGGCGAAGTCGGCGGAATCCCAGCCCAGGCGCACTTTTACGCTGACCGGCAAATGTTTAGGTACGGCGGTTCGAATGGCTCGGGTCGCCTGATAAATTAATTCCGGTTGTTTTAATAAAGAGGCGCCGCCATGACTGCCGTTTACCGTTTTTGACGGACAACCGCAGTTAAGATCGACGCCGAAAGACCCTAATTCAACGGCGCGCACCGCATTTTCCGCCAGCCATTCGGGAAATTGACCGAGAAGTTGGACTCGTATAGGCGTGCCGGTGGTTGTTTTGCCGGCATTTTTCAGTTCGGGGCAAAGGCGATAAAACACTTTTTCCGGTAGCAGTTGGTCAACTACTCGCACGAATTCGGAAATACAGAGATCGTAATCATTGACTTCAGTAAGCAGTTGGCGCACAAAAGCGTCCAGCACGCCTTGCATAGGAGCTAAAATAACACGCATTATGAATACTTTTTATCCGGGCGAATAAAATAAAACAAGAGCAGGGCGGTTAATGCGCCCAGGGTATCGGCAAGAATATCTTTTTGCGCATCCCACACATCGCCTTGCGAGCCCAAGAAGGCAATGCCTTCCTGACCGCCTGCGATAACCGCGTATTGCCATTCAATCAACTCATAACCGGCGGCAACCGACATGATAAAAAACAGGCTGAAAAATCCGGCGACAATAGGGCCGGTCAGTTTACGGCGTAATAAAAATTCCGCCATAGGGAAGCTATAAAAACCGATGATGTAATGGGCGACACGGTCAAAATGGTTACGCCCTTCGCCTAACCAGCCGGCAAGTAAATCGCTTCCCCATTTAAAAGGCACCAGTTCAAAAGTGTAATGGGCGCCGATTAAATGCAAAATCAACCAAAGAGACATACAAAAATAAGCCGGATTGCTGAATTGAAACCAAGGATAAGTGACAATCAACAGCATAAATACCGCGAAAACCGGCACTACTTCCGCATACCACACTGCGCGGGAGACCGGCTCAACCGCAGACCAAATTGCGAGCAGGCTGATAAATACGGCTAACAACAACGGAAAAGGGCGCAAGGGAAATGCCATTATTTCCAACCTTTCACTTTGCAGATTAAATCGTAAGCCGCCTGGATTTGTTGCGCTTTTTCTTTTGCCATTTCCATCATTTCTTTCGGTAGTCCTTTCGCTACAAGTTTGTCCGGGTGATGTTCGTTCATTAAACGACGATAAGCGCGTTTTACCGTTTGTTGGTTATCGCCGGCGTTAACGCCCAGCACTTTGTAGGCGTCTTCTACCGTAGGGCCTGACGAAGTGCGGTAGGAATTTTGATAATTTTCTTGATTATATTGTTGGTGACTTTGTTGCTGATATTGCTGTTGACGGTAGAATCCGCCTTGGGTAAATTGGCGGGCGGCCATTTCCATGGCTAACATTTGATCAAATTGGAATCGGGAAAGACCGAGTTCTTCGGCAATCACAAAAAGCAATTCTTTTTCATTATTATGCAAGTTGGAATCGGCAAACGCGGCCTGTACCTGAATATGTAAAAACATACGTAGTAAATCGGCGCGCTGACCGCAGCCTATACGGAATTCACGAATTACTTCGCGTACCGGGAAATCCGCTTCTTTACCGCGGTTAAAAGCATTTTGCGCAAGTTGGCGGTTGGCGACATCCAATTGCATTTGGCTCATTAGATTGTTCGCCAGCTGAATATCTTCTTCGGTAACTCGCCCTTTGGCTTTGCTTAAATGCCCCAATACGGCGAAGGTAGTTTGCATGAATAGTGACTGGCGGGTAATTTTTTTGCTAAAAAATGATGAATTTACGCTACCTAATTCATATAATTTTTTATCCGCGATATGGCCTAAAATAAGCCCGGCGATACCACCGAACAGTCCGCCGAAACGGTAACCGATAATAAAACCTAGGATTTTCCCAATAAAATTCATTGTGCGCTCCATGAGTAAAAAATAATGGGCTTAGTTTACCCGATTAATAGGGCTTAGTGAATGAAATATCTGCAAAATGCGGGGACAAGAAAAAAGTGCGGTAAAAAATCCGGAAATTTTTACCGCACTTTTGAACAATTAAGCCTGATCGCCTAACAATACGCTTTCTAAAGCGATTTCGATCATATCGTTGAAGGTTAATTGGCGTTCTTCCGAAGAAGTTTGTTCGCCGGTGCGTATATGGTCGGATACGGTACAGATGCTTAATGCTTTCGCACCAAATTCGGCGGCAACGCCGTAAATGCCGGCGGCTTCCATTTCCACCCCTAAAATGCCGTATTTTTCCATGACGTCGAACATTTCCACATCTGGCGTATAAAATAAATCCGCAGAGAACAGATTGCCCACGCGATAATTGATGCCCTTGGCTTTTGCCGCTTGCACCGCCGCTTGAGTCATATCGAAATCCGCAATTGCGGCAAAATCGTTATCTTTAAAACGAATGCGGTTTACTTTGGAATCCGTACAGGCGCCTAAACCGATGATTACGTCGCGCACTTTAACGTCATTACGAACGGCACCGCATGAGCCTACGCGGATAATTTTTTTCACGCCGTATTCGGTAATTAACTCTTTTGTATAAATAGAACAAGACGGAATTCCCATACCGTGCCCCATTACGGAAACGGGGCGACCTTTGTAAGTTCCGGTGTAACCAAGCATATTACGTACATTGGTGACTTCTTTTGCGTTTTCCAAGAAAGTTTCGGCGATATATTTTGCTCGCAGTGGATCGCCCGGCATTAAAACAACATCAGCGAAAGCACCTTCAGGCGCATTAATATGTGGAGTCATAGAAGTTTCCTCTTTTGGTCAGCGTTTATTTTTTAAGCAAACGTTTTCTTTTGATTAAAACAACAACACCACGACTTACTCGTGGTGTTGAGAATTACGGGCAATTTAAAAATCCGGTAAATTATACCGCACTTTTAACGCAAATTTAATATTAGCCTAACGCAACACCGCTTAATTCGATAAATAAGCCCGCTAAGGTTGCACTCATTAAGTTGGCAAGAGAACCGGCAATAACCGCTTTTATACCAAGGCGTGCGATATCGCCGCGACGATTCGGCGCCATGGCGCCCAAGCCGCCGATTAAAATAGCGATCGAACTGAAGTTGGCAAAACCGCATAAAGCGAAAGTGATAACGGCTTTTGTTTTATCGCCTAATACCATTGGGGTTTCAGGCGTTAAGTATTTGGTGAATTCCAAATAACCGACAAATTCGTTAATGGCAAGTTTTGTACCAATCATTTGACCTGCAACGCCGGCCTCTTCCCAAGGTACGCCGATTAACCAGGCTAGCGGACGGAAAATCCAACCGAAAATTTCACCTAATGATAATTCGGGCATGCCGAACCAAGCGCCGACACCGCCTAAAATACCGTTGATTAAAGCGATTAACGCCACAAAAGCAATTAACATCGCACCTACGTTGAGGGCTAATTGTAAACCCGATGAGGCGCCGCCCGCTGCTGCATCTAAAATATTTGCCGGTTTTTCAAGTTCGACATGTTCGATGGCATCGTCAAATTTTTCTGTTTGCGGCACTAGAATTTTCGCAAACAATAAACCCGCAGGCGCCGCCATAAATGAAGCGGCGATTAAATAAGTCAACGGCACGCCCATACCGGCATAACCCGCCATAACGGAACCGGCGATAGAGGCTAAACCGCCGCACATTACCGCGAATAATTCGGATTCGGTCATGCGGCTGATATAAGGTTTAACGATTAAAGGTGCTTCGGTTTGACCCACGAAAATGTTAGCTGCCGCCGACATAGATTCGGATTTTGATGTACCGAGCAATTTCTGCAATGCGCCGCCGATGATTTTAATCACCCATTGCATAACGCCGATATAGTAAAGCAGGGAAATTAATGCGGAGAAGAAGACGATACTCGGTAACACACGCACGGCGAAAATAAAACCGTCGCCGCCGAATACCTCAAAGATTTTATCGCCGGCTAAACCGCCGAACACGAATTTAATCCCTTCGTTACCGTAAGAAATTACTTTTGCTACGCCGTTTGCCATCGAAAGTAAAATATCCCGACCTGCCGGCACGTATAAAATAAATGCGCCGATTAAGATTTGAATTAATAACGCTCCCCCTACAGTGCGGAAATTAATTGCTTTGCGATTGCTCGAAAGAGAATAAGCAATGGCTAATAACACAAAAATACCCAGAAGGCTGGTTAACATGCTCATATAGAACCTCAGAATGAATTAAAATTATAGAGATTAGAAAATCCCCGCTACTATACTGATTTTTAGTTAAAAAATCTTGTGGAAAAGCGTAAAAATGCGAGTTAAATCATTTTTTCTAAGAATTTTTATCCTCTTTTAGTATATATTATGCGTTTAATTTCATTTTATTTTCGATTTCCTTAAATTATGATAATCCCAATCGAATTGGATAAGCGCTTATTTATATGTCAAAAAAACATCAAATTCTTCCTCAAACCCGCTGGACGGCAACCTCGTTTTGGTCTCTGGAATTCAGATCTCTTAGCGTTTTGCTGCTCTCTTTTGTGATTGTGGGAATCGGGGACGGATTGCTGCTGTTATCCAATTTGGGGTCGGCGCCCTGGACCATTCTTTCGCAAGGCGTGGCTTTGCAGGGCGGATTCGGTGTGGGCTGGGCTTCGCTGTTGATCAGTATCATGGTTATGCTCGCCTGGTTTCCGCTAAAATTAAAACTGGGTCTCGGCACTTTGCTGAATATTCTCGTGATCGCTTTATTTCTCGGCATTACCACCGCTTATGTTCCCGCGCCTACAAGCTTGCTCGGACGTTTGGTTTTTGTTTTTATCGGCGTGTTTTGTTTTGGTGTCGGCACCGCATTTTATTTAACCTGCCACCAAGGAGCCGGTCCCAGAGACGGCTTAATGGTGGGGCTTTGCCAGCGTTTTCACTGGCGAATCGGCATTGTGCGTACCAGTATTGAAGTAACGGTTTGCCTGTTAGGTTTTCTGTTAGGCGGCACGGTGGGGATTGGTACTGTAGTTTTTGCCTTATCAATCGGTTGGGTCGTGCAACTTTCGTTGATGGTGATTAACCGTTCGCCTTGTTTGTTAGATAATACTTAATATTTTTAATAAGTTAGAAAAAATCGCTTTTTTGACCGCACTTTTTAGTACTTGGCAGACCGCTATCGAATCCTTGTTATCCGCCGATAATTTTCTTTGTTTTATACTTGTCTTTCTTAAATGTACTACTATAATAGTTCAAAAAGTTATTTAACATGGAAAACCTTTATGGAAAAATCTATGAAAAACAAAAAACAACCTTCTTTGCTTGGCGGCGCAATGATTATTGCCGGCGGAACAATCGGTGCGGGAATGTTAGCCAACCCGATTTCAACCGCCGGCGTATGGTTTTTAGGATCATTATTAATTCTAATCTATACCTGGTTTTGCATGATGTCATCGGGCTTGATGTTGTTAGAAGCCAATTTGCATTATCCCACGGGCTCAAGTTTTGACACCATCGTAAAAGATCTGCTCGGGAAGGGATGGAATATCTTAAACGGCCTGTCGCTGGCGTTTGTGCTGTATATTTTAACCTATGCTTACATTACTTCCGGCGGTGGGATTACAGAGGGTTTCCTTAATCAGTTATTGAGTTCCGAACAAAGTGCGGTAGAAATCGGCAGATCTTCCGGATCATTAATTTTTACCTTTGTGCTTGCCGTTTTTGTATGGTTTTCCACAAAAGCCGTGGATCGCTTTAGTACGATACTCATTGGCGGTATGGTTATTTCTTTCTTCCTTTCCGTATCGGGATTGATTTCATCCGCTAATGCCGATGTACTGCTTAACTCGGCAACTTCGCAGGATACTCAATATTTGCCTTATGCTTTAGTGGCTCTGCCGGTATGCCTGGTTTCCTTCGGATTTCATCAAAACGTGCCAAGTCTGGTTAAGTACTATAATCGTGATGCGGGCAAGGTTTCGAAATCCGTTTTTGTCGGCACATTTATTGCACTGATTATCTATATTTTGTGGCAATTAGCAATTCAAGGGAATTTACCGCGTGCGGAATTTGTTCCGGTTATTGAAAAAGGCGGTGATATTGCGGCATTACTTGCGGCATTAAGTAAATATATTCAAACGGATTATATCGCTCTGGCGTTGAACTTCTTTGCTTATATGGCAATAGCCAGTTCATTTTTAGGCGTGACCTTGGGTTTATTCGATTATATTGCGGATCTTTGCGGTTTTGACGACAGCAAAGCCGGCAGAACGAAAACGGCATTAGCGACTTTTTTGCCGCCATTATTACTCAGTTTGCAATTCCCTTACGGTTTCGTTATCGCCATTGGTTACGCGGGGCTGGCGGCAACGATTTGGGCGGCTATCGTGCCGGCATTGTTGGCGAAAGCGAGCCGGAAAAAATTCAACAAACCTTCTTATAGTTGCTTCGGCGGTAATTTAATGGTGTATTTCATTATTATTTTCGGCGTGTTAAATATCCTGTCCCAGCTTGCTATGCAGTTCGGCTGGTTACCGGAATTTAAAGGTTAAATCACCCGCTCAGGCCTTATAACCGGCACGGACAATTTCCCGTGCCTGTATTTTTTTATTGATTTATTGCTATGAAAGAATCCGTTTATGACAGCGAAGGATTTTTTGAGTTATACCAAAAACTTCGCGCCAATCCCGGCAGCTTAAATGAAATAGTCGAGAAACCGACTATGCTGTCTTTATTGCCTGATATAACGGGTAAAACCTTGCTGGATATGGGCTGCGGAACAGGCGGGCATTTGCAGATGTATTTGCGGCTGGGGGCAAAAAGAGTAGTGGGCATCGATCTTTCTGCAAGTATGCTGAAACAGGCGGAAATCGATTTGGGGAAACTCTGCGAAAATCGACTGCAGTTTTCATCAGGCAGCTTTAGTTTGCACCATCTTCCCATGGAACAACTTGATCAACTGCCGGAGGCACAATTTGATGTGATTACCAGCTCTTTTGCTTTCCACTATGTTGAAAATTTTCCTGCATTGTTGACGAAAATCGCTAATAAATTAACGGCGCGGGGAAGCTTGGTTTTTTCTCAGGAGCATCCCGTCGTCACCGCCTATCAGGGCGGAGAACGCTGGGAAAAAGATGAAAATAAACAACAAATCGCTTATCGTCTGAATTTTTATCGGGATGAAGGCAAGCGGGAGCGCAGTTGGTTTAAACAGCCGTTTTTAACTTATCATCGAACGATTTCAACAATCGTAAATAATTTAATACAGGTGGGTTTTACAATTGAGAAAATGGCGGAGCCCATGCTTGCCGACCAAGCGGAGTGGCAAACGGAATTTAAGGATTTGCAGCACCGCCCCGTATTACTTTTTATCCGTGCAAAAAAATCATAAAAAATAGCAAAAACAGCTTGCGGCTTAAAAGATTTTGCAGTAAGTTAAAGGGCATAGAAAAATTGGAGAAATAACATGAACTTCAACCGCACTTTATCTCATCACCATCATCACCCTGATTGATCTTTCGGGCGTTTTGTGGTGTTCGGAAGAAAAGAAAACTTCCGGGCAAGTGTGGAAACAGGATTGCTAAACCTCTCGGAAGGAAACTTTCGGGAGGTTTTTTTATACTCCGGATTTAACCCGATTAAATAAAAAACAATAAAAGGAAATACAATATGTCAACCAATAAACGTTTAAGAATTGCAATGCAGAAAAAAGGCCGTTTAAGTGATGAATCCCAGGAATTACTTAAACAATGCGGTGTAAAAATTAATTTACAAGGACAAAAATTAATTGCTTATGCGGAAAATCTACCTATCGACATTTTAAGAGTACGTGATGACGATATTCCCGGATTGGTGTTTGACGGTGTGGTCGATTTAGGCATTATCGGCGAAAACGTGTTGGAGGAAGAAGAATTAACCCGCACGGCGGCAGGCGACAAAGTGGAATATAAAATGTTGCGCCGTTTAGAATTCGGCGGTTGTCGCTTGTCGCTGGCGGTGGATAGCGATGTTGAATTTGACGGCCCCGAATCGCTGAGCGATTGTCGTATTGCTACCTCTTATCCTCAATTACTAAAACGCTATATGGCAGAACAGGGCGTTCCTTTCAAAAGTATTTTATTAAACGGTTCCGTTGAAGTCGCACCTCGTGCTGGCTTAGCCGACGCCATTTGCGATTTGGTTTCCTCCGGCGCTACTCTTGAAGCCAACGGTTTAAAAGAAGTGGAAGTGATTTATCGTTCAAAAGCCTGCTTAATTCAACGTAAGGAACCGCTGTCGGAGGAAAAACAGGCGTTGGTGGATAAAATTCTCACCCGTATTCAAGGCGTACAACAAGCCGATGAATCCAAATACATTATGCTACACGCGCCGAAAGATAAATTGGAAGAAATTACCGCGCTGTTACCGGGAGTGGAAAATCCAACAATTCTCCCGCTTGCCCACGACGATACTAAAGTGGCTGTTCACGTGGTCAGTCAGGAAAATCTGTTCTGGGAGACTATGGAACAATTAAAAGAAAAAGGCGCAAGTTCGGTGCTGGTGTTACCTATTGAAAAAATGCTGGCTTGAGATCGTTCTCCGTTCCCCTTTGTTAAAGAGGGGGAATTTAGGGGAGATTTAAGAAAGAGAAAAACGGAGATAAATATGCAAACCCTAATTTGGAAAGATTTAACCGAACAAGAAAAGAAACAAGCCCTTACCCGCCCGGCGATTTCTGCGGCGGGGAATATTAAAGATGCGGTGGATGCCATTCGGGAAAATGTGGTTGCCAATGGCGACAAAGCGCTGTTTGAGCTTTCGGAAAAATTCGATAGAGTAAAATTGAATAGTTTGGAGGTTTCCGAACAGCAAATTGAGGAAGCTGCGCAACGCCTGCCGGAAGAATTAAAACAAGCCATTCAAAATGCGAAGAAAAATATCGAAGCTTTCCATCTTGCACAGGTTCCCGTCGAGGCGGATGTCGAAACCCAATCGGGTGTACGTTGCCAAGTGCTGACCCGCCCGATTAATCGTGTGGGATTATATATTCCCGGCGGTTCGGCGCCCCTGTTTTCAACCGTATTAATGCTTGCAATTCCCGCCAAAATTGCAGGCTGTAAAAAAATCGTGCTCTGTTCGCCGCCACCGATTGCCGATGCGATCCTTTATGCGGCGAATCTTTGCGGCGTAGAAACCATTTATCAGGTAGGCGGCGCACAGGCCGTCGTTGCAATGGCATTCGGTACGGAAACCGTAGCGAAAGTAGATAAAATTTTCGGACCGGGCAACGCCTTTGTGACGGAAGCTAAACGCCAGGTAAGCCAGGCGGTGAACGGCGCCGCCATTGATATGCAGGCGGGGCCGTCGGAAGTGCTGGTACTTGCCGATGAAAATGCCGATCCTGATTTTGTGGCGAGTGATTTGCTTTCTCAGGCGGAACACGGTGCCGATAGCCAAGTCATTCTGGTTACGCCGAGCGAACGATTGGCGCTGGAAACCGAACTCGCCGTCGAACGCCAACTGACCACCTTGCCACGTTCCGAAATTGCGCAAAAAGCGTTAGCGCACAGTCGTATTTTTATTGCTGAAAATTTACAGCAATGTGTTGAAATCAGTAATGAATATGCGCCGGAACATTTGGTGGTTCAAGTACAAAACGCCCGTGATTTATTATCGAATATCGATAATGCAGGCTCAATTTTCTTAGGTGCCTACAGCCCCGAAAGTATGGGAGATTATGCCAGCGGTACTAACCACGTTTTACCTACTTACGGCTATACCCGGACTTCATCCAGCCTAGGTCTGGCGGATTTCAGCAAACGCATGACGGTACAGGAACTCAGCCCGCAAGGCTTTAAAGATTTAGCTAAAACCGTCGAAGTGATGGCAGCGGCGGAACGGTTGGATGCGCATAAACAGGCAGTATCGATTCGATTAGCAAAAATTAAATAACCCGCTCCTACGAAAGAAAAGGAAGATAATATGAGCATCTCACAACTCTCGCGAAAAAACGTTCAAGCCTTAACGCCATATCAATCCGCACGTCGGTTGGGCGGTAACGGCGATGTGTGGCTGAATGCCAACGAATACCCGACTTCGCCGGACTTTAACCTTTCCGAGCGTATTTTTAACCGTTATCCCGAACCGCAACCAGAAGCGGTGATAAAGGGCTATGCCGCTTACGCGGACGTAAAACCTGAAAATGTGATTGTGACCCGAGGCGGCGACGAAAGCATTGAATTGTTGATTAAAGGGTTTTGCGAACCGGAAGACAAAGTACTTTACTGTCCGCCTACTTACGGCATGTATGCCGTGAGTGCGGAAACGCTAGGTATAGCCACTAAAACCGTACCGTTAACAGAGGATTTTCAGCTGGATTTACCTGAAATTGAAAAAAATTTAGCAGGCGTAAAAGTGATTTTTGTGTGTAGTCCGAATAACCCGACAGGTAATGTGTTAAATCAGGCGGATTTGATTCGTTTGTTGGACATTACAGCCGGCAGCGCTATTGTAGTAGTGGATGAGGCCTATATTGAATTCAGCCCTGAAACTTCGATGATAAAACAACTGGGAAATTATCCGCACTTAGCCATTATCCGTACGCTTTCCAAAGCCTTTGCTCTGGCGGGGTTACGTTGCGGTTTTACCTTGGCAAATCCTGAGCTTATCGGCGTGCTGCAAAAAGTGATTGCCCCTTATCCGTTGCCGGTACCCGTTTCGGATATTGCCGCTCAGGCTTTACAGCCACAGGGCGTAGCACAAATGAAAATGCGGGTTGCAGATGTATTGGCAAATCGCGCGTGGTTGATTGGCGAACTCAAACAAATCCCAAGCGTAGTAAAGATTTTCGCCACCGAAGCTAATTATGTACTGGTGAAATTCCAGGATGGTGAAAAAGTGTTTAACGCCTTATGGGAAAAGGGCATTATCTTGCGTGATCAGCACAAAGCCTTTGGTTTGAAAAATTGTATTCGGATTTCGATTGGAACTAGAGCGGAATTAGAAAAAACAGTGGTTGCGCTTAAACTCGCCTAATCGTAGGGCTTGCCGGCCCCAAAAAAATCCGGAATTTTAACCGCACTTTATGTTGCATTGATGGTGAGCGGGTAAGCCCGCCTTACAAGGACACTATATGACTCAACAACCAACCCTATTCATCGACCGTGACGGCACGTTAATCGACGAGCCGAAAACCGATTTTCAAATTGACAGTTTAGAAAAGCTCAAATTCGAACGTAATGTGATTCCGGCGTTGCTCAAATTAAAAAATCGTTATCGTTTTGTGATGGTATCGAATCAAGACGGCCTGGGAACGGATTCATTTCCGCAGGAAGATTTTGATAAGCCGCATAATGCCATGTTAGCTGTTTTTCGTTCGCAAGGCATTGAATTTGATGATATTTTAATCTGCCCACATAAGCCGGAAGACAACTGTGATTGCCGTAAACCGAAAATCAAATTGTTGAAAAAGTACATCGATAAAAAATTATTTGATCCCGCAGACAGCTTTGTTATCGGCGATCGGCCGACAGACGTTCAACTGGCTGAAAATCTGGGTATTCGCGCATTGCAGTATCATCCGGAAAATTTAGACTGGGATATGATCGCCGAAAAATTATTACGGGAACCGGTAGCGGATCCGAAAGGTTTAGGTCAACCGCGTCATGCCGTTGTGGCTCGCAAAACCAAAGAAACCGACATCAAAGTGGAAGTCTGGTTGGATGAAGCCGGGGTGAATCAAATTAATACCGGTATCGGTTTTTTTGATCATATGCTTGATCAAATCGCTACTCATGGCGGGTTTCGCATGAATGTCAGCTGCAAAGGCGATTTGCATATTGACGATCATCATACCATCGAAGATGTCGCATTGGCACTGGGCGCGGCGTTAAAAGAGGCTATCGGCAATAAGCGCGGTATTCAGCGATTTGGTTTTGTGCTGCCTATGGACGAATGCAAAGCGGAATGCGCCCTGGATTTATCCGGTCGCCCGTATTTCAAATTCAAAGCGAAATTCAATCGTGACAAAGTGGGCGATTTCAGCACCGAAATGACGGAGCATTTTTTCCAGTCTATTGCCTATACCTTGCTTGCAACCTTGCATTTATCCGTTAAAGGCGACAATGCTCACCATCAAATCGAAGCCTTGTTTAAAGCTTTCGGCAGAACTTTGCGCCAGGCGATTAAAATCGAAGGAAATGAAATGCCGAGCAGTAAGGGCGTGTTGTAAATTTTCATAATCGAATCCTAGGGGCGTATCACATACGCCCCAAAGTGCGGTCAGAATTCATAAAGTTTTTTTATTTCATTTTCTTGCTACAAAATAACTTGAAATATCATCCTTATCGGCGTTTAATGTAGCTTATGCTTTACAATTTTAAGTGATAGTTTACATTTTTTGCTTATATGACATTTAAAAATAAGGAGGCATTATGCAAAACAGTGCATTATTGATGGATTTCTATGCTCTGACTATGGCGAACAGTTATTTTGAGCAGGGCAGACAAGATGAAATTGCCTATTTTGACTATTTTTTCCGACGGGTACCGGACGAGGGCGGTTATGCGGTCTTTGCCGGGTTGGAGCAATTACTGGATTATCTGGAAAATTTACAGTTCAGCGAGCAGGAAATCGCATTTTTACAACAAAAACAGATTTTTTCAGAAGGTTTTCTGGATTATCTGCGCCATTTTCGTTTTCGCGGTGATCTGTGGGCGGTGAAAGAAGGTACGGCGGTGTTTCCTGCCGAACCGCTTGTTGTGATCCGTGCGCCGATTATTGATTGCACCCTGATTGAAGCCTTTTTATTACTGACGTTGAATCATCAAACGCTGATTGCCACTAAAGCGGCGCGTATAGTGAGTGTAGCACAAGGACGTAATGTGCTGGAATTTGGTGCGCGCCGTGCGCATGGCGTTGATGCTGCCCATTTCGGGGCTCGTGCAGCCTATATTGCGGGCGTAGACGGTACGTCCAATGTGTACAGCGATTTTGCCTGCGGTATTCCCGCTTTGGGCACGATGGCTCATGCTTACGTACAAAGTTTCGATAATGAATACGAAGCTTTTCTGCAATATGCCAAAACTTACCCCGATAACACGGTGTTGCTGGTGGACACTTATGATACGTTGCATCAAGGCATTCCTAATGCAATACGGGTTCATCGCGAATATCTGGCGCCACGGGGCTATAAATTGAAAGGTATCCGTATTGATAGCGGCGACTTAGCCTATTTAAGTATTCGGGCGAGAGAAATGCTGGATGCGGCGGGGCTTACGGAAACTAAAATTACCGTATCCAATTCCCTTGACGAATATCTGATTAAAGATTTGTTGCTGCAAGGGGCGAAAATTGACAGTTTCGGCGTAGGCGAACGGTTGATTACCGCAAAAAGCGAACCGGTTTTCGGCGGCGTATATAAGATTGTTGCGCTGGAAAACGCAGGACAGATTATTCCGAAAATTAAACTTAGCGAGACCTTGCAAAAAACCACTACACCGGGCTTTAAAAATTTGTGGCGCCTGTATGATAAAAATCGCAAAGCGATCGCCGATGTGATTACCTTACATGATGAAATCATTGATAGCACTAAACCTTACATGCTGTTTGACCCGGAATATACCTGGAAAACCAAATGGGTGACGGATTTTGTTGCGGAACAAAAATTGCAGCAATGGATTTCGCAAGGGGGAAAACAGCAGCCCATACCGACACTGGAAGAGAGCCGTGCGCATTGCCGACAGGAATTACAATCGCTTTGGAATGAAGTCCGCCGGTTGGAAAAACCTCATGGTTATTATGTGGATTTATCGCAGGATTTATGGACGCTAAAACGACATCTGATTGAACGGCATTCGGGGAAAAAAGAATGAAAACGGCAGCATACGCAGATTATTTAATTCAATGGCTGGAAAACCAACGAACCGAACTTTACGGGATGGACGGCTATACACTGGGCGTCAGCGGCGGTATTGACAGCGCCGTCTGCGCTCATTTGGCAGCGCGCACCGGCGCACCGGTACAAGCCTTAATTTTGCCCGCCGAAGTAACCAGTCCGTCAGATGTGGCGGATGCGCAAGCCACACTGGAAAGCGCCGGTATTGACGGACAAATAATTTCCATTGCACCTTGGTACGATTTAATTATGCAACAACTTTCCCCGGTATTAAATTCCGAACCGGAGCGCGTTAACGTATTAAAGGGTAATTTAATGGCAAGACTGCGTATGATTGCGCTGTTTACCACGGCACAAAGCCATCGTTCTATTGTGTTAGGCACCGATAATGCGGCGGAATGGCTGACGGGTTATTTTACCAAATTCGGCGACGGCGCAGCGGACGTACTGCCTTTAGCGGGATTGCGCAAAGAGCAGGTATTTGAACTCGGACGTTATCTTGGCGTACCGCAAAGCGTGCTGGATAAAAAACCGAGCGCCGGTTTATGGGCAGGACAAACGGACGAAGCTGAAATGGGTGTTACTTATGCGGAAATCGACGCTTATCTGCGCGGCGAAACCGTTAGCCCGCAGGCATTGCAACAAATCCGTTTCTGGCACAACCGTTCTCATCACAAACGTATGTTGCCACCTAAACCGAAATCACCCGATGAAGCGGAGTGTTAAAGCCAAAATACAACGGAGCTATGCTTGGTGTCATAATAATCGACGATATTAAAGACATTATTACCCAATCCAGCTAAACCGCAACTCCAATTGCGAACGCACTGCGATCGCAATTGAACTAAATGCAATACTCTATGCTTTTGCGTATTGATGATATGGATAACTTAGCACGCAAGTGCTAGGCTTAAAAGTGCGGTTGATTTTTGCAGATTTTTTGTGAAATTTGATCGCTTGTGACAAATAAAAAAGGAATATAAAAATGAAAAAATTATCTTTAGCTTTATCTATTTTATTGCTTGCTGGCTGTATGGGTACGGAATTATCTACAAAAGATAAAACTTATAATGCCTCAACTGATGCCCGTATTCGCATATTTGGTCAAAATGGCAGACCATCAACACTTACCATCGAACATAATGGAAATAAAGAAAAAATTACAATTGGCGGAGGTGTAGGACAGGCGTTTTCATCACTTGTTGGTGCAAAAGGAAACGAATCTATCGGTATGCCTGAATCTGTATATAGCAAGGATCCTAGCCAATTTTCAAATATCGGTTCAACACCATTTTTCAAAGAATTTATTATTCCAGCGAATGCGAAAGTAAATGTAAAGAACGAGATTATGAGCGCTCCACATATATTTAAAGATGTTACAACAGGTAAAACAACAACGACATACTACAAATGTTCGGGTGGAAAGGAAATCTCATTTGTTGCTGAAGCCGGTAAAAATTATGAAGTGATTCCAAGTAGCTCAACAAACGAATGTGGCGTAACACTTAACGAATTAAATTAACCATGATCACCGACACAAACTGTTCAAACCTGTCATCTGTAAAATTTGCATTCGACAGTTTGTAAGAAATAACAGATAGTTCAAGCGTTCACGCTTGGACTGAAAAATTGGTTTAGGCACAAGCAAGGACGCTTGCGGCAACGGGGTTGTAATTTGATTAAAGTGAAATTAACATCGCTATCAAATCTCCCCTAACCCCTCTTTTCTAAAGAGGGGGATAAATAGTCAAATTGAGTATAAGCCCCTTGAATTAGCTCCCCTCTTTTGTAAAGAGGGGCTGGGGGAGATTTAAAATATAGAAGTGCGGTCAGTTTTTGCAAAGTTTTTGGGGAATTTGACCGCTTGTAAGAAATAAAAAATAACAGATAGTTCAAGCGTCTAGGCTTGGATTGAAAAATTGGTCTAGGCACAAGCGAGGACGCTTGCGCCATCGAGGGTAATTGAATATGACATTTGGATGGTTAGCAAGTTTAGCTGGAAAAATTGGGCTCGATATGCTGAATAATAGTCCTGATAGACTTTTAAAAATAGGTAGAATTCAAAATCAATTAGAATCAGAAAGAATAATTGAAACAGAAAAAGCTAAAGTCTATGCAGAACACGAAGCAAGTAGACTTAAACAAAAATTATCTGAAGTAGAACCTGAAAAGCAATCTAAAATTGTTGGTAAAATAGCAATTTTAAATAACCAAATTGAATTACTTACTCAACAACAAAACACTATAAATTCCTTTATTGAAACAATAAAAGATATAGGAGACATACCGAAGGAATCGCTAAAAGAACCAGATAACGATTGGTTAAGAGAATGGACTAAAAATGCAGGTCGATTCTCTAATGAAGACGCTAATAGATTATGGGGTAAAGTGTTAGCAGGAGAAATGAAAAAACCAGGTACTTTTTCATATAGAGTTTTAGATGGTTTAAGGAATTTATCTAAAGATGATGCAAACCTGATATTACAGATAATTCCATTTATAACTAATGGATTAGTGTATAGATCTAATGATCTTATTTTTAATATGGGAACAAATTGGGGAAATTGGTATCAGTTAGAAGAAATTGGAATTGTTAGGCATGTTGGATCTGTAAGTACCTCAGCATCAACACCGGTTGATCAATATACGCCAATGTACATTAGAGGCATTAGTTATGCATTAGTACTATCTTCGGAAACTCAAAAAACTATATCTGAGCCAATTATTATATTAACTGAATTAGGGAATGCCATAATGCAATTAATTGAGCCTACATTTAAAAATGATATTAATTTGGTTCATAAACAAAAAGAATATATGGGTAATTTAGGCAATTATTTAAAAAAAGAATACCAAGTTACTTATTCTATTATCAAAATTCCAAATAACTAAAAATTATAGGAAAATAATATGATCATCATCGACACAGGCTGTGCAAACCTGTCATCTGTAAAATTTGCATTCGATCGCTTAAATATTAAAGCGGAAATTAGCCGTGATATTGCAACCATTAAATCGGCGGATAAATTGTTGTTGCCCGGTGTGGGCACGGCAATGGCGGCGATGAAAATCTTGCAAGATCGCAATTTAATCGAAACCATCCAAAACGCCACCCAACCTATGCTCGGTATCTGTTTAGGTATGCAGCTGATGACGGAGTATTCCAGCGAAGGCAATGTGCCGACCCTAAGCCTGATGAGCGGGCATACGGATTTAATCCCGAACACGGGTTTACCGCTGCCGCATATGGGCTGGAACAAAGTGCGCTACGAGCAAGATCACCCGCTGTTTGCCGGTATCGAGCAAGACAGCCATTTCTATTTTGTACATAGCTATGCGGTGTTGCCGAATGAACATACCATCGCCACCAGCGATTACGGTGTGCCTTTTAGTGCGGCGTTAGGCTGTAAAAATTTCTACGGCGTGCAGTTCCATCCGGAACGTTCCGGCAAAAACGGCGCGCAGTTGTTGAAAAACTTTGTGGAGAATCTGTAATGTCGCATATTCTGGCGGTTAAAGTCGCCCAAGTGGAAAATCTCTCGCTTTCCGACGGTTCAACCATTGAAACGGCAATTCGTAAAAAAGCGGTGGATAAAGTGCGTGTGCACCAACTCGGTGCGGAAGGCAATGACGTGGGTGACAAAAAACATCACGGCGGTGTGGATAAAGCCTTGTTTTTTATGGCGCAAAAATCTTTGGAAAAACTGACCGCACTTTTGAAGCTGGATTACGACTATTTGCAGGATTCCCGTTTCGGCGAAAATTTTGTGGTGTCCGAATCAGATGAAAACAGCGTTTGTATCGGCGATCAATACCGCATCGGCTCCGCCCTTGTGGAAGTTTGTCAGCCGCGTAAACCCTGCAATACCTTATCTAAAAATACCGAAGTGCCAGAAACCCGTAAAACCGTGGTGGAAACGGGCTTGGTCGGCTGGTATGTACGGGTGCTGGAAGACGGCGTGATTGCACAGGGCGATAAACTCGAATTAGTTAAACGCCCTTATCCTGAAATGACCGTCGCTCTAGTGCACGGTTTGTTATCCCAACCGGCAAAAAATCTGGATAAAACCGTTTTAGATAAAGCGATCGCTTGTGCACCGCTGGCGGAAGGTTATAAGAAAACCCTTTATAAACAGGCGGAGAAACTGGCTCAGCAATCCAGCGAAAGCGCATTTTTTAATACGCCGGAATTTTAATACAGGAAAAAACAATGAAAAAATCCATTATTATCCCCGCCCTCGATCTTATTGATGGCAATGTCGTTCGCCTACATCAAGGCGATTACGCCAAACAAACCACATATAGCGACAACCCAATCGAGCAGTTTGCCAGCTATTTAGCCCAAGGGGCAGAGCAGTTGCATTTGGTGGATTTAACCGGAGCTAAAGATCCGGCTAAACGTCAAACGGCTTTAATCGGTAAAATTATTGCGGCAACCCATTGTAAAATCCAAGTGGGTGGCGGGATTCGCACCGAGAAAGATGTCGCAGATCTTTTAGCAGTCGGCGCAAACCGTGTGGTAATCGGTTCAACCGCCGTGAAAGAACGCGCGATGGTTAAAGAGTGGTTTAACAAATACGGCGCGGAAAAATTCGTGTTGGCATTAGATGTGAACATTGATGCAAGCGGTCAAAAAATCATTGCAATTAGCGGATGGCAAGAAGCAAGCGGCGTATCGCTTGAAGAGCTGATTGAAGATTTTCAGTCTGTCGGTTTACAACACGTGTTATGTACCGATATTTCCCGTGACGGCACTTTGGCGGGTTCAAACGTGGATTTATATAAAGAAATCTGCGCTAAATATCCGGCTGTGAATTTCCAATCGTCAGGCGGGATCGGTTCGCTTGAGGATATCAAGGCATTAAAAGGCACAGGCGTGGCAGGTGTAATCGTTGGGCGTGCCTTATTGGAAGGCAAATTTAATGTAGCGGAGGCAATCGAATGTTGGCAAAACGGATAATCCCTTGTTTAGATGTACGTAACGGGCAGGTAGTAAAAGGCGTGCAGTTCCGCAACCACGAAATTATCGGTGATATCGTGCCATTGGCGGCTCGTTATGCGGAAGAGGGGGCGGATGAGTTAGTATTCTATGATATCACCGCTTCATCCGACGGCAGAACGGTGGATAAAAGCTGGGTAGAACGTGTGGCGGAAGTGATCGACATTCCGTTTTGCGTAGCGGGCGGAATCAAAACCATTGCAGACGCCGAACAGATTTTCACCTTCGGTGCGGATAAAATTTCGATTAACTCTCCCGCTCTTGCTGATCCCGATTTAATCTCACGCCTTGCGGATCGTTTTGGCGTACAGGCGATTGTGGTCGGAATCGACAGCTGGTTCGAGCAGGAAACCGGCAAATATTGGGTGAATCAATACACCGGTGACGAAAGCCGTACCCGCCAAACCAACTGGCAACTGCTCGACTGGGTCAAAGAAGTGCAAAAACGTGGCGCCGGTGAAATTGTGTTGAATATGATGAACCAAGACGGCGTGCGTAACGGTTATGATTTAACCCAACTTAAATTAGTACGTGATGTGTGCAAAGTGCCTCTTATTGCTTCTGGTGGTGCCGGTGAAATGGTGCATTTCCGTGATGCCTTTATTGAAGCGAATGTGGACGGCGCCTTGGCGGCGAGCGTGTTCCATAAGCAGATTATCAATATTGGGGAGTTGAAGGAATATTTGGCTCGGGAAGGTGTGGAAGTTCGGAGATAACTCGTAGGGACAGGGTTTATCCCTGTCCGTCAAATAAATAACGCTGGACAGACATAAAGTCTGTCCCTACGTAAAAATACATATACGCGGTTAAAATTAAGGAAAAATATGCAAAATAAAATCAACTGGCAAAAAGTCGATAACCTCCTCCCCGTCATCATCCAACACTTCCAAACCTGCGAAGTGTTAATGTTGGGCTATATGAACCAAGAAGCCTTGGCAAAAACCTGTGATGAAAAAGTGGTGACATTTTTCTCGCGTACTAAACAGCGTTTGTGGACAAAAGGCGAAACTTCAGGCAATTTCTTAAATGCGGTGGATATGAGTTTGGATTGCGATAACGATACGTTATTGATTTTAGCCGATCCAATCGGTCCCACTTGTCACACGGGTGAAGAGAGCTGTTTCCATCAGTTTGCAACACAAAGTGAAGGTGATTGGACTTGGTTTGCCAAGTTAGAGCGGGTGTTGGCAGAGCGTAAATTTGCCGATCCGGAAAGCTCTTATACCGCAACGCTTTATGCCAAAGGCACCAAAAAGATCGCCCAAAAAGTCGGGGAAGAAGGGGTTGAAACGGCTCTTGCCGCCTTGTCTAAAGATAAAGGTGAAATTGTTTCGGAAACGGCGGATTTAATTTATCACTTAACGGTGATGTTGCACGAGCAAAATCTTGAATGGGGAGACGTAATTGATAAATTAAAAGAACGCCATCAAGGTATTGGTTTGCACCCAGAGGGTTCCAATAAATAATGGTTTAAAAGTGCGGTCAAAAATTTCAAAATTTTGACCGCACTTTTTATTGGGAAAAAATAACGGGGTTAGCCCCTGTTAATTTAAATTGTTCTGATTTAAAATTTACTGATTTTTTAAATAAATTAGATTAAGGAATGTCTTATGAAACTAGTTGAAGTTAAACACCCTTTAGTGAAACATAAATTAGGCTTAATGCGTGCGGCTGATGTAAGTACAAAACATTTCCGTGAATTAGCGACTGAAGTGGGAAGTTTGCTGACTTATGAAGCAACGGCGGATTTAGAAACGGAAATTGTGACGATTGAAGGTTGGTGTGGTCCGGTTGAAGTTCAACGCATTAAAGGCAAAAAAGTAACGGTAGTACCGATCTTACGTGCGGGGCTCGGTATGATGGATGGTGTGTTAGAACACATTCCGAGCGCGCGTATCAGTGTTGTGGGTATGTATCGTGACGAGGAAACCTTAGAACCGGTTCCTTATTTCCAAAAATTAGCCAGTGACATTGAAGAACGTTTAGCTATCGTTGTTGATCCGATGTTGGCAACCGGCGGCTCTATGATTGCAACCATTGACTTATTAAAACAAAAGGGCTGCAAACACATTAAAGTATTGGTTTTAGTTGCGGCGCCGGAAGGTATTAAAGCGTTGGAATCCGCTCATCCGGATATCGAATTGTATACCGCCTCAATTGATGATCATTTAAATCAAGACGGTTACATTATTCCGGGTCTTGGCGATGCGGGCGATAAAATTTTCGGCACAAAATAATTTTTAGTTTCAAGTTAATTTTAATCAGAGAGTTAAAACTTACATGACAAATCAAACAAACGCACCGATTGAGGTGCAGAGTAAAGCGAAACAAGCCTTTGTAGGTTTGCAAATGCTATTCGTGGCATTTGGCGCATTGGTATTAGTGCCGTTAATTACCGGGTTAAATGCAAATACGGCATTGTTAACCGCAGGGATAGGAACATTGTTATTCCAGTTATGTACCGGAAAACAGGTTCCTATTTTTTTGGCCTCTTCATTTGCCTTTATTGCACCGATGCAATACGGTATTCAAACCTGGGGTATCGCAGTCACTATGGGCGGGCTTGCTTTTGCGGGGCTGGTTTATGTCGCATTAAGCGCCTTGGTTAAGATGCGCGGAGCAGGCGCTTTACAACGAATTTTTCCACCGGTTGTGGTCGGCCCTGTTATCATTATTATCGGTATGGGTTTGGCACCTACCGCAGTAGATATGGCGCTTGGCAAAAATAGTGCTTATAGCTATAACGATGCGGTGTTGGTTTCCATGGTTACTTTGCTTACTACCTTGTGTGTTGCGGTTTTCTCTAAGGGCATGATGAAATTGATTCCTATTATGTTCGGGATAGCGGTCGGTTATATTTTGTGTTTGTTCTTAGGTTTAATTGATTTTCAACCCGTATTGAACGCACCTTGGTTCAGCTTACCGGAGATCACTACGCCGGAATTTAAACTGGAAGCGATTTTATACTTATTACCAATCGCTATTGCACCTGCCGTTGAGCACGTCGGCGGTATCATGGCGATCAGTTCCGTTACCGGCAAGGATTTTATTCGTAAACCCGGCTTACACCGCACTTTATTAGGCGATGGTGTGGCAACAACAGCCGCCTCTTTATTGGGTGGTCCGCCGAATACGACTTATGCGGAAGTCACCGGTGCGGTTATGTTAACCCGCAATTTCAACCCGAATATTATGACCTGGGCGGCGGTTTGGGCAATCGGTATTTCATTCTGTGGCAAAGTCGGCGCATTTTTATCAACCATTCCGACTATCGTTATGGGCGGTATTATGATGTTAGTGTTCGGTTCGATTGCGGTGGTAGGGATGAGTACCTTAATTCGCGATAAAGTGGATGTAACGGAAGCCCGTAACCTATGTATTATTTCGGTAGTGATGACCTTCGGTATCGGCGGTATGTTTGTGAATGTGGGAGAGCTTTCTCTCAAAGGTATCAGCTTATGTGCGGTGGTCGCCATTGTATTGAACCTGTTGTTACCGAAAGCAAAAAATCAGATGGAATAAATAAAAAATGGGGTTGAGCCTTGCCTACCCCTATTTTTTTCAGCTATATTCTTACCTCATTTATTTTAGTTAGGATTATTTTTTGTCAGAGCATCAACTTCCTTTACCGATTCATCAAATTGACGACGAAACCCTGGATAATTTTTTTGTAGGTCATAATGATCTGCTGGTTGATTCTTTATCTAAAAATATTGCCTGCCTTAAACAGCAATTCTTTTATGTATGGGGCGCCGAAGGAAGCGGTAAAAGCCACTTATTGAAAGCGGTGTCTAATCAATTTTTATTGCAGAATCGCCCTGCAATTTATGTACCTTTAAGCAAATCTCAGTATTTTTCTCCCGCAGTTTTAGAAAATCTGGAATACCAGGATGCGGTATGTCTTGATGACTTACAGCTTGTGGTTGGTAATGAAGAATGGGAAATCGCGATTTTTGATTTGTTTAACCGCATTAAAGAAAAAGAAAATACTTTATTATTAATCAGTGCCAATCAATCGCCTAACGCATTGCCGATTAAGTTGCCTGATCTTGCTTCACGTTTAACCTGGGGCGAAATTTATCATCTTAATGTATTTACCGATGAAGAAAAAATTCTGGTCTTACAACGTAATGCCCATGAACGCGGGATTGAATTGCCTGATGAAACGGCAAATTTTCTATTAAAACGTTTAGACCGCGATATGCACACCTTATTTGACGCTTTGCTTAAATTGGATAAGGCTTCCTTGCAAGCGCAGCGCAAACTCACCATTCCTTTCGTGAAAGAAACTCTCGGACTTTAAACAATAAAAAGTGCGGTCAAAACTTTGAAAATTTTGACCGCACTTTTAAGATGATATTGTCTGATTAAATTAAACAATAATCATATGAGCTAAGGCATAACCTACCAAACAAGCTGTGGTTACACCGATAAGACCCGGTATCATGAAGCTGTGATTGAAGTAGTATTTACCGATTTTGGTTGTACCCGTTACGTCAAAGTTCACGGTTGCGATATCTGACGGATAGTTAGGAATGAAGAAGTACGCGTAAGTCGCCGGGATTAAACCGACTAATACGGGCGCCGGTAAGCCTAAGCTGATACCTACTGGCAACATCATTACCGCGGTTGCCGCCTGGCTGTTGATTACTACGGATACGGCAAATAGAGCGAAAGCGAATGTCCAAGGATAGCTTTCAACCATAGTAGTTACCGCCGCTTTGAATTCAGGCATTGCGTATGAGAAGTATGTATCACTCATCCATGCAATACCGTAAATTGCGATACATGCCACCATACCTGATTTAAACACCACCCCGTTTGGTACGGATTGCGGATTGGTTTTGGTTGCGATTAAGATAATACCGCCGAAACAGAGCATCATCATTTGGATAATGAATGACATAGAAATCGCTTTCACCGGTTTGCCATCCACCGGCACACCTACTGTGCGGATTTCAGGAAGCATTGCGATGACTACAACGGTAACAAGCGAAAGTACGAATAACCATACCGCCATTTTTGCCGAACGAGGTAATTCCGCATCTAAAGAGGTTGCAGTCGTATTTAAAATACGATCGCGCCAAGTCGGATCTTTTAAACGACGTTGATATTCCGGATCATCTTCCAATTCTTTACCGCGACGTAAGCTGTAAAGCGCCATTGCCATAGTACCGACGAAAGTTGCCGGAACGGTCACTGAAATAATGTTCAACAATGTGATATGTTCATAGCCCGGCATTTTAGTGATTTGCGTTAAATAATAAGCAATTGCCGCGGATAACGGGCTGGATGTAATAGCTAATTGCGAAGCTACGGATGAAACCGCCATCGGACGTTCCGGACGGATTTTGTTTTTTAACGCGATATCACCGATGATCGGCATTACGGAGTAAACTGAGTGACCGGTACCTAACATGAATGTCATTACGTAAGTTACCATCGGCGCTAAAATAGTTACGCGTTTTGGGTTACTGCGCAGTACGCGTTCTGCAATTTGTAACATATATTTTAAACCGCCGGCCGCTTCAAGTATGGAGGCACAAGTTACTACGGCTAAGATTACAAGCATTACATCAATTGGCGCTTTACCTAACGGCATACGAAGTATGAATACTTCAATAACCAGCCCGATACCTGAAATTACCCCAAGACCAATACCGCCGAAACGGCTACCCGTATAAAGCATTAATAATAGAAACAGAAATTCTAAATAAAGCATGATTAATTCCCCGAAAGAGTTATTTTTAAAAACTACGCAAATGATACGTGAATTAGAAATGCTTTCAATTGATTTAATTCATTTATTACAGGATTCTTATAAAAGTTTTATTTAAATCAAAAAAATGTAATAAGTTGGTTATTTTTTAGCTATTCAGGGATAACACAAAAAGATGAAAGGGGGGGAGAATGAGATAAAAAATTAAGGCGGTTATTACCGCCTTAATGAATTAATTATTGATTGTTTTGAACGTAATCAATTGCTGATTGAACCGTTGTAATTTTTTCAGCTTCTTCATCAGGAATTTCGATATCGAATTCTTCTTCTAAAGCCATTACTAATTCAACTGTGTCTAAAGAGTCGGCACCTAAGTCTTCGATGAAAGACGCTTCGGATTTAACTTCTTCTTCTTTAACACCTAATTGATCAACAATGATTTTTTTTACGCGTTCTTCAATGCTCATTTTTTTTTCCTATTGTAGTTCTCGCCCAATGCGATAAGGTAAATAGTGTATGTATTTTTCCAAAACTTGCAAGCTATTTCTTTGCGTGGTCAAACCACAATACAAACAAATTGGAACATACAAACGGTTAGAAATCAGTTACGTTTTTGCATACGCTGTTGCGTAACTCACGTTATAGCAAGGTTAATTCTAGCATTAAGACTAATGCTTTGCCATGCTTTTTATCCTTTTTCTGTTTTCGGAACGGAATAAGAATAAAATTATGCCATATATAAGCCGCCGTTTACGTGTAAAGTAGTTCCGGTAATATAGCCCGCATCTTCGGATGCAAGGAAAGCAACCGCTTTGGCAATATCTTTAGGTTCACCTAAATGACCGGCAGGAACATTAGCTAAAATCCCCGCTTTTTGCTCTTCTGTTAATACTTCTGTCATGTCGGTTGCAATAAAGCCCGGAGCAACAACGTTTACCGTAATTCCACGAGACGCCACTTCCTTGGCAAGCCCTTTACTGAAACCGATTAAACCGGCTTTTGCCGCGCAGTAATTGGACTGACCCGGGTTACCGCTTGAACCGACAACCGAACCGATAGTGATAATACGGCCGAAACGTTTTTTCATCATAGTACGCAACATCGCTTTAGATAAGCGATAAACGGAAGTGAGGTTGGTTTGAATAATGTCAAACCATTCGTCATCTTTCATGCGCATTAACAGGTTGTCACGGGTAATGCCCGCATTATTTACAAGGATATCAATATCACCGAATTCTTTTTTGATTTGTTCCAAAACGGATTCGATAGATTCCTGATCAGCTACGTTTAACACGAAACCTTTGCCTTTTTCACCTAAATAAGCGGAAATACTTTCCGCTCCTTTTTCTAATGTTGCGGTACCAATAACAAAAGCGCCTTTTGTCGCTAATTCTTCCGCAATCGCGCGACCGATACCGCGGGTTGCGCCTGTTACTAATGCGATTTTGCCTTGCATATTTGTCTCCTAACGTTTGTAGGCGGGGTTAAAAAACCACCGGATAAATAGACCCTGGTAAATGGCGGGCGAAAACCCACCACGAATAATTAAGCTAAAATTTCTTTTACCGTTTCTAATGATTTCGCATCATTTACTTGTTGTGCCGAAAGTTCTTTAACGATTCGGCCGGTTAAACCGGTTAATACTTTACCCGGTCCCATTTCAAGTAAAACTTCGATATTATTTTTAGCCATACGTTCAACGATTTCAGTCCAGCGAACAGGGCTGTAAAGTTGGCGAACAAGGGCGGTTCGAATTGCTTCCGCATCATTTTCCGCTTTCACGTCGACATTGTTGATAACGGCAATTTCAGGCGCTTTGAACGAAATACTTTCTAAGGAAACCGCAAGCTGATCCGCCGCCGGTTTCATCAATGCGCAATGAGAAGGAACGCTTACCGCTAATGGTAACGCACGTTTTGCGCCAGCTTCTTTACAAGCAGCCGCGGCACGCTCGACAGCGGCTTTGCTACCGGCAATAACAACTTGTCCAGGAGAGTTAAAGTTTACTGCGGAAACCACTTCGCCTTGTTCGGCGGCTTTACAGGCGTTAATAATAGATTCGTTATCTAAACCGATGATTGCGTACATTGCGCCTGTACCTTCCGGCACGGCTTGTTGCATTAATTTACCGCGTAATTCAACTAATTTAATAGCATCCTGAAAATCAATAACGCCTGCGCAAACTAAAGCGGAATATTCACCCAAGCTATGGCCGGCCATCACTTCGGGTTTTAATTCCGGGTATTGTTGTTGCCAAATACGGTAAATTGCCACTGAAGCTGCTAAAAGTGCGGGCTGAGTTTGCCAGGTTTTGTTAAGTTCTTCGGCAGGACCTTGTTGCACGAGTTGCCATAAGTCATAACCTAAGACTTCGGAAGCTTGTTTAAAGGTTTCTTGAACAACGGGAAATTGTTCGGCAAGTTCAGCCAGCATACCTACTGATTGCGATCCCTGACCCGGGAAAACCATTGCAAATTTTTTCATTGTATTTCCTATTTTATTGAATTCCGAGTGAAAACCTCAATAAAAATATTGAGGAGTTTATATATTAAAAACGAACGAGAGCGGAGCCCCAAGTCCAACCACCGCCAAAGGCTTCAAGCAGAAGGAGTTGCCCCCGTTTGATCCGTCCGTCGCGAATGGCTTCGTCTAATGCGACAGGTACCGTTGCAGCGCTGTTATTGCCGTATTTTTCTATGGTTAATACAACTTGTGACATATCCATATCTAATTTTTTTGGCCGTTGCCGAAATAATACGGATATTGGCTTGATGAGGAATCAGCCAGTCTAAGTCGGATTTCTGCAAATTATTTTTTTCTAAGGTTTCTTCTACGACGCTTGAAAGCTGACCCACGGCAAGTTTAAAGGTGGCATTACCCTGCATGGTGATATAGCCGGATTTGTCTTCACCGCGTTCAATATGAGGCAATGAAAGCATATCTTCCTTATCGGCGGATGCATGTAAATGGGTTGAGACGATGCCTTGTTGTTCGCTTGCCTCTAAAATAACGGCACCGGCACCGTCACCAAATAAAACCACCGTACTGCGATCGGTTTCATCAAGATGGCGGGAATTTAGATCAGAGCCGATGACCAAGGCTTTTTTCACTTGCCCGCTTTTAATAAATTGATCGGCGACAGAAAGCGCATAAACGAAACCGGTACAGGCTGCGGCGACATCAAAGGATATTGCGTCTTTAATACCTAAAATACCTTGGATTTGACAGGCCGCACTTGGATAAGAATGGGAATTAGTTGTTGTACCTACAATAATAAGCTCTATTTCCTGCGGATCTAAATTTGCCATTTCCAAGGCTTTTGCCGCCGCATTGGCACCCATCGTCGCCGATGTTTCATCCGCTGCGGCGATACGGCGTTCCTTCATGCCTGAACGGGTATAAATCCATTCGTCCGAAGTATCGACCATTTTTTCTAAATCGGCGTTAGTACGCACTTGTGCAGGTAAATAACTACCTGTGGCTAAGATTTTACTGTACATAATGTTCTCGTTATGTCACAACTTTATTAAAATTTTTAGATTATTTTTGTAACCCTGCCAATATTTTTTCAGGAATTTGTTGGCGGGCCTGTAATGCAGCATCATGAATCGCATTATTAAATGCCTCAATATTTGCAGCGCCATGGCTTTTAACAACGATTGAGGTTAATCCGATTAATGATGCCCCGTTATATTGATCCGGGTTTATTTTTTGTAAACGTTGATAACTGTCTTTAAACAGCAATTTTATTAACCAATTAAACAGAGGTTTTAATAAATGATTGCGCGATTTTCCTTTTATTAAGGAAATCACATTTTTTGCCGCCCCTTCGAGGGTTTTCAGGGCTATATTACCCACAAACCCGTCACTGACGATAACATCCGCTTTGCCGTTTAACAGGAGATTTCCTTCGATAAAACCGATGTAATTGAGCGAACTGTTGCCTGTTAATAAATCGGCGGCTTCGCGAATGGATTTATAACCTTTAATTTCTTCAATGCCTATATTCAATAAAGCAATCCGGGGGAAAACCAAATCAAGTTGATTTTCTGCAAAAATAGCACCCATTAAAGCAAATTGGTATAAATTATTCGCGTTGCAATCTATATTTGCTCCTAAGTCCAGCATAACCGTGCGACCGCCGTCCATTGTCGGCAGCAGAGAAATAAGCGCCGGACGATCAATTCCTTTTAACGGTTGCAAAAGTACCTTTGATAATCCCATTAAAGCAGCGGTATTGCCGGCACTGACACAACCTTGAGCCTCGCCTTTTTGTACCGCTTCGATAGCTAAACGCATAGACGTTCCTTTACTATGACGTAAGGCATAGGATAAACCTTGATTATTTTCAACTACACGAGAGCAATGACAAACACGGAGACGTTCTTTCAGAGCGGACGGAACTTGTTCCAATAAGGGATTTATTTGCTGGCTGTCGCCAAACAAAAGCAAAGATAGCATTGGATCTTTTTCCAACGCTTTTATAGACGCAGGGATAGTAATACGGGGACCAATGTCCCCGCCCATCACATCTAACGCAAGGGTTAGACGACTCAAGTGATTACCTTAAAGTAATAAGTTCAATTACTTGTTAATCACTTTACGACCACGGTAGTAACCGTCAGCAGTTACATGGTGGCGTAAATGAGTTTCACCGCTTGCTTTATCAACTGATACTGCAGCAGTAGTTAACGCATCATGTGAACGACGCATATCACGACGTGAACGAGATTTTTTATTTTGTTGAACAGCCATTGGCTATACTCCTAAATTTACTTTTGCTTTAAATTAGCTAATACAGCGAACGGGTTCGGTTTTTTTGCCAATTCTTCTGGCAATTCGCCAAAAACCTGTTCCTGCGCGGACACTTCACAGTGTTCAGATGAATGCATTGGAACAATTGGAAGATTTAAAATAAATTCATCTTCAATCGTACCAATTAAATCTATTTCCCCGAATTCATTAAATTCAATCGGTTCATAAATCTCCGGTAATTCATCAATTTTACTTAAATTAGCCACCGGACTATAACAAAACGTACATTCCAGCGTTTGATTGAACGTCTGACCGCAACGTTGACATTCTAATTCAACCTCAACCTGCGCCTGACCTTTCATCACCACTAATTTTTGCGGATCGATGAAAAACGATAATGTTACCTGTGCATCGCTGAGCACTTTTACCACTGACTCGTTAAGACGAACCAACTGATCGGCTGCGTAGTAGCCTACGTAATCCAATCTGCGTTGCGCATCTTTAACCGGGTCAACGGTTAGGGGTAGTTTTACCTTTTGCATAGGGCGTGAATCTTACCTTCAGATAGAAAAATAGTCAAAGGAAATTATCATTTTTTAGCTGAAAAGTCTTGTGATGTTGTAAAAAAGCCGGAATTTTTCCAAAGTTGTCTTTTAATAAGAAATGTAACGGAAAAAATCACCGCTGTGGGGAGCGAAATTTTTGCCGTATTTTGATAACACCAACGCCATTTCACTCCATTCCTTCCCCCGCAACGTCGGGTAGGTGCCTGCAAGGCGGAAAGGCGAAAATCCCCGCCCCCTCAGTCACTGCGTGACAGCTCCCCCAACGTTGTGTGGGAGCGAAATTGTTGCCGTATTTTGATAACGCCAACGCCATTTCACTCCATTCCTTCCCCCGCAACGTCGGGGAAGTCCAGCAAGGCGGAGGGAAAATTCTTACTATCAGTCACTGCATGACGGCTCCGCTTTTTACTCGTGTTAATAAGAAATCCGATTGTTTTGTTATAAAAGTGCGGTCGATTTTAGAGAAATTTTGCTGGTAAATTCCGCCTTTTTACGGGTAACCTCTTAGCCTAATAAATTGCACAACGGAAATAAATTGTTATAATCCCATCGACTTATTAACGGATAAGTTAAAACTTTATATGTTAGGTGAATATAACATTATGAATTCATTAGAAAAAAAACAAATCACTTACGGACAACGATTAAAAATTGCTTTTCAATATGCAATGCCGCAAATTTATTTAACACAAATTGCCGGTTGGTTTGCCAATAAACGTTGGGGTGCCGTCACACATTTTGTGATCAAAATGTTTGCTAAAAAATATAATGTGCATATGGCGGAAGCGGCAAAACCGAATTTTTCCGATTATGCGACATTTAACGAATTTTTTATTCGTCAGTTAAAAGAATACGCACGCCCGATTAATCAAAATACCGATGCTTTATGTTTGCCCGCAGATGGCAAAATCAGCCAGTGCGGGCATATTGACGACGAATTATTGTTACAGGCAAAAGGTCATAGCTTCAGCTTGCGCGACCTATTGGCGGGCGATGAAGAATTAACCCGACTGTTTAAAGACGGCGAGTTTGTTACAACTTATTTGTCGCCGCGCGATTATCATCGTGTGCATATGCCGTGTAACGGAACTATCCGCAAAATGATTTATGTGCCCGGCGAACTGTTTTCCGTCAATCCTTTTTTGAATACCCATATTCCGAATTTACTGGCGCGTAACGAACGGGTTATCTGCCTGTTTGATACGGATTTCGGCCCGATGGTGCAAATTTTAGTAGGCGCTACGATTACCGCCAGTATCAGTACGGTTTGGGAGGGGGTGATTAATCCGCCAAGAACGGGAGATATCCGTACCTGGACTTATGAAGGTCAGAGCGCTGTCAGCTTAGCGAAAGGGCAGGAAATGGGGGCGTTCCAATTAGGTTCTACGGTAATTAATTTATTTCCTAAAAATGCCGTGAAGTTAGCGGATTATTTGCAAGTAGACACGGTTACCCGTGTCGGTGAAATTTTGGCGTATAAAAAATAATTACGGCTTTACCCTTGAATTATATGGATAAAGAGCCATATAGAGAGGGTGAAAAAACTCATTCATTCATCATTAATTTAAATAGGAAAATAGAATGTCAAAACAATTTTTTGATTCAGTTGCGTTAGACAGCGTATCGGCAAAAGGCGGCTATGGCGTAGGATTACAAATCGGCCAGCAATTATTAGACAGCCGATTAAATGTTGAAGCGGAAGCGGTAGCGAAAGGTATTTACGACGTATTAAACAATAATGCCCCTGCGTTAGATTTAAATGAAGTCAGCAAAGCGTTACAGGAATTACAGCAAAAAGCGCAAGATGCCGCTCAAGCGCAATTTAAACAAATTGAAGAAGACGGTCGCGCATTTTTAGTGGAAAATGCGAAAAAAGACGGCGTGCAGGTAACGGAATCCGGTCTTCAATATGAAATTCTAGTGGAAGGTAACGGTAATAAACCTTCCCGTGAAGATACCGTGCGCGTTCATTATACGGGGACTTTACCTGACGGTACCGTATTTGACAGTTCCGTAAGCCGCGGTCAACCGGCGGAATTTCCGGTAGGCGGCGTTATTGCAGGCTGGGTGGAAGCATTACAATTAATGCCGGTGGGTTCTAAATGGCGTTTAGCTATTCCGCATAATTTAGCGTACGGTGAACGCGGTGCGGGAGCATCAATTCCGCCGTTCAGCCCGTTGGTGTTTGAAGTGGAATTATTAGATATTCTTTAATAATCCGGTTTAATAAAAAATAAGGACGCTATATTGGTGTCCTTATTTTTATCTGTGTTTTATTTATAATCTAAAGTGCGGTCAAAAATTCGATAATTTTGACCGCACTTTTGCACTTCTTATGCGGTTATTTGTTTAACACGATCATATCATCGCGGTGAATCGCCACAGAGCCGTATTCATAACCCAGAATTTTTTCAATATTCTGAGATTTTTTGCCTTGAATGAGATAAAGCGCATCGCTGTTGTAACGCGGCATGCCAAGGGCGATATCTTTGCCTTGTTGGGTGCGGATTTTTACCACTTCTCCGCGGGAGAAACGACCTTCAATATTTACAATACCCGCCGGCAATAAAGACTTATGTTGTTCTAATATTGCATTTTCCGCCCCTTGATCGATGGTCAGAATGCCGGCGGAAGGCGCGGCAAAGAGCCATTGTTTACGGCTTTCCAGTTTATCGGTCTGAACCGTAAATTTCGTACCTATAGCTTCGCCGTGGGCAAGATCGGCGATAACATTTTCCCTGTTTCCCGGAGCAATGATTGTTTCAATGCCGGAACGGGTTGCAATGTCGGCGGCGGTAATTTTGGTGGACATTCCGCCTGTGCCTAAGGTTGTACCGCTACCGCCGGCAATAGAACGAATATGATCGGTAATTTCATTTACCACCGGGATTAGCTTTGCCTGTGGATTTTTCCGCGGATCGGAGTCAAATAATCCTTGTTGGTCGGTGAGCAAATAAAGTTGTTCCGCCTGTACTAAAATCGCCACTAACGCCGATAAGTTGTCGTTATCGCCTACTTTGATTTCTGCGGTGGCGACGGCGTCGTTTTCATTTACGACCGGAATAATGCGGTTATCCAATAACGCGTGAAGCGTATCTCTGGCATTTAAAAAGCGTTCGCGGTCTTCAATATCGGCGCGGGTTAATAAAAGCTGACCGATATGAATATCGTAAATGGCAAATAGTTGTTCCCACGTTTGAATCAGCTGGCTTTGTCCAACCGCCGCCAATAATTGTTTTGAGGCGATTGTGGGCGGAAGTTTCGGGTGATTAAGATAATGCCTGCCCGCCGCCATTGCGCCGGATGTGACAATTACAAGACGATAACCTTCCTGATGTAATTGCGCCAATTGACGCACGATTTCGATCATGTGGGCGCGATTTAATTTTGGCGTACCTTGAGTTAATGTGCTGGTACCGAATTTCACTACAATGGTTTTTTGCGAGTTTTGTTTTTGTTCCATTTTTCCGCCTTGCGAATTTGCGCAATTTTATAAGTGAACTTTAAATTAGCATTAAACAATTGAGAAATCACCTCATTTTTGACCGCACTTTTTCATTCAAATAAAAAATTTTTCCAATTCTCTACAACGCTCATGATTTAGAACAAAATTTTTAATCGGGAAAAGCATATAATTTGCACGGAATCAGTTTTAGGAGAAATTATGCAAAATCAAAGTGAAGTGAGTTCACAAAAACAACGTGAAATTACCCGTCTTTGTGTGCACACCGCATTATTATTGTTACAACATGGTGCGGAAAGTGCTTTAGTTGTGGCATTAACCACTCGTTTAGGCTTGGCGTTGGGCGTTGACAGCGTAGAATGCGCACTAACGCCGAATGCCGTAATTGTCACGACATTAACGGACGGGCATTGTTTAACTACTACAAGAAAAAATATCGATAAAGGCATCAATATGAAAGTGGTTACCGACGTTCATCATATCGTGATTGCGGCGGAACATCGGATTTATAGCTTGGAACAAGTGAAAAGTAAATTAGAAAATATGAAGCCGATAAAATATAACCGTTATTTTGTTGTGCTGATGATTGGTTTATCCTGCGCAAGTTTCGCCCATTTGTCCGGCGGCGATAATTTAATTTGTCTGATTACCTTTATAGCTTCTTCTATCGCCATGTATATTCGTCAAGAATTATCCGTACGGCATTTTAACCCGTTAATCGTGTTTTGCTGCACCGCATTTGTGGCTTCTATGATTTCCGGTTTGGCATTGAAATTTCAGCTGGGAAATGATGCGCAAATTGCATTGGCATCCAGTGTCTTGTTATTGGTACCGGGCTTCCCGCTGATCAATTCCCTTGCGGATATTTTAAAAGGCCATGTGAATATGGGGCTGGCGCGTTGGAGTATTGCTACTGTATTGACCTTTGGCGCCTGTATGGGCATCGTATTTGCCTTAAATGTATTGAATATTGCAAATTGGGGGTATTAAATGGACTTATTAATCACACTGATTGACGATATGTTTTTTGCTTCAATTCCCGCCGTGGGGTTTGCGCTGATTTTTAACGTGCCGCCTAAAGCATTGGGTTATTGTGCGATTTTGGGCGCTATCGGGCACGCTTCACGTACTTTGTTGATGCATTTCGGCGTATCTATCGTATTCGGTACCTTTTTTGCCGCCGGTCTCATCGGCTTTATCGGCGTGCGTATCGCCCAACATTATCTTGCCCATCCAAAAGTTTTTACCGTGGCGGCAATTATTCCGATGATTCCCGGCGTTTATGCCTACAAAGCCATGATCGCCATTGTTCGGATTAATTCTTTAGGCTCATCGCCCGAATTGTTTAATCAAATGGTGGATAATTTTGTAAAGGGCTGTTTTATCCTCGGCGCACTGGTTTTTGGACTTGCTTTGCCGCGTCTGCTATTCTATCGGGGCACACCTGTGGTTTAGACCGCAATTTTATCTGATAGAAAGAGGCATTTTATGACATTGAGTTTAATCGTCGCAGCCACAAAAAACCATGTAATCGGTAAAGATAACCAAATGCCCTGGCATTTACCTGCAGATCTAAAATGGTTTAAAGAAAACACGCTTGGAAAACCGGTTATTATGGGGCGCAAAACCTTTGAAAGTATCGGTCGCCCGTTGCCTAAGCGCGTGAATATTGTGCTTTCCCGTCATCCTTTCGAACATGAAGGCGTTATATGGAAAGAAAGCCTGGAAAGTGCGGTAGATTTTTTGAAAGATTCAGCCGAAATTATGCTTATCGGCGGCGGACAGTTATTCGAGCAATATTTATCTCAAGCGGATAAACTGTACTTCACGGAAATTCAGACGGAACTTGAAGGCGATACCTTTTTCCCGGCAATTAATACGGACGAATGGGAAATTTCCTATGAGGAATATCGCCCGGCGGATGAAAATAACGCCTATGATTTACGGTTTTTAATCTTAGAGCGCAAATCCTAAATTAAAAAAGTGCGGTAAAAAAATCGAAATTTTCTACCGCACTTTTTTATTCGATTCCGGCTAACTTATGGGTTTGAATGCTCAATTGCCATTTGGGTTTATTCGGGCGTTGATTTAATTTGCCTAACAACGCGATGGTTTCCAGCAAATTCATTTTTCCTTCTATTTCGCAAGGCGAAAGGTAATAACGCTCCGCACGAATTTTTTGTTCAATTTGTTGGCAGAAATTTTCCGCATCGGCATCCATCACAATACGTACTTCATGGGCGAAATCAATACAACGGCGCCGATACTTTTCCGCATACATCGCCTTCGGGCTGGCGGAGATATAATCAATTTGCGGCGGCACCGCTCTCAAACCGTTGGTTTCGATAGCCAGAAAATAGCCGTCCCGTTTAAATTGCGCCAATAATAAGGAAATATTCGGCTGAATCGTCGGTTCGCCGCCGGTGATAATAATATTTTTGGCAGAAAATGATCGCACTTTTTCCACAATTTGCTGCAAAGTCCGATATTCGAACCGTTCATAATCCGTATCGCACCAAGGGCAAGCCAGATTACATTTGCCGAAACGTACAAATATGCAGGGCATACCTGTGTTGAAGCCTTCGCCCTGTAAACTTTCGAAAATTTCCACAATAGGATAACGGGGGTTGGAAATTAACAGATTTTCCACCGCAGTTATTCCCGATATTCGCAAAAAGAGGTCGGCGTTTCCCATAAGCGAATAGCGGAAACGGGCAGCCCCGCGTCATGTTTTAAGCGATTAAAGATAAATCGCGACATTTCCTCGGCGGTTGTGCGAACCGGAATCCCGAAGGTTTTTGAGTCCAGCTCCACTAATAAACGGGCAATTTTGCATTCGCGTTCGCTTGTATTGTCATAAATAAATGCATGATCCATCGGGTCTAAAATGAATTTTTTCACGACGGTTTTGAGATCTGAAAAATCCACTACCATGCCTTTTTTCGCACCGCTTTGGTGAAGCTGAGCGCTCATCACTTCCACTTGAAGCTTATAGGTATGACCGTGTAAATTTTGGCATTTGCCGTCATGGCCGTCCAGAATATGGGCCATATCAAAACTGAATTCTTTCGAAACTTTAAACATTTTTACCGCACTTTTATTGTTTTGAAGCTAAATACTGTTGTAGACCGTTTTCCCGCAGAATGCAGCTCGGGCAACTGCCGCAACCGCCTTCAACACCGAGATAACAGGTATGGGTATGTTCGCGCACATAATTTAATGCGCCTAATTCGTCGGCAAGCTGCCAGGTTTGCGCTTTGGTTAAATACATTAACGGCGTATGAATGTTGAACTGATAATCCATCGCCAGATTTAACGTCACATTCATGGACTTGATAAATACATCGCGACAATCGGGATAACCGCTGAAGTCGGTTTCGCATACGCCGGTGATAATGTCACGAATGCCTTGCCCTTTGGCATAAATCGCCGTATAAAGCAAAAATAAGGCATTACGCCCGTCCACAAATGTATTCGGCATACCGGCTTCATCTTTAGTGATTTTAATATTATCCATCATCGCATTGGCGGTGATGGTTTTGATAACGGAAGTATCAATTAAGGTTTGTTTAATGCCGAGATCCTGGGCTATCCATTTTGCTTTTTCCAGCTCAATAGCATGGCGCTGGCCGTATTGAAAAGTCACCGCCTCGACATTTTCAACGCCGTAATCGGCAATGGCTTTAAGCAGACAGGTTGTAGAATCTTGTCCGCCGGAAAAGATAACAACCGCTTTGCGGTCGCCGTTCGGATTTGTAATATTCATCGTTTTCCTTAGTTTTTTTGCGTGGGAGGTTTTCGAACCACGAATTAAAAGAGTGCATATTCTACCTATTTGTTTGTGTTGTTGCAAAATTTCGATATTGAATTTGTTATTTTTTAGGAATAACGCAAATATTTTTGAAACGCCCCTAAACCCTATTGTAGAATGTGGACTTAATCGGTTTATTTATTAAATGGAAGGTAAATTATGCGTTGGCAAGGTCGAAGAGAAAGTACAAATGTTGAAGACAGACGTTCGGAACGTTCCGGCATTTCGATGGGCGGGAAGAAAACGGGCGTTTTAGGGTTTATTATTTTATTGGTCGGCGCTTATTACGGCGTGGATTTATCGGGATTGGTGGGAACCTCATCGAATATTGGTGAGGTCGGTTCCTCATTAAGCCAAAACGAAGAGGAAACATTGGAAAAATTATCCCGGGTGGTGTTAGCCGATACGGAAAGCACATGGCAGGATTATTTTGCCCGTAGCGGACAAAAATACAGTGCGCCGACCATGGTTTTATATAACGGCGCAACCCCTAGCGCCTGCGGAACGGGTCAATCCGCTATGGGGCCTTTTTATTGCCCGAACGATCATAAAGTTTACTTAGACTTATCTTTTTATAACGATATGAAAAATCAGCTGGGTGCCGGTGGTGAAGCGGCGTTCGCTTATGTAATCGCTCATGAAGTAGGACATCATGTTCAGAATTTAACGGGCATTTTGCCTCGAATCAGCCGCCTGCAACAAAGTAATCCCGCTCAAGCTAATCAGCTTTCGGTTAATCTTGAATTACAGGCGGACTGTTTTGCCGGTGTATTCGGTTATCAGGCGGTAAAAAACAATATGTTTGAAGCGAGTGATTTAGAAGTAGCGTTTGCCGCAGCGGAGGCGGTAGGAGACGACCGTTTACAAAAACGCAGTCAAGGTTATGCGGTACCCGATAGTTTTACTCACGGTACATCGCAACAGCGTCTCACCTGGTTCCGAAAAGGCTTACAAACCGGCGACCCGACACAATGCAATACGTTTACTAACTAATCTGAAAAATATCGGAATACGTAAAAATATCGCTCCCCCACAAAGCCGGGGGAGCTGCCACGTAGTGACTGAGGGGGCAAGGTATTCCCCCTCCGCCTTGCAGGCACCTCCCCCGACGTTGCGGGGGAGGGAACGGGCTGAAATGGCGTTGTCGTTATCGTAATGCACAAAAATATCGCTCCCCCACGAAGCCGGGGGAGCTGTCACGTAGTGACTGAGGGGGCAGGGTTTTCCCCTCCATCTTTCAGGCACCTCCCCCAACTTTATGAAGGAAGGTGCGGGTTGAAATGCGGTATGGCAAAGAATAAGTCGTTTTCTTATTAAAAAAAGTGCGGTCAAAATTCAAGGATTTTTACCAAGGAGATTTGATTTTTACTAAGAAAAGTTAGAAATAAATCGACTGAATCAAATGGCACGCCCTATTGGATTCGAACCAATGACCTACGGCTTAGAAGGCCGTTGCTCTATCCAGCTGAGCTAAGGGCGCAATGTCAAATGGCTTATTGAAATTGAACTGAAGAAGTGGTCGGCGAGATAGGATTTGAACCTACGACCCACTGGTCCCAAACCAGTTGCGCTACCAAGCTGCGCTACTCGCCGACGAATGGCTGCCATTATAGTGAGCTTTTTTATTCAGTCAATAATTTTTTCTGATTTTTTGTTTGATCGCTTAATTTTATCTCAATTAGGCTTACAATCCCGAAAAAATTTTGCGAAAATAGCAAACGTTTACGGTTCAATTAAAATAAGGAAAAATCAATGACTGCACAGGTTATTTCGGGTTCGGCTTTAGCGAAAAAAGTAAAAACGGAAGTCGGGCAAAAAATCGAACAATATGTTGCGCAAGGCAAACGTGCCCCCGGGTTAGCTGTAATTTTAGTGGGCGCCGATCCCGCTTCTCAGGTTTATGTGGGGAGTAAGCGCAAAAGTTGTGCGGAAATCGGTATTAATTCCAAATCCTATGATTTAGAGGAATCCACCTCTGAAGCGGCGTTATTAACTTTAATTGACGAATTGAATAACGATGCGGATATCGACGGTATCTTAGTGCAACTGCCGTTGCCGAAGCATATCGACAGTACAAAAGTTATCGAGCGCATTGCGCCGCACAAAGATGTGGACGGTTTCCATCCTTATAATGTGGGGCGTTTGTGCCAGCGTATTCCGACTTTGCGCGCCTGTACGCCTTACGGTATTATGAAATTGCTGTAAACTACGGAATTAAACCTGAAAGGTCGACATGCGGTGATTGTCGGCGCTTCAAATATCGTCGGTCGTCCGATGGCGATGGAGTTGTTGCTCGCCGGTTGCACGGTGACCGTTACTCACCGGTTTACTACCAATCTGGAAGGTTATGTCCGTCAGGCGGATATTTTAGTGGTCGCCGTAGGTAAAGCGGAATTTATTCCCGGGAATTGGGTCAAAGAAGGTGCGGTGGTTATTGACGTGGGAATTAACCGTTGTGAAGACGGCAAGCTGCGCGGCGATGTGGAATTTGCCGCGGCCGCGGAAAAAGCCGGCTTTATTACGCCTGTTCCCGGCGGTGTCGGTCCTATGACTGTTGCCATGTTAATGTTTAACACATTAACGGCGTATGAGAACAATGGTTAGCCGTGACGGATAAAAGTGCGGTCGTTTTTTTTAAATTTTTCAATTAATGTAAATTTAATAGACGAACTGATCCGATTTCGTTATGTTTAACCTATAGTTTCAATTAACTTGTTAAAAAAGGAAGGAAAAATGGGCTTATTTGATTTTGTAGGTAATATCGGTAAAAAAATCTTCAACCGAGAAGATGAAGCGTCTAAAGCGGTAACCGAGCATATCGCGGAAGACAATCCGGGCGTTGAAAATGTGAACGTGACTGTTGAAAATGGCGTGGCAAAACTTGAAGGTTCGGCAAAATCTGCCAGTGCGTTGGAAAAAGCCATTTTAATGGCGGGAAATATCGCCGGTATCACCTCGGTGAAAGCCGACGGGGTGAATATTCTGAACGGCGAAGTATTAGCCGGTGATGACGAATTCTATGTGATTCAAAAAGGCGATACATTATGGGCTATCGCGGAAAAACATTATGGTAACGGCATTAAATATAAAGCTATTGTTGAAGCAAACAAAGAAGTGATCAAGGATGAAAATAAAATTTTCCCGGGTCAAAAAATCCGTTTGCCTAAATCACTTTAATTTAGCCGTTTAATTAATTTTGAAGCCCCTATTTTAAGTAATAAAAATAGGGGTTTTTCTTTGTTTTAGATTATTTTTTAAGCAAATATTTTAATTTAATCGGCATTTCCTCGACTGAACCCGCGACTAACGTTATAATCCTCAAGTTTATATGTATTTAAACCGTGTTCGGTGTAAAACCTTCGCCGAGTGCACATTCAATTCGAGAAAATTCAATTCGAGGTAAACAGAGAATGACAACTATTGAAACAACTCAAGGTCTTGAGCGTCGTGTGAGCATCACCGTTCCTGCTGAAACCGTAACAACCGCAGTGCGTGATGAATTAAAACGCGTAGCAAAAAATGCACGCGTAGATGGCTTCCGCAAAGGTAAAGTTCCGGCGCAAATTATTGAAAAACGTTTTGGCGCATCTGTTCGTCAGGACGTGTTGAACGACTTATTACCGCGTCATTTCTTTGACTTAGCGTTTAAAGAAAAAGTAAATTTAGCCGGTCGCCCGACTTTTGCCGTTGAAAACTATGAAGAAGGCAAAGATTTACAATTCACTGCAACTTTTGAAGTATATCCGGAAATTCAATTGCAGGGTTTAGAAAACATTAAAGTTGAAAAACCTGTAGTTGAAATCACTGATGCCGATGTGGACAACATGGTTGAAGTGTTACGCAAACAACAAGCGACTTGGGCTGAAACGGACAATGCGGCGACTAAAGACGATCGTGTAACTATCGATTTCGTCGGTTCTATCGACGGTGAAGAATTCCAGGGCGGCAAAGCGAACGATTTCGTACTGGCAATGGGTCAAGGCCGTATGATTCCCGGCTTTGAAGACGGTATTCTAGGTCATAAAGCGGGCGAACAATTTGATATCGAGGTCACTTTCCCTGAAGATTATCACGTTGAAAACTTAAAAGCGAAACCGGCTAAATTCGCTATCACCGTGAAAAAAGTGGAAGTGATGGTATTGCCTGAATTAACGGCGGATTTCATTGCTAAATTCGGTCCGAATACAAAAACCGTTGATGATTTACGTGCGGAAATCCGCAAAAATATGCAACGCGAATTAAAAAATGCGTTAACGGCCCGCGTTAAAAATCAAGTAATTGACGGTTTAATCGAACAAAACCAAATTGACGTACCGTTCGCTGCGGTAGATCAGGAAATTGAAGTGTTACGCAATCAAGCGGCACAACGTTTTGGAGGCAATGGGGAACAAGCGGCGCAATTACCTCGCGAATTATTCGAAGAACAGGCAAAACGTCGCGTTCAAGTAGGCCTTTTATTAGCTGAAGTGATTTCTTCAAACGAATTAAAAGCTGACGAAGAAAAAGCAAAAGCGATGATCGAAGATATTGCCTCCGCTTATGAACAACCGGCCGAAGTTGTTGAATATTACAGCAAAAACAACGAATTAATGAATAATATTCGTAACGTTGTATTGGAAGAACAAGCTATCGACGCAGTGCTTGCTAAAGCGCAAGTAACGGAAAAAGCTTCTTCATTCGATGAAGTAATGAATCCACAAGCATAATTATTGCTTTAGATTTTAGCTTTTCTAAGTGCGGTCAAAAAATGCAAAATTTTGACCGCACTTTTCTTTTATTTAGATCCTATATTGGTACTTGCCGGCGTTTTAAGTTAGAAAAATTCTATTTTTCAGGTAAAATAAGCAAAAATTTGCCCATAAGCTAACCAATAACAATGAATCGTTAGCTATTTACATTAATTTATGAGGACATTATGGCACTTATTCCTATGGTTGTAGAACAAACCTCCCGCGGTGAGCGTTCGTACGACATTTATTCGCGTTTGTTGAAAGAACGCGTCATTTTTTTAAGCGGTGAAGTTGAAGACAATATGGCAAACCTGATCGTAGCCCAACTGCTTTTTTTAGAATCGGAGAATCCGGAAAAAGACATTAATCTCTACATTAATTCTCCGGGCGGTTCGGTGACGGCCGGGATGGCTATTTATGATACGATGCAGTTTATCAAGCCCGATGTACGCACTTTGTGTGTCGGTCAGGCTTGTTCTATGGGCGCATTTTTATTAGCCGGCGGCGCTGCCGGTAAGCGTGCCGCGTTACCTCACGCCCGAGTGATGATTCACCAGCCGTTAGGCGGGTTCCGCGGTCAGGCATCGGATATTCAGATCCATGCGCAGGAAATTTTAAAAATTAAACAAACATTAAATGAACGTTTGGCCTTTCATACCGGTCAACCTTTTGAGGTTATCGAGCGGGATACGGATCGCGACAATTTTATGTCGGCGGAAGATGCAAAAAATTACGGTCTTATCGATAGCGTATTGGTTAAGCGTTAATTGGAATCAGTAGAATGACAAAAGAAACAGAAACCACCTGTTCGTTTTGCGGTAAATCGCAGGATGAAGTAGGTAAATTAATTGCCGGCGTCGATGGCTATATTTGCGGCGAATGTATTGATCTTTGCCATGATTTATTGCATGACGAAGAAACACGGGAACAACAAAGCGCTGAAGAAGCGGTTGAAACGGAAGAAAAATTACCGACCCCGCATGAAATCCGCGCTCACTTAGACGATTACGTTATCGGGCAGGATTATGCGAAAAAGGTATTAGCCGTTGCGGTTTATAATCATTATAAGCGCTTGCGTTCAAATCATGGCATTGCTGATGTTGAATTGGGCAAAAGTAATATTCTGTTAATCGGTCCGACCGGTAGCGGTAAAACCCTGTTAGCCGAAACAATGGCGCGTATGCTTAATGTGCCTTTTGCCATGGCGGACGCGACCACCTTAACTGAAGCAGGTTATGTGGGCGAAGATGTTGAAAACGTAATTCAAAAGTTATTGCAGAATTGCGATTATGATACGGAAAAAGCGCAACGAGGCATTATTTATATTGATGAAATCGATAAAATTACGCGTAAATCGGAAAATCCGTCTATTACCCGTGATGTATCGGGCGAAGGCGTTCAGCAAGCGTTATTAAAATTAATTGAAGGAACTGTGGCGTCTATTCCGCCTCAAGGCGGGCGCAAACATCCGCAGCAGGAAATGCTGCGCGTTGATACTTCAAAAATTTTATTTATTTGCGGCGGCGCTTTTGCCGGCTTGGATCGTGTGGTTCAAAAACGTATTCATAAGGGGAGCGGAATCGGCTTTGATGCGGAAGTAAAAGGCAAAGAAGACGAAGTCAGTTTAACGGATTTACTTAAACAAATTGAAACCGAGGATTTAATCAAATACGGTTTAATTCCGGAATTTATCGGCCGTCTGCCGGTGGTGGCGCCGTTAAGCGAACTTGATGAGAAGGCGTTGGTGCAGATTTTAACCGAACCTAAAAATGCGCTGACCAAACAATATCAGGCATTATTCGGCTTAGAAAATGTTGAACTCGAATTTACGCCGGAAGCTTTAAACGCTATGGCTAAGAAAGCCCTTGAGCGTAAAACGGGCGCCCGCGGTTTGCGTTCAATTGTTGAAGGCGCATTATTAGACACTATGTATGATTTACCTTCATTGGAAGGGCTTGTTAAAGTGGTGGTTGATGAAGCGGTTATCAACGAACACAGCGCACCTAAATTAGAATACTAATCGGAATATGTCATTATTTAATAAAAAGTGCGGTATTTTTTACCGCACTTTTGTTATTGCTACTTGAAGTTCCGCCTTCTATCCCCATATAAAATGAACCAGTCTGAAATTTCAAATAAAGAGTAAATTATGAGCAAAAGAATTCAACAAAAAGAATTACCGGTTCTCCCTTTACGAGACGTCGTGGTATTTCCTTTTATGGTGATGCCGTTATTTGTAGGCCGTGCAAAATCTATTCATAGTCTTGATAAAGCAATGGAATCAGGTAAACAATTATTATTGGTTTCGCAAAAACAAGCGGAATTGGAAGATCCTACCATTGACGATATTTATAACGTCGGTACCATCGTTAATATTATCCAGTTGTTAAAATTGCCTGACGGTACGGTGAAAGTGTTGGTGGAAGGCCAGCAACGCGCCAATATTTTGAAATTAACCGATCAGGATTATTTTTCAGCTACCGTAACGCCCATTGAAACGACTTTGGGCGATGAAAAAGAACTTGAAGTGTTACGCAATACGGTTCTCGAAGAGTTTGACAACTACGCTAAACAAAACAAAAAAATTCAACCCGAATTAGCCAAAGCTCTGGCCGATGTGGGTGATTTTGACCGTTTCGCCGATACGCTGGCGGCACATTTACCTATTTCCGTCGCCAATAAACAGGAAGTGCTGGAACGTGAAAATGTGACCGAGCGTTTGGAATACTTGCTTGGCACTATGGAAAGCGAAGCGGATTTATTGCAGGTTGAAAAACGCATTCGTAACCGCGTGAAAAAACAAATGGAAAAAAGCCAGCGGGATTACTATTTAAATGAGCAGATTAAAGCCATTCAAAAAGAACTTGGCGACAATGATAATGCTCTCGAGAATGATGAAATCGGTCAATTACGTCAAAAAATTGAAGATGCAAAAATGCCGTTAGAAGCCCGCGAGAAGGTTGAGGCGGAATTACAAAAATTAAAAATGATGTCGCCGATGTCTGCGGAAGCGACTGTTGTACGCAGTTATATTGACTGGATGATTCAGGTTCCTTGGGCTAAACGAACTAAAGTCAAAAAAGATATTGTGAAAGCGCAGGAAATTCTGGATGCGGATCATTACGGATTGGAACGCGTTAAAGAGCGTATTCTTGAATATTTAGCGGTACAAAGCCGTTTAAACCAAATTAGGGGGCCTATCCTGTGTTTGGTGGGACCACCTGGGGTGGGTAAAACCTCTTTAGGGCAGTCAATCGCCAATGCCACCGGTCGCAAATACGTACGTATGGCGCTGGGCGGTGTGCGCGACGAGGCTGAAATCAGAGGTCACCGCAAAACTTATATCGGCTCTTTACCGGGTAAGTTAATTCAGAAAATGGCGAAGATTGGCGTGAAAAACCCATTATTCCTGTTGGATGAAATTGATAAAATGGCATCCGATATGCGCGGTGATCCTGCTTCGGCGTTATTGGAAGTATTGGACCCGGAACAAAATTCGCATTTTAACGATCATTACTTGGAAGTGGATTACGATCTTTCCGACGTGATGTTTGTGGCTACCTCGAATTCCATGAATATTCCTACGCCGTTATTGGATCGTATGGAGGTTATTCGTCTTTCCGGTTATACGGAAGATGAAAAACTAAATATCGCGCAGCGTCATTTAGTGCAAAAACAAATGGAACGAAACGGCTTGAAAGCCGGCGAATTAGCCATTGAAGAAAGTGCGATTGTGGACATTATCCGTTATTACACCCGTGAAGCCGGGGTACGCGGACTTGAGCGTGAAATTTCAAAAATCTGCCGTAAAGCGGTGAAAAACTTACTGCTTAATAAAGAATTGAAATCCATCACGGTGAATGCCGATAATTTGCATGATTATCTCGGCGTAAGACGTTTTGATTTCGGTCTTGCCGATACGCAAAACAGAATCGGTGAAGTAACCGGGCTTGCCTGGACTGAAGTGGGCGGTGATCTGCTTACGATCGAAACGGCATCCGTTGTGGGTAAAGGAAAATTAACCTTTACCGGTTCGCTCGGCGATGTGATGAAAGAGTCCATTCAGGCGGCAATGACCGTTGTGCGTACCCGTGCGGAAAAATTAGGTATCGCCGCCGATTTCCACGAAAAACGGGATATTCACATTCACGTGCCGGACGGTGCAACACCGAAAGACGGTCCGAGTGCAGGGATTGCAATGTGTACTGCGCTGGTGTCTTGTTTAACCGGCAATCCGGTAAAATCGGAAGTGGCGATGACGGGCGAAATCAGCTTAAGAGGCAAAGTATTGCCAATCGGCGGTTTGAAAGAAAAATTGCTTGCGGCGCACCGGGGCGGCATTAAAACCGTGATTATTCCAAAAGATAATGTTAAAGATCTTGAGGAAATCCCGGAAAATGCGAAAAATGCGTTAACCATCATTCCTGCTGAAACCATTGATGAAGTGTTAACCGTTGCGCTCGAAAATCCGCCTGAAGGCGTTGAATTTATCAAAGCGGCACCGCTGGCTAAAGTGAAAGCGCCGAAAGCCAGAAAGCCCGTTTCAAAACGTTCGACTTCAACGGTGAACTAACTTTTTAAATACTCAATCGGCACGGGCTAAGGCTCGTGCTTTTTTATTTTTCTCGTGATAAGTGGCGGACTTTCGATTATAATTCGAAAACTTTTAATTATTATTTATAGGATTAGCACTAATGGTAATGGAAAAAATGCATAATGCCTCAAACAGCATATTTTCAAAAATTATTTTTGCGCTGATTTCAGTGGCGTTTGTAGTGAGCGGTATGGCCGGCTACATGGTCGCTACGGCCGATACATCAGCGGTAAAAATCAACGGTGAAGAAATCTCTCAACAGGCATTCCAACAACAATATAATGACGAATATCAACGATTAAGTCAGCAATTAGGCGCGCAATTTTCTGCCGTCGCGGATACGCCGGAGTTTTCTGAAGGATTAAGAAAATCAGTGTTAAACCGTCTTATCGACCAAGAATTATTACGTCAATATGTAACGGATTTGAAATTAGTTGCAAGTGACGCTTCCGTTAAACAGGAAATCGTCACAACCCCGGCATTTCAGGCTGACGGTAAGTTTGATAACAATGCCTATCAGCAAACATTACGTGCAAATAATATGACGGCGGATATGTATGCCGAATATGTGCGTGAGGCGTTACGTTTAGATCAATTGCAATCAGGTTTAGCCGGTACGGTGCTGATGTTGCCGGCTCAGCAGGAAGAATTCGCGAAATTATTTTTCCAAAAACGGACTTTCCGTTTAGCAAAATTGCCTTTAACCGCTGAAATGGCGAAGCAGACGGTAACGGATCAGGAAGTCGCGGATTATTACAACGCCAATAAAAGTGCGTTTATGGTGCCTGAATTAGTTAAGGTGCAATATCTTGATATCACCCGTGCGGCTGCGGAAAAAGCGGTAAAAGTAACGGATGTTGAGATTCAGCAATATTATCAGGATAATAAAGCCCAATTTGTTTCTAAAGCGCAGGATCGTTTAGCCCATATCCAGTTTGCGAAAGAAACGGATGCGTTAGATGCGTATCAGGCTCTACAAAACGGGGCGGATTTTGCCGCCTTAGCGAAAGAAAAATCCTTAGATAAACCTTCTGCCGTTAACGGCGGTGAGCTGGGCTGGCTGAATGCCGGCGATTTACCGAAAGCATTTGAAGAAGCGGCTGCGGCATTGCAAATCGGTCAATACAGTCAACCGGTTAAAGTAGATAATCAATATCACATTATTAAGCTTGAAGATCGCAAAGAGCCAAAAGCGCAAAGCTTAGAGGAAGTGAAAGATCTGATTGCAAGCCAGATTCGCCAGGATTTGTTAAATAATCAATTTTATTCTTTAGAAAAACAGGTTGCTGAAAAAGCCTTTGAGGATCAATCCTCTCTCGAAGCGGCGGCAAAAGTTGCCGGCGTTGAAATCAAAGAAACGGATTACTTTTCGCGTAAAGATATTCCTGCAGCGTTGAACTTTCCGTCAGTGGCGAGTGCGATATTTGACGGCGATATTTCTCAAGGTAATCAGAATTCCGAACCGATGAATGTGGCTGATCAACATTCGATTGTGGTTCGTGTGGTTGATCATAAAGCGGAAGGCACAAAATCCTTAGAAGAGGCAAAAGCGGAAATTACCGCCTATTTAAAACGCCAAAAAGCGGAAACCGTTATGCTTGAACAGGCTAATAAAACGGTGGAAGAATTAAATCTGGGAAAACAACCTGCGTTAAATTTTGCGGCTGCCGAAACCTGGGTTTATGCGGAAAATAAAGATCCGGCATTAAATAATGCGATTTTCTCTATGGCAAAACCGGAACAGGATAAAACAACTTACGCTGCGGCAAAAGCGGATAACGGCGATGTAGTTATTGTGGCGCTAACTGCGGTAGAAAACGGGGAAGTTTCTGCGGAACAGGGTGCGCAATTTGCCGCACAGGTTATGCAGGCGGAACAAACGGACTTACAGGCTAATTTACTTAAATCTTTGCGTAATAAAGCAAAAATCGAAGTAAATGAAGAGTTTATGAAACAAAGCCAAGACTAAAAGTAAGTTTATTTTAAAGATAGAAGCCGCTGATTAAATTAATCAGCGGCTTTTTGTTTATATGTCAATGAGTAAGTATTTAGCACAAAATTTTCAAATTTTTAACCGCACTTTTATGTTTAAAAAAATTGTGCAATGGCTTCTCTCAAGCTAGGGCCGGACAAGCTGCTTGCTGCGGTACTTGCACGGAAAACTTATAAACCCAGTGAATTTTATTCATGTTTAAATATTGCCGGTTTGTTCTATATCAAACACTTCGGCGACATCGGCGGAATTCTGCCGGATTCGCCAACGGATATTAAATTCATACAGCGTGATGCCGTATTCCCGCTCGCTTGGCTTACCCGCTTGATAAGCCGGGCGCGGATCCTGTGCGATCACATCAGTGAGAAAGCGTCCAAAGTGCGGTCGTTTTTGTTCGATTTTCTGGATGATATTTTGTATTGACGGAGTGAATTCAACCTTTAATTTAGCTTGCGGTTTTTCCTGGGCAAAGCTTGATTTTGCCTGCGGCTCGCTATCGACATAGGCAATATAGGGTTTAATATCGAAAATCGGCGTGCCGTCCACTAAATCTACCGACCCTAAATGCAGTAAAACCTTGCCGTTGCTAATTTCTATCTTACGTAATTCGACTTTGGATAAGCCTAACGGATTCGGGCGGTGGGTAGAGCGGGAGGCAAATACGCCGATACGCCGGTTGCCGCCAAGACGAGGCGGTCTGACGGTCGGTTGCCATTTACCCTGCGGAACTTTATCAAACTGAAAAATCAGCCATAAATGGCTGAATGCTTCTAATCCGCGCACGGCTTCGGGTTGGTTAAAGGGCGGTAATAATTCAACGGTGCCAACGCCGTCGGGAACGAGATTCGGCTGGCGCGGTACGGAAAATTTCTCTTTATAAGGCGTATTAATAATCGCGATTGGGTGAAGGCTGAGCGAAGTATCCGACATATTTTCCTTAAAATCCGTAATAAGTATTGATAGAATAGGCCTTTCATTATAACACCGCTTAAAAGTGCGGTCTCTTTTTTGCAAATATTATGACTCAAAGTGCTTTAAAAACCTGGTTTGAAACCGCCCGACCAAAAACTCTGCCGCTTGCCCTGGCTATTATTTTTACCGGTTCCGCCGTGGCTTACTGGTTCGGCAGTTTTGATTGGCAGATTACGCTATTATGCTTATTAACCGCCACCTTACTACAAATCCTTTCTAATTTTGCCAATGATTACGGCGATTTCCAAAAGGGTTCGGATACGGTCGAGCGTATCGGTCCGTTGCGCGGCATTCAAAAAGGCAATATGACGGAAGGGCAATTACGCAACGGATTAATTGTTACCATTATATTGATCTTAATTTCCGGTTTTGCGTTATTGGCAACCGCTTACCAATCATTACAGGATTTGATTGTGTTTATCACATTAGGTATTGCCTCTATCGTGGCGGCGATTGCTTATACCGTCGGCAAAAAGCCTTACGGTTATCTCGGATTAGGCGATATTTTTGTGTTCTTATTCTTTGGTTTACTGGCCGTTGCCGGCACCTATTACCTGCAGGCTCACAGTATGAACTGGACGGTATTTTTACCTGCCGGCGCTTGCGGTTTTCTTTCGACCGCGGTATTAAATATCAATAATATGCGGGATATCGAGCAGGATAAAAAAGCGGGCAAACATACTTTGGTGGTGCGTTTAGGAGCGGAAAAAAGCCGAGTGTATCATTGCCTTTTATTAACTTCCGGTGTGCTTTGCTATGCGCTGTTTTCCGCGATAAATGTAGATTCCCGGTGGGGATTTCTTTTTATTCTGGCAGTGCCGTTGTTAGTGAAACATGCCGGTTTCGTTTATAAAACCAAAGAGCCGATTTTATTGCGCCCCATGCTTGCCCAAATGTCTTTATTGGCATTGTTGACTAACGTGCTTTTCAGCCTCGGTTTAGTGCTGGCAAAATAGCAACCGATAAGCGTATCGGAACCGGATTTTCGCTTTAAATGCGGATTTGAGTTATACCGGAAACAGGTTTATACTAGAAAAGTCCAATTTATATAAGGGTAATTTTATGCGTATCGATACTTCAGAACTCTGTGACGTTTATCTTGATCAAGTGGATGTTGTAGAGCCGATTTTTTCCAGCTTCGGCGGTGTAAACGAATTTTTCGGTAAAGTAACAACGATTAAATGTTTTGAAAATAACGGGCTGATTGCCGAAATTTTAGAAGAACAAGGTGAAGGTCGGGTACTTTTAGTAGATGGCGGCGGTGCCGTGCGCCGTGCGTTAATCGATGCCGAACTTGCTCAACTTGCGGCGGATAACGGCTGGGAAGGTATTATCGTATATGGTGCGGTGCGGCAATTAAGCCGATTAGAGAATATTAATATCGGTATTCACGCGCTTGCGCCGATTCCTGTCGGTGCGGATGAAGATACGCAGGGCGAAAGCGATATTCCCGTTAATTTCGGTGGTGTGACCTTTTTCCCGGAAGATTATGTGTATGCGGATTTAACCGGTATCATCCTTTCTCAAGAGCCGTTAGAACTTGAAGAACTCGGTGAAGAATAACAGATAATTATATTGAGTTTGCAAAAGTGCGGTAAAAAATCCGAAAATTTTTACCGCACTTTTTGTTTTTAAAATAAAGGTGTAATAGACAAAATAAATTTAAGCCAAAAAATGATCGCATAAAGCGATCATTTTTCTTTAGTTAATTGGATTACGAACGTTTCATAATTTCGAAGAATTCTTCGTTGGTTTTGGCCACCATTAATTTATCAATAAGGAATTCCATGGCTTCCACTTCACCCATCGGGTTAAGGATTTTGCGCAGAATCCACATTTTTTGTAATTCGTCAGGCGTGGTGAGCAAGTCTTCTTTACGGGTACCGGAACGGTTGAAGTCGATAGCCGGGAACACGCGTTTTTCCGCAATTTTGCGGGAAAGATGTAATTCCATATTACCCGTACCTTTGAATTCCTCGAAAATAACTTCATCCATTTTTGAACCCGTATCAACAAGAGCGGTGGCGATAATGGTTAAGCTGCCGCCTTCTTCCACGTTACGAGCCGCACCGAAGAAACGTTTCGGGCGATGTAAGGCGTTGGCGTCCACACCGCCGGACAAGATTTTACCGGAAGCCGGCGTGACCGTGTTGTAAGCGCGGGCAAGACGGGTAATTGAGTCTAATAAAATCACCACATCTTTTTTATGTTCTACGGAACGTTTTGCTTTTTCGATTACCATTTCCGCAACCTGAACGTGGCGGGACGCCGGTTCGTCAAAGGTTGAGGCAATAACTTCGCCTTTCACCGAACGCTGCATTTCGGTAACTTCTTCCGGACGCTCGTCGATAAGCAGTACGATTAATTCACATTCCGGATAGTTGTGGGTGATGCTTTGTGCAATATTTTGCAGCAACATGGTTTTACCCGCTTTCGGCGGCGCCACGATAAGACCGCGTTGGCCTTTACCGATTGGTGAAGCCAAATCAAGAATGCGCGCGGTCAAATCTTCCGTTGAGCCGTTGCCGCGTTCCATACGTAAACGGGAATTGGCATGTAAAGGCGTTAAGTTTTCGAAAAGAATTTTGCTGCGGGAAACTTCGGGTTTGTCATCGTTAACCTGGTCAACTTTTAACAGGGCAAAATAACGTTCGCCTTCTTTCGGCGGGCGGATTTTACCTTCGATTTTATCACCGGTTTGTAAGTTGAAACGGCGGATTTGACTAGGTGAGACGTAAATATCGTCCGGGCCCGCCAAGTAAGAGCTGTCGGCGGAACGAAGAAACCCGAAGCCGTCCGGTAAGATTTCAAGAATACCGCCGCCGAAAATATCTTCGCCGCTTTTGGCGTGCTGTTTAAGAATGGCAAAAACGATATCCTGTTTACGTAAACGAGCTAAATTTTCTAAGCCCATTTGACCTTCGCCAAGCGCGACTAATTCAGACACGGGCGTATTTTTTAATTCTGTTAAATGCATAATAATTTGTTGAGAGTCTTTTTGATTGGATTTAATGAAATTTTGACTTGTCTGCTTAATTGTCGGCAGTAATTTTGAATGGGCTAAAGTTACCATTAAATCGACGAGGTGTCTAGTTTTTGGTTAAAAAAATCTTATAAAAAGTGCGGTTAAAAATAATGGATTTTTTAATTTTGTTCTGTCAAACCGCCTGCAGAATACGGAATTGTTTAACTTGCCTTGCATATTTTTTGAGGATTTTCGCATATCATGCTATTCTTAGCGCCACAATAAACAAATAGATAAGCAGACCTTTTATTTATGTCTTTAGATCATTTAAGCCAACAGCGTTTCGCCGATTTACCCCTTAATGCCAAAGTATTGGAAGCCTTAGAAAGTAACGGCTTCGAATATTGTACGCCGATTCAGGCGCTTTCTTTGCCTATTTCATTGGCGGGTAAAGATGTTGCCGGGCAGGCGCAAACCGGTACCGGCAAAACCATGGCGTTTTTAACCGCAACTTTCCACCATTTATTAGAACATCCCGTTAAAACGAATCATCCGCGGGCGTTGATTATGGCGCCGACCAGAGAACTTGCGGTACAAATCGCTCATGATGCGGAACGTATGGTGAAAACCACCGGTTTAAAAACCGCACTTGCCTATGGCGGTGACGGTTATGACAAACAGCTGAAAGCCATTGAAGCGGGTGCGGATATTATTATCGGCACTACCGGACGCATTATTGATTATGTGAAACAAAATATTATTGCTTTATCGCATATTCAGGTGGTGGTGCTGGATGAAGCGGATCGCATGTTCGATCTCGGTTTTATTAAAGATATTCGCTATTTAATGCGCAAATGCCCTTCACCTAAGCAGCGCCTTACTTTGCTGTTTTCCGCAACCCTTTCTTACAAAGTGCGGGAGCTGGCGTTTGAAGATATGAATGATCCCGAATATGTGGAAGTGGAACCGCTGCAAAAAACCGGTCACCGCATTAAAGAGGAATTATTTTATCCTTCCAATGAAGATAAAATGCCGTTGCTTATCACTTTATTAGAAGAAGAATGGCCGGAGCGTTGCATTATTTTTGCCAATACCAAACATCAATGCGAGAAAATCTGGGGTTATTTAGCCGCCGACGGTCATCGTGTGGGTTTGCTGACCGGTGATGTCGCGCAGAAAAAACGTTTATCTCTGCTGAAACAGTTTACCGACGGCGCTTTGGATATTTTAGTGGCGACGGATGTGGCGGCGCGCGGCTTGCATATTCCGGATGTTACTCACGTATTTAATTATGATTTGCCGGACGACCGGGAAGATTACGTGCACCGTATCGGGCGAACCGGTCGAGCGGGGGAAAGCGGCGTTTCCATTAGTTTCGCCTGCGAAGAATATGCGATGAATCTGCCTGCCATCGAAGAATATATCGGGCACCATATTGCGGTAAGTCAATATGATTCCGACTCGTTAATTCGCGATTTGGCAAAACCTTACCGTTTAAAACCGAGTCTGCCGGCAAGCAATCGTCATAATCGAAACGGGGCAAAGCCTTTCAAAAAACGTTTTTAAAATTCACTTAAAAAATACCGCACTTTTGTTCCGATTCACGGCAAAAGTGCGGTATTTTTTTCTGATTTTTCAGAAGCCAGATCTTGATCACGGACGTTGATTTTTCAATTCTTTATAATTAGCGTTTATTTATAAAAGATAAACAGGCCTAGCCCAAAATAAGGAGATTTAAATGAAAAATACAATTATTAAAGGGTTAACCGACTTAGTCGAACAAAAAAGGGATAATTTAATTCGCCAGGTGGTGGTTCAACTTGAAGCGCAAGGCTATAAAGCGGTGTTGGAACAAGCTACCGTGCAACAATTTTGCCGGCAATTCGCCCTTTCACCGGTTGAGTTCGCGTTGCGATGTTTGCCTGTCGCCGCTTGTTATGCGTTAACGCCGATTTCTCAGTTTAATGTGGGAGCGATCGCAATCGGCCAATCCGGTTCGTTTTATTTTGGCGCAAATCAGGAATTTGTTGCAGCCTCTATGCAACAGACCGTACATGCGGAGCAAAGTGCGATTTCTCATGCCTGGCTGGCGGGAGAAAAAGCTATTGCTCACATGGTGGTGAATTACACGCCTTGCGGGCATTGCCGCCAGTTTATGAATGAATTGAACAGCGCCGAACGGCTTAAAATCCATTTGCCTCATAGCCAAAATAATTTGCTGCACAATTATTTGCCGGATGCATTCGGGCCGAAAGATCTGAATATTCAAAATGTGTTTTTTGACGGGCAATCTCATCCGTTTAACTATCAAGGGCATGACCCTTTGATTCGTGCGGCGGTAGAGGCTGCAAGTCAGTCTTACGCGCCTTACAGTCAAGCTTTCAGCGGTGTGGCGTTACAGCTTGGCGAGCTAATTATTTGCGGGCGCTATGCGGAAAATGCCGCTTTTAATCCGACTTTTCTGCCGTTGCAATCGGCGCTGAATTATCAGCGTTTGCAAGGGCTGATTGATGTAAAAGTCAGTCGTGTCGTAATGGCGGAGGCAAAGGCGGATTTAACCAGCCTACCGATGACGCAAAGTCTCGCCGGCGCTCATTTAGGGCTTGATATCGAATATATTTCGCTATAAGTCCAATAAAAGTACATTGAATTTTTATCTATAATCCTCGAAAGGATTATTTTTGACATTAACGCTGTCAACTGCTTCAAAGAAAAATAATTCGTTATGCGGGTTTTGAATGATTTTTTGTATAATTTTCGCTCTTTTATTCAGATTCCGGTTATCTCGTGTTAAAATTGCCCGTTTTAAGATAATAGGATGATATAAGCAGAATGAATTTAGTCGATTTTCTTGTAGATAAACTGGATGCTTTAAAAGCAACAGAGATTGAATGTATAGACGTGCGAGGCAAGTCTTCCGTCACCGATAATATGATTATTTGTACCGGTTCTTCCAGCCGTCATGTTGCCTCCGTGGCGCAGAAGCTAATTGATGAAAGCAAACAGGCGGGCTTTGAAAGCTTTGGCGAAGAAGGTAAAGCGGTCGCCGATTGGATCGTGGTGGATTTCGGTCAGGCAATTGTACATATTATGCAAGGTGACGCTCGTCAAATGTATCAATTGGAAAAACTTTGGGCGTAAAATTCCTCTGAGATTCTTCACAATTCGTATAACGGAAAATTGCATTTTTTTGACCGCACTTTTCAATCCGATATCATAAGGGTTACAGCATAAATGAAAATTCAGTTAATTGCAGTGGGAACAAAAATGCCCGATTGGGTGAAAGTGGGGTTTGAGGAATATCAACGCCGTTTTCCCAAAGATATGCCTTTTGAATTAATTGAAATTCCTGCCGGCAAACGGGGAAAAAATGCGGATATCAAACGGATTCTGGAGCAGGAAGGCAAAGCCATGCTTAGCGCTTGCGGGCGGGGAAAGGTGGTGACCCTGGATATTCCCGGTAAACCTTGGACCACGGATCAATTAGCCCGGCAACTTGAATCCTGGAAAAATGACGGTCGGGATATTTGTTTGCTAATCGGTGGGCCGGAAGGTTTGTCGCCGGAATGTAAAGCGGCGGCGGAACAAAGCTGGTCGCTTTCACCGCTTACTTTGCCTCATCCGCTGGTGCGGGTGGTTGTGGCGGAAAGCGTTTATCGAGCCTGGTCATTAACGACGAATCACCCTTATCACCGGGAATAATTAATATTGAGCGAATAGCGTTCACTCATTTTTGAAGAATATGAATTTGTTAACAAAACTTTTTGCAACACCTCGACACGATCCGATTCGCGATAATAAGGCGGAGCGGAATCTGTTTGCCCGTCGAGCATTAGTGGCCTTTATCGGTACGCTTTTGCTGACGGTAGTTTTATTCACAAATTTATATAATCTGCAGGTAACGGAATATGATAAATATCAAACCCGTTCTAACGGCAACCGTATTAAATTGCTGCCGGTACCGCCTACCCGCGGGCTGATTTATGATCGTTACGGTAAATTATTAGCGGAAAATCTGACCTTTTTCGGGCTATATATAGTACCGGAAAAAGTGGAAAATTTAGACCGCACTTTTGACGAACTCAGAGATGTGGTGGGGTTAACGGATAGCGATATCGAACAGTTTAAGAAAGAACGCCGTCGTTCTTCTCGCTATACGCCGATTATGCTGAAATCCGATTTAACGGAAGAACAAATCGCCCGTTTTGCGGTGAATCAATATAATTATCCGAGTCTGGATATTCGTCCGTACTTTAAACGCCATTATCTTTATGGTGAGCCTTTAACCCATATTTTAGGTTATGTGGCGCGAATTAATGACAAAGATGTAGAACGGCTGAAAAAAGAAGAAAAAGACGCTAATTATGCCGGTACAACGGATATCGGTAAGCTCGGTATTGAACGTTTTTACGAAGATCAGTTGCACGGCACGGCAGGTTATGAACAGGTAGAAATCAATAACCGCGGTAAGGTTATCCGCAAGTTGAGCGAGCAGCCTCCGGTTGCGGGGAAGAGTATTTATTTAACTATTGATTTAGAATTACAGCGCTTTATTACCGATTTACTTGCCGGCCAGAAAGGGGCCGTTGTGGTAATGGATCCGCGGGACAGCAGCATATTAGCCATGGTTTCCAGTCCGAGTTATGATAACAATTTATTTGTAGGCGGTATTTCAGGTTCGGCTTATAAGCGTTTGTTGGAGGATCCGACGCGGCCTTTATACAGCCGGGCGACTCAAGGGGCTTATCCGCCGGCTTCTACCGTGAAACCGTTTATTGCCGTTGCCGCATTAACGGAAGGTGTTATTACGCCGAATATGACTATTTTCGACCCCGGTTACTGGATATTGCCAAACAGTACAAAACGTTTCCGGGACTGGAAAAAAACAGGGCATGGTTCATTAAATTTATATAAATCCATTACCGAGTCTGCGGATACTTATTTTTATCAGGTCGCCTATAAAATGGGGATTGATAAGATGTCGGAATGGATGACTCGTTTCGGTTTCGGCGTACCGACCGGTGTTGATATTCAGGAAGAGACTTCCGGTATTATGCCGACCCGGGAATGGAAGCAAAAACGTTATAAAAAACCTTGGGTAATAGGCGATACGATTCCCGTCGGTATCGGGCAGGGCTACTGGACGGCAACACCGTTGCAGTTGGCTAAAGCGACCAGCGTGTTGGTTAATGACGGTAAAGTAAACACGCCGCATTTAATGAAAGAAACTGTGGGTTCGGAGAAAGAGCCTTATAAGGATCCTTTGTTGTATGAGGATATTTCGGAACCGACTAAAGCCGCCTGGAATGAGGCAAAACGCGGAATGTACGGTGTTGTCAACGCACCGAACGGAACAGGGCGTAAGGCGTTTACCGGTGCCGCTTATCGGGTGGCGGGAAAATCCGGCACGGCACAGGTGTTTAGTTTGAAAGAAAATCAACGATATGATGCAAGCCAGTTAAAACGGGAATTACATGATCACGCCTGGTTTACCGCATACGCTCCTTATGAAAACCCGCATATCGTGGTTTCCATTATTTTAGAAAATGCCGGCGGCGGTTCGGGCAATGCAGCACCGGTAGTGCGTCAAATTATGGATTATTATTTATTGCATCGTTTGCCGCAAGTTGCCAAATTAGAAGGGATTACTGATGAGCAGAGCGTAAACTCCGCAGCAGAACAGTCGAAAGCGGCTGAAAATAATAGTGAGGAGGCTGCAACATCAGGCGATATGCCTATTGAAGAACCTATTTCATTACCGCACGAAGGGGCGACAGAATGACCGAGAAAAAATCTATCTTCTCAAATATTTGGACCAGGTTGCACCTTGATTTTCTGTTGCTGGTCGGATTATTGGTTGTCTCGGGCTACGGTTTAATTGTGTTATACAGCGCTTCTGGTGGCAGTGAGACAATGTTCCGTAGCCGGATTATCCAGGTTGTATTGGGATTTGCGGTGATGATTGTAATGGCTCAATTCCCACCTCGCTTTTATCAACGTATTGCGCCTTATTTATTTTTTGTCGGACTTATTATGCTGATTTTGGTGGATTTAATCGGTACTACCAGTAAAGGTGCTCAACGTTGGCTTGATTTGGGTTTATTCCGTTTTCAGCCGTCAGAGATCGTTAAACTATCGGTGCCATTGATGGTAGCGGTTTATTTAGGAAATAAAAAATTACCGCCTAAGCTTTCCGAAACCGTTATTGCACTGGCAATTATTGTAGTGCCGACCTTGTTAGTGGCAATTCAACCGGATTTGGGGACATCTATTTTGGTAAGCGCCTCCGGGCTTTTCGTTGTATTTTTAGCAGGTATGAGCTGGTGGCTTATTTTGGCGGCAGTAGTCGGTTTAGCTGCATTTATACCGATTATGTGGTTGTATTTAATGCATGATTATCAAAGAACGCGAGTGCTAACATTATTGGATCCGGAAAAAGACCCGCTCGGTGCCGGTTATCATATTCTTCAGTCTAAAATTGCTATCGGTTCGGGCGGATTATGGGGTAAAGGCTGGATGTTAGGCACGCAGTCTCAGCTGGACTTCTTACCCGAACCTCATACCGACTTTATTTTTGCCGTATTAAGTGAAGAACAGGGTATGTTTGGAATTACGCTATTGATGTTAATTTATTTCTTTATTATTATTCGGGGTCTAATTATCGGTGTTAATGCGGAAACTGCGTTCGGACGTATTCTAACCGGCGCATTAACATTAATTTTCTTTGTTTACATATTTGTAAATATTGGGATGGTAAGTGGAATTTTACCGGTAGTAGGTGTACCATTACCGCTTATCAGTTATGGTGGAACGTCATTTGTTTCATTAATGGCGGGATTTGGCGTAATAATGTCAATCCATACGCATAAACGTACTCTTTATCACAAAGGGAACTAATTAAAGTTTTCACGGTCAGATTAGTCTGATATCTGTGGAAATTTAGGACACTAACCTAGAGTATCTATTATGAAACTAAAATTCTTATTAACTGTATTATTAGCAGTGATGACAACCGCTTGTTCGGCAAGTTCGAATACTGCGCAGGTAAATAATACAAAAAAACATTATGGTATTGCAGGGCCGAAATTAGAACATAAGGGTGCTGCAAAATCATCAAATACTTATGTTGTAAACGGTAGAAAATATACTACGCAAACTTCTCGTAATGCAAAAAATTACAGTAAAGAAGGGAAAGCAAGTTATTATCACAACAAGTTTCACGGGCGTCGCACGGCGAGCGGTGAGAAATACAGCAACCAGCAATATACCGCAGCACATAAAACCCTGCCTTTAGGTTCTTATGCATTAGTGACTAATTTGCGTAATAACAAAAAAGTGATTGTGCGTATTAATGATCGCGGACCGTTTTCCAAAACACGCATTATGGATTTATCACATGCCGCTGCAAACGAGCTCGGTTTAATTAGAGCAGGTGTTGGAAATGTGCGAGTGGAAGCGTTACATGTTGATCGCAGCGGTCAGATCTCCGGTGCTGGCGCATCAACATTAGTGAAAAATGCGAGAACCGATGAAGCCCGCGATAGAATCAAATAAATGACAAATGTTTGATTTATTTTATTATACAAAGTGACGACATGTTAAATGACGTCACTTTGTCTGCTTATTTAGCCTGAGAATTAAGGATTGAAAGCAGGCAAAACCGACTTATTATTTTTATTTATCCGAAGGATTTATCGATGTTAAAGAACGCACTTAAAAAAACAAGCTTGGCAATATTTGCCGGTTTATTAGCTCTACCATTAACGGTGTCCGCCGAAGACGTTAATTTCGGTATAGTTCCTCCTCAAGTGAATGCACAAACCTATGTTGTTATGGACTATAACTCCGGCGCTGTGCTTGCTTCCTTAAATCCTGATCAACGTCAGTATCCGGCCTCATTAACCAAGATGATGACAAGCTATGTAATCGGTGATGCGTTAAAGCAAGGTAAAATTCATAATACCGATACCATTACTGTCGGCGAAAGTTCATGGGGTAAGAATTTCCCCGATTCATCTAAAATGTTCCTGAACCTGAATCAACAGGTTACGGTTGAGCAATTAAACCGCGGTATTATTATTGTATCCGGTAATGATGCCTGTGTTGCCATGGCCGAACACGTATCCGGTACAACGGATAATTTTATTAACAGCATGAATAAATATGCCGAACAATTCGGATTGAAAAACACGCATTTCACGACGGTACACGGTTTAGATGATGCAAACCAATATTCGTCGGCACGAGATATGGCGATTATCGGCGCACATATTATCCGTGATTTGCCGGAAGAGTATAAAATTTATGCGGAAAAAGACTTTACTTTCAATAAAATCAAACAGCCGAACCGCAACGGTCTATTATGGGATAAAACCATCAATGTTGACGGAATGAAAACAGGTCATACAAGCCAGGCAGGTTATAACTTAGTCGCCTCGGCAACGAACGCGGATAATATGCGTTTGATTACGGTGGTGATGGGTGTGCCGACTTATAAAGGCCGTGAAGTGGAAAGTAAAAAACTACTGCAATGGGCGTTCAACAGTTTTGATACCTTCAAAACTTTAGAAGCGGGTAAAGCGGTTACAAACCAGGATATTTATTACGGCAATCAGGGCAAAGTACAGATCGGCGTGTTGCAGGATCGCTTTATTACCGTGCCTAAGGGCCGTAATGCCGATTTAAAAGCCCGTTTCGAATTAGATAAGAAATATTTAGAAGCGCCTTTAGCAAAAGGTCAGGTCGTGGGTAAAGTGATTTACCAATTAGACGGTAAAGATGTGGCAAAAGTCGATTTACAGGCAATGCAAGACGTTGAAGAAGGCGGAATTTTTGGTAAAGCCTGGGATTGGTTAGTATTAACGATTAAGAGTTTATTCTAGGTAATAGGCGACGTTATTTAATTTGTTAAGCGTTAATTAAAAACCGCATTTCGCTTCATGGCAAAGTGCGGTTCGTTTTTTCAAAATTTTGACTGATTATTCACCATTGAAATTTTGTATTTCGGCTTTATATTGTGACAACACGTAAGAGCAGAATTTAATAATTTAAAGGATAAAGAGATGAGCGAAACAAAAACAGTAAATTTATCAGAACTACCGCAACAAAAATTAAAAGATTTATTAGAGTTTCCATGCAGTTTTACCTTTAAAGTTGTAGGCGCCGCACGCCCGGATTTAATTGATGATGTGGTGATGCTGGTACAGCAGCACGCAAAAGGCGATTATAATCCGCGTAATGCCGTGAGCAGCAAGGGAACATACCACTCGGTTTCTATTGATATTATTGCGGAAGAAATCGAACAAATAGAAAGACTGTATGAAGAATTGGCTAAAATTGAAGGCGTGAGAATGGTTCTTTAATAATAGCCGAATGTTTTTTGAGAGCCTCCGTTGAGGCTCTTCTTTTATAGTTTTGCATTTTGTATATAGTTTGGTTTTAGCAACGTATTTAGAATTTTATATGGAACAAAAATTAATTATCCGTCAACTCGGTATACGGGATTACCAAAAAACCTGGCATGAAATGCAGGAATTCACCGACAATCGCACTGATAAAAGTGCCGATGAGATTTGGTTGGTTCAGCATCCCTCCGTTTTTACGCAAGGGCAAGCGGGCAAAGCCGAGCATTTACTCCGTAGCACGGCGATTCCCGTTGTGCAGTCGGATCGCGGCGGGCAAATTACCTATCACGGAATCGGTCAGCAGATTATGTATGTGTTGATCGATATTAAGCGGCTTAAAACACAGGGGCGGGATATTAGTGTCCGCCAACTGGTGAGTGCGCTGGAACAATCCGTTATCAACACGTTGGCGGATTACGGCATTGAAAGTTATGCAAAAGCGGATGCGCCGGGCGTTTATATTGACGGCAAAAAAATCTGTTCGCTGGGGTTGCGTATTCGCCGCGGTTGTTCTTTCCACGGGCTGGCGCTTAATATTAATATGGATCTCGAACCTTTTCACAGTATTAATCCTTGCGGCTATGCGGGGTTGGAAATGGCTCAGCTGGCGGATTTCGTTTCACCTCAGGAGGCGGATTGCGGCAAAGTTTCGCCAAAATTAGTTGAACACTTTGTAACAATTTTAGGCTATAATAAGCAACAAATTTTTAACATTAAGGAATAACCTAGTGAGTACCGCATTTAAAATGGAACGAGGGGTAAAATACCGCGATGCAGCGAAAACCTCGATCATTCAAGTTAAAAATATTGATCCCGACCAGGAGTTACTGCAAAAACCTTCCTGGATGAAGATAAAACTTCCCGCCAATTCGGCTAAAATCCAAAGTATTAAAAACGGTATGCGTCGTCACGGGTTAAATTCCGTTTGTGAAGAAGCTTCATGCCCTAATTTGCACGAATGTTTTAATCATGGCACGGCGACATTTATGATCCTCGGGGCAATTTGTACGCGCCGTTGCCCGTTCTGTGACGTTGCGCACGGTAAACCGTTGCCGCCGGATCCTGAAGAACCGAAAAAATTAGCGGAAACTATTCAGGATATGAAATTGAAATATGTGGTGATTACTTCCGTTGACCGCGACGACTTGCCTGATCGCGGTGCGGGGCATTTTGCCGAATGTATCAAGGAAATCCGCAAAATTAACCCGAATACCCAAATTGAAATTTTGGTGCCTGATTTCCGCGGACGTATTGAACAGGCGTTGGATAAATTAAAAGACAATCCGCCGGATGTGTTTAATCATAATCTGGAAAATGTACCTCGTTTGTATCGCGATATTCGTCCGGGTGCGGATTATCAATGGTCGCTGAAATTATTACGTGAATTTAAAGCATTATTCCCGCATATTCCAACCAAATCAGGCTTAATGGTAGGATTGGGCGAGACAAACGAAGAAATTTTAAACGTGATGCAAGACCTGAGAAATAACGGGGTAACCATGCTGACCTTAGGGCAATATTTGCAGCCAAGCCGTTTCCATTTACCGGTCGCCCGTTATGTGCCGCCTGAAGAATTTGACGAATTCCGCACCAAAGCAGAAGTCATGGGCTTTGAACACGCAGCCTGCGGTCCGTTTGTGCGTTCTTCTTACCATGCGGATTTACAAGCCAGCGGCGGATTGGTGAAGTAATAAACAGATCTTAAGCAAAAAGTGCGGTAAAAAATTCGAAAATTTTTACCGCACTTTTTTATCGTTATTTTTTATTACAAAGAGTAAGCCCGATAACAATCAGCAAAGAGCTAATCAAATGATAGCCGTGCAACTGTTCACCCAACACTAAAATGCCAAGTGCCGCCGCAAAAAGCGGGGTAGCGTTGGTGAACGCGGCGCCTTTTGTCCCGCCTACAATGGTCATACCGTAATTCCAGAACCCGTAAGAGAGAATTGAAGGACCAATTATGAGATAGAGAATAATCATCCATTGGCCATAAGTCAGCTCACTGATAATCTGTAGATTTTCGGTATTCAATTGAGAAAGAAACACCGGTGTGAAAATTATCATAGCAATGCCGACTTGTGCGGTCAGCATAACGGAATTGCCGATTTCTTTAGGTCTCAACCGGATAATGCTGCAATAAACCGACCAACTGACAGCGGAACCGATAGCCCATAAATCTCCTCGATTTACGTTAAACGTCAGCAGTCGGCTAAGCTCTCCGTGACTTAGTAGCCACAATACGCCGATAAAGCTAATTAACGCCCCGATAAAAACGGGAAAGCGAATAGTATCTTTAAAACAAATCCGGTTTAAAAACATCACCACAATCGGTACCACGGCAAGATAAATACTGGCGTTTAGCGCAGTGGTGGTTTGCAAACCCTGATATAAAAATACGGGGAAAATCAACACGCCTAGTAATGCAAGTGCGGTTAAAATTTGCCAATTTTTGCGAATAATATGCCGTTGCTGAGGAAGATATTTAGCAAACAGCAGCAGTAAAATAATTGCGGCGGGCAGCCAGCGTAAATAATTTAAAATAATCGGCGGAATTACATGGCTCAGGATTCGGCCGAACATATAGTTACCGCCCCAAAAGAAGGTGGCAAGAATAAGGCAGAAATAACCATAACCTTTGCTTTGGGTAAAATGCGGCATTAACACTGACCTCGTTCGATAATAATACCCACATTACGGGCTTCGGCAACCGCTTTAGGTTTGCTTAATTTCAGCTTAATCCATTTTATGCCGAATTCTTTTTGCAATTGTTCGGCAACTTCATTCGCCACCCGTTCAATTAATAAAAAAGGCTTCGATTGAACATATTGAATAATAAATTGACTGACTTCCGCATAATTTAAGCAATAACTCACATTGTCGGTTTCTGCCGCTTTGCTGCTATCCCATGCCATCTCAATATCAAAGATAAGACGCTGTTTGATTTGTTGCTCCCAATCATAAACGCCGATTTGGGCAAAAACGGTTAATTCTTCAATAAAAATGCGATCAATCATAAGGTTTCCTATTATTGCTGAAATATAATTGGCTATATGCTATCAATTTTAGGTAGAATAAACGAACTATTTATCGCATTTCACTCATGTTATGAGCGAAAGGTTATCTTTAAGGTGAGTCCGATGAGCTTTTTTGCCATTTTATACATGCTGGCGACCTATTTTTTAGGATCAATTTCAAGCGCAATTTTAATTTGTCGGCTTGTAGGATTGCCGGATCCTCGGCAAAGCGGATCCGGTAACCCGGGTGCGACTAATGTGTTACGTATTGGCGGGCGCTGGGCTGCATTAGCCGTGCTGATTTTTGATATTTTAAAAGGTATGATTCCCGTTTGGTGTGGTTATTACCTAGGTTTAACTCCTTTTGAGCTGGGTATGGTGGCATTAAGTGCTTGTCTTGGACATATTTTTCCGATTTATTTTAAATTCCGCGGCGGGAAAGGTGTTGCAACGGCATTCGGCGCTATTGCTCCGATTAGCTGGGGAATTGCCGGTGCAATGTTAGGTACTTGGGGAATTATTTTTTTACTCAGCGGTTATTCTTCTTTGAGCGCCGTTATCGCCGCACTGGTAACACCGTTTTATGTGTGGTGGATTCGTCCCGAATTTACTTTTCCTGTAGCATTAGTTTGTTGTTTGTTGGTTTATCGCCATCATGAAAATATCCAGCGTTTATGGCGCGGGCAGGAAGATAAAGTTTGGGCTAAATTCAAAAAGAAAGAAGATTCGCAAGGCGAATAAAGCTTCCCCCTCCGCCTTGCAGGCACCTCCCCCAACTACGTGGGGGAGGGAACGCTGTGGAATGCCGTTGGCGCTGTCGAAATACGAAAAATTTCGCTCCCCCACGAAGCTGGGGGAGCTGTCACGCAGTGACTGAGGGGGGAAAAATCCGATTATTCAAATCGCATTACGTTATGAAATAGATCAGTAACCGATAAACCCTCGCTTTCCCCCTCCGCCTTTCAGGCACCTCCCCCAACTGCGTGGGGGAGGGAATGGGCTGAATGATATTAGCGCTGTCGAAATACGAAAATTTCGCTCCTCCGACTTCGCGGGGGAGGGAACGCTGTGAAATGACATTGGCGCTGTTGAAATACGAAAATTTCGCTCCCCCGACTTCGCGGGGGAGGGATAGACTGAAATGACGTTAGCGCTGTCGAAATACGAAAATTTCGCTCCCCCACGAAGCTGGAGGAGCTGTCACGCAGTGACTGAGGGGGAAAAATCCGATTATTCAAACCAAATCACCGTCGCCATGCGACCGGTATTGATATCTCGACGGAAAGAAAAAAACTTATCCTGTTCCTCATAAGTGCAATGTTCCCCGCCGCTAATATTGGTTACGCCCATATTATGCAGACGTTGGCTGGCAATTTGATAAAGATTGCCTAAAAACTTGCCTTCCGTATTGGGATCTGCAATAAAGGCTTGTTTTGCTTTATTATCCTGCGCAACAAATTGTTTCATTACATCCTCACCCACTTGAAAAGCATTGGGGCCGATAGCGGGTCCGAACCAGGCAATAATTTCATCACGGGGGCATTGAAAGCATTTGATCGTTTCTTCCAATATACCGTCGCATAACCCGCGCCAGCCGGCGTGCGCGGCGGCGACTTCAGTCCCCGCTTTGTTGGTAAATAGTACGGGCAGGCAATCCGCCGTCATGACTACGCAAACCTGATTCGGTTGGGCGGTATAAACCGCATCCGCATCAAGATCTGTTCCTTCGAAAGGAAGCGTGATGACACGGATGCTATGGGTTTGAGTTAAGAAAACGGGCAACTGCGGTAGGTTGAAATTTTCCACTAGCAGATTTCGATTAATTTTAACTGCATTCGGATCGTCACCTACGTGATTGCCCAAATTAAAACTTGTATACGGTTCTTGGCTCACGCCGCCTTGACGATAAGTAGTGAATCCATGGATATTACCGGGCGCAATCCAGTCGGCTTGCAATGCATCCATCATTTTATCCTTCAACATTTAGTAGTCTAATTCATCTTTATGTAATTGATAATCCGCTTTCAACGCATTGACCAGTTCGACAAAATCTTCCGGTAAAGGCGCATGCCATTCCATCAGTTCACCTGTAATCGGGTGTTCTAAACGTAACATGATTGCATGTAGCGCCTGGCGTTGGAAATTACGCAATACGCTCATAAATTCTTCGCTGGCATTTTTGGGCGGACGAGGGCGCCCGCCGTAAGTTTGATCTCCTAATAACGGATGGGCGATATGGGCCATATGTACTCTGATTTGATGGGTACGACCGGTTTCCAGACGCAAACGTAAGCGGGTGTAATTGCGGAAATGTTCCATTACCCTATAATGGGTTACCGCAGGTTTACCCATAGGATGAACCGCCATAAGGGTGCGCTTGGTGGGGTGGCGGGACATCGGCTCGTCAACGGTACCGCCTTTTGTCATAATGCCGAAAGCAATGGCTTCGTATTCACGGGTAATTTTGCGTTTTTGTAGTGCGCGAACCAATTGTGTTTGTGCGGGAATAGTTTTTGCCACGACCATTAATCCCGTGGTGTCTTTATCCAGACGATGTACGATCCCTGCCCGCGGCACTTCGGTAATTTGCGGATAATGATAAAGCAATGCATTCAGTACCGTACCATTAGGATTGCCGGCACCGGGATGAACTACAAAATCTTTCGGTTTGTTAATAACTAAAATATCATCGTCTTCATAAACAATATTTAAAGGAATATTTTGAGGCTCAAAGCGGTTTTCATCTTCAATTTCAACGGTAATTTCAACTTGTTCGCCGCCATATACTTTCTCGCGGGGGATATTGGCGACTTTTCCGTTTAACAAAACGAGCTCGTCTTCTATCCAGGTTTTTAAACGGGAGCGGGAATAATCCGGGAACAATTCGGCTAAAGTTTGGTCTAAACGCTGTCCCATTTGATGAGGCTGAACTTCAGCCGACATAGTAATTTGTGCCATAAATATCAAAATTCCATTAATTGAAGTTTGCTTATTTTATAATGTTCTATACAATATCTTAATTATTTCGGGAGCATTGTAACTCACAACACTAAATTTTTATACATAAAAAAGGATTATAGCTTATATGCGTAAATTTAAATCATTGACTCTTATTGCTTTAAGCGTGTTGGTTATCGCAAGTTGTTCGAGTTCGGAAAAACCTGTTGAACAGGCATCGGAGCAAGAATTATTCTCAACAGGAGCTAATTATTTACAAGAGGGTAATTACACTCAGGCTACGCGTTATTTAGAAGCTGTAGATTCACGTTTTCCCGGTAGCTCTTACAGTGAACAGGCTGAATTAAATCTCATCTTTTCTACTTATAAATCTCAAGATTACACAAAAACGCTCACAACTGCGGATCGTTTTTTACAACAATTCCCGCAAAGCCAACATTTAGATTATGTGCTTTATATGGCGGCGTTGACGAATTCCGCTTTAGGCGATAATTTATTCCAGGATTTCTTTGGCGTAGATCGTTCTACCCGGGAAACCACTTCAATGAAAACCGCTTTCAACAATTTCCAGACCTTAGTGCAAAATTTCCCGAACAGCCCTTATACGCCGGACGCTTTGGCTCGTATGGCTTACATTAAAGACCGCTTAGCCCGTCATGAATTGGAAATTGCCAAATTTTATGCTAAACGCAGTGCTTGGGTTGCGACATCTAACCGTATTACCGGCATGTTGAGAAGCTATCCGGATACGCAAGCTACTTTGGAAGCACTACCGCTATTACAGGAATCCTATGAAAAAATGGGGTTAACACAATTGGCGAGTCAGGCGGCAACTTTGGTTAAAGCAAATGAAGGCCGTGTAATAAAAGAAGCGGAAAAACCGAAAGAGCCGTTCTTGAGCCTGCCTTCTTGGTTATCATTCGGATCTTCCGATTCCTCCGATAAAGAAAAGGTTGCGACAAAATCCGACGATTCTTTCTTTAGCTGGCCGTCATGGTTGTCATTCGGTTCGAAAGATTAAGGATAAAACCGAATTATTAGATTTTCCGGTATTTTAATAAAACATTCTAAATGCCTGTTTAGCTGATTTAAAGCCGAGTTATTTGTGAGATAACTCGGCTTTTTATATGTTTCAAGTTTGTGAAATTTTTGCGCAAAAATGGCCTGTAATTTTGTGTAAAAGAGAATTTTAGTCTTATTCAATGCTTTGGTAAATGATTCTAACTTTTTGAAAAATAACTAATTTAAGTTAACTATAAAGAGGTATTATCATGTGGTGAAAATTTTTTATCAGACGGAATGTTAAAAAAATATTGATCAAAAGCAATAATTTGTTATTTAACCATGAAAAATGTATGCGCATTTGCTATTTTTAGCCTTGAGGAACTCTCTTTTTATTAAGTATCACCTTGTTTTTGATGATAAAAATTCTCATTTTTGTTGGCAGGGTAGAATTAATAAAAACTTTAAAATTAAATCTAAGATTCTTAACCTTGGTTAAACCTTGAATGGAGTAATTATCGTGAACATACTCAGAAAAACGCTATCTTCTTTAGCGATTGTAGGCTTAGGTTTTGCAATGGCGAATTCGGCGGTAGCTGAAGAAAAAGCTATGGCAACACACCAACAAGCGCAGCAATTACAGCAACCCGCGCCTGAAACAGCAGCAAAACGCGCACCGACTAAAGAAGAATTAACACCAGTTAATCCTAATCTTAAAATTGAAGCGGCAAACGAAAAATTTGCTGCGGATTTCCCAAGACAGTATAACTCCTGGGCGAAAACAGCGGAGCAGACAGAATTCCATAAAGAGGTAGAAGACGATCCTCGTATGATCGTTATGTGGGGCGGTTATGCATTCGCAAAAGAATTTAACTCTCCTCGCGGTCACATTTATGCAGTAACTGATGTACGTAATATTTTACGTACAGGTTCGCCAAAAGATGCTAACGGCGGTCCGCAACCAATGGCTTGCTGGACCTGTAAAGGTCCGGATGTTCCTCGTTTAATTGCCGAATGGGGCGAAGAAGGTTACTTCTCCGGCAAATGGGCAAAAGGCGGCGCTGAAGTTGTAAACAGCATCGGTTGTGCCGACTGTCACGATACTCAATCTCAAGATTTTAAAGACGGTAAACCTGCATTACGCGTTGCCCGTCCGCATGTTTTACGTGCGTTGGATACGGTTGGTAAAACCTTTGCCACTTCCGATCGTACGGATCAACGCGCCGGGGTTTGTGCTAACTGCCACGTTGAATATTATTTCGATAAAAGCACCGGTGCAAACAACGTAGTTTTCCCATGGTATAAAGGTCGTGACGTAGATAGTATCGAAAAATACTACGATGAAATCGGTTTTAAAGACTGGGAACACTCAATTTCTAAAGCGCCAATGTTAAAAGCGCAACACCCTGATTTTGAAACCTGGTCAATGGGTACGCACGGTAAAAACGGCGTAACCTGTGTTGATTGCCACATGGCTAAAACACAAGATAAAGACGGTAAAGTTTATACGGATCACCAAGTTGTGGGTAATCCTGTAAAAGATAACTTCCAAAATACCTGTGCCCGTTGCCATGATCAAAGCCAGGATACTTTAATTAAAACTGTTGAACAGCACAAAGCGGACGTTCGCGAAGTGATGCTTAAACTTGAAGATCAACTTGTTAAGTCTCATTTCGAAGCGAAAACCGCTTGGGATAACGGTGCAACTCAAGAAGAAATGAAAGATGCGCTGCAAGCAATTCGTCACGCTCAATGGCGTTGGGATTTTGCGGCGGCGAGCCACGGTATGCATATGCACGCACCTGATGTAGCATTAAAAATCATTGCCAGCGGTTTAGATCGGGTGGCAGATGCCCGTGCTAAATTAGCCGTTATTCTTGCGAAACACGGCGTTCAACAACCAATCCAATACCCGGATATTTCAACTGCTGAAAAAGCATGGAAAGTAATGGGAATCGATATTGAGAAAGAACGCAAAGAAAAAGAAGAGTTCATTAAAACAGTGATTCCTGAATGGAATAAAGAAGCGATTAGCAAAGGGTTAATTTTAACCGCTCCGCCGACAACACCTGCAAAATAATGACAAAAGCGACCGCACTTTGAGTTTTCCTGAAAAGAACAAAGTCGAAGTGCGGTAACTTAAATCAAAGGATTAAGGTAAATAAGATGAACTCTGTATTGAAAAAATTTGCAAAACTCTCAGCATTGTTCGGAGTGATGCTATTTGCGACAACAGTTCAGGCCGAACAGGCTAAAGTTGACGCGAAGCAAGAGTCTCCGGTGGCTGCTTTTGACCAAACGTTGGACAACGTACGCGATCCTAATAAGTATTGTGCACAATGTCATAACCTTGACACCTCAAAAGACCAGGCTGTGGGTACAAACCATGCGGGTAAATTCCATGGTACTCATTTAACCAAAAACAACCCGGCAACAGGTAAACCTATTACCTGTGTAAGTTGTCACGGTAATATTAGTGAAGATCACCGCAAAGGCGCCAAAGACGTTATGCGTTTTGAAAGTGATATTTTCAGTACTGAACAACCGATGTATTCAGTACAGGAACAAAATCAAGTTTGTTTCTCTTGTCATAAACCGGATGATTTGCGTAAAAAACTTTGGGCTCATGATGTTCACGCAATGAAAGCGCCTTGTGCAAGTTGCCACACATTACATCCCGCTAAAGATGCAATGAAGGATATCGAACCTAAAGAACGTGTGAAAATCTGCGTTGACTGTCATAGCGAACAACGTTTACGTAAAGAAGCCGCAGATGCAGCGCAATCTGCAACCGAACAAAAGGATAAACAATGACAGCTTGCTCACGCCGAAACTTTGTTTCCGGAATGGGTGCGTTAATCCTCACAACGGGAACATCAGTTAAATTATCGGCACAAGGTGAAAAGCCTAACGAAACGGCGCCAAAACGCTATGCAATGGTACATGACGAAACTTCATGTATCGGTTGTACGGCCTGTATGGATGCCTGCCGTGAGACTAACCAAGTGCCAGAAGGTGTTTCTCGTTTGGAAATTCTCCGTAGCGAGCCTCATGGCGAATTTCCGAACCAGGAATATGAATTTTTCCGTCAATCTTGTCAACATTGCACTAACGCGCCTTGTGTGGCGGTATGTCCGACAGGTGCTTCGTTCATTGACCCTGAAACGGGTATTGTTGATGTAAACAAAGATCTTTGCGTAGGTTGCCAATATTGTATCGCCGTATGTCCTTATCGCGTACGTTTTATTCATCCGGTGCATAAAACTGCCGATAAATGTAATTTCTGCCGCGATACCAATCTTGCAGCAGGCAAACAACCGGCTTGTGTTGAAGCTTGCCCGACTAAAGCATTAACCTTTGGTGATATGAATGATCCAAATAGCGCGGTCGCACGTAAAGTAAGAGAAAATCCGGTGTATCGTACCAAATTAACATTAGGTACCGAGCCGAATCTTTACCATATCCCATTTGCAAAAGGAGAGCATAGATAATGAGTACATTAACCTATCCTGTGCCTTTTCATACGCCTGATCTTGTATGGGATTCCTCTATTGCAATTTACCTGTTTTTGCTGGGTATTTCTTCCGGTGCGGTACAGTTAGCGATCGCTTATCGCCGCTCCCACAAGTTGGAAAAACCAAGTGAAAACTGGATTGTTCGTAGTGCCGCGGTATTGGGAACGATACCGACCCTAATCGGTTTGACTTTATTGATTTTCCATTTGGCGCGACCTTGGACATTCTGGAAATTGATGTTTAATTATCAATTTAATTCCGTGATGTCGATGGGGGTTATGCTTTTCCAAGTCTATATGCTGTTTATGGTAATTTGGATTGCGGTACTCTTTAAAGCCGAAATCGATAACCTAATTAAGAAATTTGTGCCGAAGTTACGGTTCGTAACCAATATTATCGGCGCTTGTGAACGCATTTTTAGTGCCGCCGAAGTAATTCTGTTTATTTTAGCCGCAGTATTAGGCGCTTATACCGGTTTCTTGTTATCGGCATTAATCAGTTACCCAATGTTGAATAACCCGGTATTGCCGGCATTATTCCTTGCATCGGGAACCTCATCCGGCATTGCCGCCACATTCCTGTGTATTTTAATCGCAGGTAAACTTAAAGGCGACAGCCATGAAGTGCATTATATCCATAAATTCGAAGTGCCGATTATGGTAACCGAATTGGGTTTAATCGTCTGCTTCTTCGTAGGCTTGTACTTTGGCGGCGGTCAAAAGGTCGTTGCCTTGCAGAATGCCCTTTCCGGCTTCTGGGGCGCGGTGTTCTGGATTGGCGTTATGTTGATTGGTATTATGATTCCGCTAATCGCAAACTTATTTGCCAGCGATAAATGGAAATATAATGCGAAATTTATCATTTTAGTGTCAATTTTTGACTTAATCGGTGTGCTTTGCCTGCGTTACTTTATTTTATACGCCGGCCAACTAACCATCGCAATGTAAGTTTACTTTCTGTAGAATAAAGGCGTATTTCGGTACGCCTTTTATTATTTTTCTTTTATTTTCTTATGTCAGACAGATTATTATGATCCCAGAACTCGGCTTTATTGCATTGCTTATTGCATTACTTTCTTCTTTCTTGCTTACGTTAATTCCGCTTGTAGGTATGATAAAACGCAATACGAATTTACTGAGTTATGCCTGGAATTTCAGTTATCTGTTTGCCATTTTCAGCACGATTTCCATTGCCTGTTTAGCCTATTCTTTTTCGGTTAATGATTTTTCGGTGGAATATGTCGCCGCCCATTCGAATTCACAGCTTCCTCTGTTTTTTAAAATTGCCGCGACCTGGGGCGGGCATGAAGGCTCCATGTTATTCTGGCTGTTTTCATTAAGTTTATGGACTGCCGCTTTTGCTTTTTTCAGTCGAAAAATTGATCCTGTTTTTTCAGCGCGGACCCTTTCTATTCTCGGTTTTATTTGTTTGAGTTTTGCTATTTTTATTCTGTTTTTTTCCAACCCTTTCATTCGTCAGTTCCCTTTACCGCCGGAAGGGCGGGATCTTAATCCGATGTTGCAAGATATCGGTCTGATTATTCATCCGCCGCTGCTTTATTTGGGTTATGTGGGGTTCGCGGTAAATTTTGCTATGACTTTATCCGTCATGCTAAGCGGACATGTTGATGCCGCTATCGCACGCTGGACAAGAATTTGGGTATTGTTATCATGGTTCTTCTTAACTTTAGGCATTATGCTCGGTGCATGGTGGGCATATTACGAACTCGGCTGGGGCGGCTGGTGGTTCTGGGATCCGGTGGAAAACGCCTCGTTGATGCCTTGGTTAATCGGTCTGGCGTTATTGCACAGCCTGATAGTTACCGAACAACGCGGGATTTTCAGCTATTGGACGATACTTTTTTCATTATTTGCCTTTGCTTTCAGCCTGCTTGGCACCTTTATCGTGCGTTCCGGCGTATTAACTTCGGTTCACGCTTTTGCCGTGGACGGCGAACGGGGGACTGCATTATTACTTATTTTCTTCCTGTTAACGGCGTTGGCATTAACCGTTTTCGCCCTTAAAGTCAATTTGCGTCAAAGTGCGGTCCGTTTTTCCGTTTTTTCGAAAGAAAGCTTTTTGTTGTTGGCTAATGTAGTTCTCACTATTGCCACTGTCAGCGTGTTTTTAGGAACTTTTTATCCAATGGTATTTTCGGCGATGGGCTGGGGTTCTATTTCCGTCGGTGCGCCGTATTTTAATAGCATTTTTGTGCCTTTGTTGCTGATTATGCTTATTGCGATGGTTTTCGTATTAGCTACAAAATGGCAAAAAATGAACCGCACTTTATTGCGGCAAAAATCAATATTGCTTATCCCCGCCCTTCTGATTGCATATTTGATTATTCATTTCACCGTTCGGCAGGATGAAAGTCTGCGCTTTCATTTTTCCGCATTTGTGCTGCTTAGTTTGGCAATTTGGCTGTTGCTTGCAACTTTATGGATAAATTGGCGAAAAATAGGGTTGCGGCGGTCAGGCATGATCCTTGCTCATTGCGGTGTTGCTTTTGCGGTGATTGGTGCGGTGATGTCCGGTTATTTCGGCAGTGAAATCGGCGTACGTTTAGCGCCGCAACAGAGCCAAATGTTAAACGGTTATGAGTTCCGCTATATAGGCTTTACTAATGAGCTAGGTCCTAACTTTACTTCGGAAAAAGCGCATTTTGAAATTTATAAAAATAACCAAAAACTGACCGCACTTTATCCGGAACGCCGTTATTATGAGGTACGAACTATGAATATGTCGGAAGTGGGTATTCAATGGGGCGTTTTAGGCGATATTTATATTGTCATGGGAGATAAGCTGGCGCCGAATGAGTTCAGTTTTCGCCTGCATTACAAACCTTTTGTCCGCTGGTTATGGCTGGGTGGAATTTTAATGGCATTAGGCGCTTTAGTAGCCGCCGTTAGCCTGGTTCAACGGAAAAACGCCATGGCGTTTTCATCGGCAATTAAAAAAGAATAACATAATGAAAAGAAAAGTATTTTTATTTTTACCTCTGATTGTTTTATTGGTTATCTGCATTTTTTTAATAATGGGATTAAAGCAGGATCCGAAAAAAATTGCTTCGGCGTTAATAGGCAAACCTGTGCCGGAGTTTTTCCAGGCGGATTTACTGGATAACAACCGTATCATTAGCAATAAACATTTGCCGAAACAGCCTTATTTGCTGAACGTATGGGGCAGTTGGTGCTATTACTGCCAACAAGAACATCCGCTTTTAATGGAATTGGCGGAACAACGTATTCCGATTGTGGGTTTGAATTATCGCGACAAAAAGCAAGGCGCTCTAGAAATGTTAACCAAAAAGGGTAATCCTTTTGCGTTGGTGATTGACGACAGCCGCGGTGAATTAGCAATGAAATTAGGCGTGGACGGTGCGCCGGAAACCTATGTAATTGATGAAAACGGCGTAATCCGTTACCGTTATTCCGGCGCTGTTGACAAAACCATTTTACAAAAAGAAATTCTTCCCGAATTCAATAAGTTAAGAAACTAAATGAAAAAAATACTGTTCTCCATATTGGTGTTTGTAAGCTTGTCTCTACAAGCGGAAATGGTCGATACCTATCAGTTTAAAAACGTAGAAGATCGCACCCGCGCGGTTGCTTTGGCGAAGTCTTTACGCTGCCCGCAATGCCAGAATCAAAATCTGGTGGAGTCGAATTCTCCCATCGCTTACGATTTACGTATCGAAGTGTATAAAATGGTGGATGAAGGTAAGTCGAATCAGCAAATTGTGGAAGTGATGACTTCCCGATTCGGCAATTTCGTTTTATATAAACCGCCTTTTGAACTTACTACGGCATTGCTTTGGTGTTTGCCTATCGGGTTACTTTTATTGGCGGTATTGTTAATGGTGCGTTATTTGCGCCGGCGCTCGGAAAATCGCGAAATTTGCACCGCACTTAGCGAGCGGCAACGCCGGGAATTGGCGGAATTATTGGCTAAAAATAAGGATAAAAAATGACGCAATTTATTATCGGGCTTATTATTTTTGCCGCCATCGGGCTTTTGCTTTTTGTGTTTTTTACCAAAAAGGTAAGTTGGCAGCAAAATTATCGTCAGCAGCAAAATATCGCTTTATATGAACAGCAACTTCAAAGTAATCCGGGCGAGGAACTGGCAAATGAGTTCGCTCAGCGTTTATTAATGGACGAACAACAAAGTGAAGCGGCGCTAACATTGAAAACTGCGGTCGGTTTTAGCCGAAAATTATCGGCGCTACTGTGGCTGGTACTTATCGTTATGCCGTTGCTTTATTATTTTTCTTTAAACCGCTTCGATTATGTACGGCAAGGGGAAAAAGCCTTTGCGCAACAACAAAGCCGGTTAATTACCGCCAGTGCCGAAGATAAGAATATTGATTATGTGCTATCAATTCAAAACAAACTGCGTAAAGACCCGAATAATGCCGACGATTGGGTTGAACTCGGACAGGCTTATATGTTGAGCAACGATTATGATAACGCTTTGCTTGCTTACGGCAATGCGGAAAAATTAGAGGGTGGCAAACCCCATATTTTAGGTTTAGCGGCAACGACGTTATATTATCAGGCGGGGCAAAAAATTACCCCGCAGGTACAACATATTATCGATATTGCTTTAGCTGCCGATCCTAAAGAAGTGTCGAGCCTTTCCTTAATGGCGTCGGACGCGTTTTTAAAAAACGATTTTCCAAGCGCATTGCAATATTGGCAGCGGTTATTGGATTCCGGGCATACGGGGCTCGATCGTCGGGAAATTATTCGAAATATGAATCTGGCGACAATGCTGCAAAATAACCGGATGCAACAAAAGGCAAATTAAGCGTGAAAAACTATTCGGAAACAATCATTATCGGTGCCGGCGCCGCGGGTTTATTTTGTGCCGGGCAAATCGGCAAAGCGGGAAAATCCGTCACGGTTTTTGATAACGGCAAAAAAGCGGGACGTAAAATCCTGATGTCCGGTGGCGGATTTTGTAATTTTACCAATTTAGAGGTTTTGCCTTCCCATTATCTTTCCCATAATCCGCATTTTGTGAAGTCGGCGTTGGCGCGCTTTACCCAGTGGGATTTTATCGCCATGGTTGCGGCGCAGGGTATTGCTTATCATGAGAAAGAATCCGGGCAGTTATTTTGCGATAACGGCGCGGAAGATATTGTGAAAATGCTGGAAGCGCGATGTACCGAAAACCGGGTGAGCATTCAGTTACGACAGCGCATTGATTTGGTGGAAGCGGTACATAATGATGAAAACGCGCGTTTTAAAATTCAGTCCGGCGGGCAAACCTGGTATTGTAAAAATCTTGTGATCGCAACCGGCGGGTTGTCTATGCCGGCGCTGGGCGCCTCGCCTTTCGGCTATCAAATCGCCGAACAGTTTGGTCTTAATGTGCTGTCGCCGCGTGCAAGTTTAGTGCCTTTTACTTATCGCGAAAATGACAAATTTTTAACCGCACTTTCGGGTATTTCGTTGCCGGTACGGGTAACGGCACAAAACGGTAAATCCTTTAGTAACAACTTGTTGTTTACTCATCGGGGCGTTTCGGGGCCGGCGATTTTACAGATTTCCAATTATTGGCAGCCGAATGAATCGGTGGAAATCGATTTGTTGCCGACGGACTCTATTGAGGAATATTTGTCGCAATTAAAAGCAAGTTCGCCGAAGTTACAATTAAAAACCGCATTATCCCGTATTTTGCCTAAAAAACTGGTGGAATTATGGTTTGAGCGGCAGCTGCTGCAAGACGAAACTTTGGCTAATTTAAGCAAAGTGCGGTTAAAAAATCTGGAAAATCTAATTCATCATTGGCAGTTTCAGCCTAACGGTACCGAAGGTTATCGCACGGCGGAAGTAACTATGGGTGGCATTGATACGAAGGAAATTTCTTCCAAAACCATGGAAAGCCAAAAAGTAAAAGGGTTATATTTTATCGGCGAAGTATTGGATGTGACAGGCTGGCTCGGCGGCTATAATTTCCAATGGGCGTGGAGTTCCGCCTATGCTTGTGCGGTGGGAATTACGCAAACGGAGTAGCGTGAAATTAGGCAAGAAAATACCGCGCTTTCTTGACAAAAGTGCGGTATTTTTTTATGGATTTTTGTTTAACAATCCTGACAAACCACAAAATTATATTCGTGGCGGGCGGCAATTTTCGCTTTACGTCGTTTTAGATGTTTTAAGCGCAAATTACGGCGTTTCGATAAACTCAAAGAGAGTTTGTTTTTCGTTTTTAATGAGGGTTTGCGTCGTCTTATTAACATAATTATTCCTGTTTTTCTTGGTTATCCGTTAACGGTAACGGTAAATTTTCGTCTGTCTCGCTTGGTTTGTCTTTATTATCGGCATTTTCCTGTACGCGATAATAATTAATAATACTGTTCATATAACGGCGGATATTTTCTACGTATTGAAAGGCTTCATATCCTCTGGCGTAACCGTATTTCAAATTAGGATAATAACGTTTTTCAGCCAATAATGGCAGATTCTTTTTCACATCCAGCCAATTGTCCGGGTCGCCGCCTAAATTTTTGGTTAAACGGCGCGCGTCCAGCATATGTCCTAATCCCATATTGTAACCCGTTAAGGCGAACCAAATCCGATCTTCTTTTGGAATGCTGTCCGGCACTTGCGAAATCAGCCAATGCAAATATTCGGATCCCGCTTTAATGCTTTGTTCCGCATCGGTGCGGTCGGCGATTTTCATCCGCTCGGCGGTATCTTTGGTTAACATCATCATACCGCGCACGCCCGTCGGTGAGGTAGCATTTTCGTTCCAATGGGATTCCTGATAAGCAATAGCGGCAAGTAAACGCCAATCCAAGTCACCTTTATATCGGTCAAATAAAGGGGCGTATTTCGGCAAAATATCATTAATCGCCTGCACGTACTGGCGCATATCTACGTAGTCGAACTGGCTGAAATGGTTGAAATATTTTTCTTCAATTCGGGCGATTAAACCGCCTTCAAGCGCCGTATTCATAAAATCCAGTAAGGCGGCTTGTAATTCATTGTAGGAGTTATTCGGCAAATACCAATGTACCGATGCCTCATCCGTTACGTCAAATGCCACGGCAATTTCAGGACGAACCTGCTGAACGGCGGAAACATCAATGGAATTTGCCACCGTATATTTAATTTTGCCTTGAGCCACCTGCAATAATAATTCTTCCTGAGTCTGGTTGTTTTCCAGCTGCCATTTTAAATTCGGATATTTTGTTTGATAACCTTGCAGAATCAACGGCAGTTCCGAACCGCGGGCGATAATCAGTTTGTCCTTGATTTGGCTTAGCGATTGCGGACGGCTTTCGCCTTTGCGGTAAACCAACTGCCAGGAAGCGGAATAATAAGCCGGACCTAATTGAAAAGTTTCCGCTTTTTTGGCTTGATAGAGTAAATTAGCGGCGGCAATATCGATTTCATTGTCTTCCAGCGCATCAAATAATTGTTCGCCGTTATCCATGGCTTTCATTTCCAGCTCGACACCAAGATAATCGGCAAACGCCCGGCTTAATTCATATTCCAAACCGGCCTGCCCTTCATTGCCGATAAAATAAGACACCGGATTATTAACCGTGCCGACAACTAATTTGCCACGTTGTTGAATTGCGTTATAGCGGTTTTCTTCCGAGCGCATCATTTGCTGCCAGGGGAATACCATATCGATAGCCCAGAGCACCAATGCGAATGCCGCGATTATCCGTAATAATAAACCTTTCAAATGAGAACTCTCTGTGTTTGGAAAATGATGGCATTGTAACCGTTCAATCAAAATTTCTCAAATATTCACAATATCCAAGGGAAATAAAGAAAAAGTGCGGTCCGAAAACGAGAAATTTTAATGTGATTATAGATTAACCCAATATATAAAAAGCGGAAAATTATGACGGTTTTCACGGAAGGCGGATAATCTTTCCAGCCTGTAAAAATACATAAGCAAACGTTTTCGTTTTGCCGGGATTTCCTTTATAATAAGCGGGATTTTGTTTAACTCGTTAAGGTACAAACCCTATGTTCCAGATTTTCCGCGGCTCACCAGCCCTTTCTGAATTCCGTTTAAACCAACTTTCCGCCCGTTTTCAAAAAGCAGATTTACCGGTGAAATCCTGCTATGCGGAATATTTACATTTTGCCGACTTATCGGCAGGATTAAGCGCTGAAGAAACAGATGAATTAGAGCAATTATTACATTATGGTCCGACTTTGGCGCAACACGAATCTAAAGGCGAATGCTTTGTGGTGATTCCGCGGGTGGGGACTATTTCTTCCTGGTCGTCTAAAGCGACGGACATCGCACATAATTGCGGTTTGGATAAAGTCGTGCGTTTAGAGCGCGGCATCGCATATTATTTTGAATTTGAGCGCACTTTGAGCGCCGAACAACAGCAGCGATTGGTTTCCCATATTCACGACCGTATGATGGAAACCGTCGTTCGTGCGCCTGAACAAGCCGCCGTATTATTTGATTCGCAGGATCCGAAACCCTTTACCACAGTAGATATTTTAAACGGCGGTCGCAAAGCGTTGGAAATCGCTAACGTTGAATTAGGTTTAGCTCTGGCTTCGGATGAAATGGATTATTTGGTTGAAAATTTCACCGCGCTCGGACGCAATCCGAATGACATCGAACTTTATATGTTCGCCCAGGCGAACTCAGAACACTGCCGCCATAAAATCTTCAATGCGGATTGGGTGATCGACGGTGAGAAACAGGAAAAATCCTTATTTAAAATGATCAAAAACACCTTCGAGAAAACCCCGGATCATGTGTTGTCCGCTTATAAAGACAATGCGGCGGTGATGGAAGGTTCAAAAGTAGGGCGTTTCTTTGCGGATCAGGACGGTCAATACCGTTATCACAATGAAGACGCTCATATTTTAATGAAAGTGGAAACCCACAATCACCCGACGGCTATTTCACCGTTTCCGGGGGCGGCAACCGGTTCCGGCGGTGAAATCCGTGACGAAGGGGCGACCGGTCGCGGAGCCAAACCAAAAGCGGGCTTAGTGGGCTTTTCCGTGTCTAACCTGGTTATTCCGGGTTTTGAACAACCTTGGGAAAATGAATTATCCAAACCAAGCCGTATTTCTTCCGCATTGGATATTATGATCGAAGGCCCGCTTGGCGGCGCCGCATTCAATAATGAGTTCGGTCGTCCGGCATTATTGGGATATTTCCGTACCTATGAAGAAAAAGTCAACAGTTTTGCGGGCGAAGAAGTGCGCGGTTACCACAAACCGATTATGTTAGCCGGCGGTATCGGCAACATCCGTGCCGAGCACGTGCAAAAAGGCGAAATCCCGGTGGGGGCCAAACTTATCGTGCTTGGCGGTCCGGCTATGAATATCGGTCTGGGCGGCGGTGCGGCATCATCAATGACTTCCGGTAAATCGAAAGAAGATTTGGATTTTGCCTCCGTTCAACGGGATAATCCGGAAATGGAACGACGTTGTCAGGAAGTGATCGACCGTTGCTGGCAAATGGGTGAAGGCAATCCAATCGCTTTTATTCATGACGTGGGTGCCGGCGGTTTATCCAATGCAATGCCTGAATTAGTGCACGACGGCGGTCGCGGCGGTAAGTTCGAATTACGCAATATTCTTTGTGACGAACGTGGCATGTCGCCGTTGGAAATCTGGTGTAACGAGTCGCAGGAACGTTACGTACTGGCGGTAGCACCGGAAAATTTAGCGGTGTTTGAAGAACTTTGTCAACGTGAACGCGCCCCTTATGCCATTATCGGCGAAGCGACGGAAGAAGAACATTTAACGCTGCACGATAATCATTTTGACAATAATCCGATTGATTTACCAATGAGCCTGTTGTTGGGTAAAACGCCGAAAATGACCCGTGATGTGAAATCAACACAGGTGAACAATAGCCCCGTTGACCAAACAAATATTGAGTTAAAAGAAGCGTTCCACCGCGTATTACGTTTGCCGGTGGTAGCGGAGAAAACTTTCTTAATCACCATTGGCGACCGTACGGTAACCGGTATGGTTGCCCGTGATCAAATGGTCGGACCGTGGCAAATCCCCGTTTCCGATGTGGCGGTAACCACTGCGGCGCTGGACACTTATCACGGCGAAGCCATGTCTATCGGCGAACGCGCACCGGTGGCATTGCTGGATTTTGCCGCTTCCGCGCGTTTGGCTGTGGCAGAATCCATCACCAATATTGCAGCTACCAATATCGGCGATATCAAGCGTATTAAACTTTCCGCCAACTGGATGTCCGCAGCCGGTCACGAAGGCGAAGACGCAGGGCTTTATGAAGCGGTGAAAGCCGTCGGCGAAGAACTTTGCCCTGCTTTAGGACTAACCGTCCCGGTGGGTAAAGACTCCATGTCGATGAAAACCACCTGGAGTGAAAACGGCGAACAAAAAACCGTTACCGCTCCGTTATCATTAGTGATTTCGGCTTTCGCACGCGTGGAAGACGTGCGCAAAACAGTCACTCCGCAACTTCGTACCGATAAAGGCGAAACCGCATTATTATTAATTGACTTAGGCGAAGGCAAAAATCGCTTAGGCGCCACCGCACTTGCACAGGTTTATAAACAATTGGGTGACAAACCGGCGGACGTAGTGAATGTTGAGTTGCTGAAAGGCTTCTATAATGCAATGCAAACCCTTGTTCAACAAGGTAAATTACTTGCTTACCACGACCGTTCCGACGGCGGTTTAATCGTTACCCTGGCTGAAATGGCATTTGCCGGTAATTGCGGTATCCGTGCCGAAATCAGCGCCTTAGGCGATAACGATTTAGGTATTTTATTCAGCGAAGAACTGGGCGCCGTTATTCAGGTACGCGAATCCGATTTAGCAGCGGTTCGCGAAGTATTAACCCAACACGGCTTAATTCATTTAACTAAAGATTTAGGCTTAGTGACGGAATACGACGAATTTGAAATCAAACGCGGTACAAAAGTGGTATTAAGCGAAAAACGTTCCGAATTACGCGGAATTTGGGCGGAATTAACGCACCAAATGCAACGTTTACGTGATAATCCCGAATGTGCGGATCAGGAATTTGCCGCTAAGAAAGATCCGGCAAATCAAGGATTCAGCGCACATTTAACTTACGACATTAACGAAGATGTTGCCGCGCCATATATTGCAACAGGTAAGAAACCTCGTATTGCCGTCTTGCGCGAACAAGGGGTGAACAGCCATGTCGAAATGGGGGCAGCCTTTGACCGTGCAGGTTTTGAAGCCATTGACGTTCATATGAGCGATTTACATACGGCGCGCCAAAACTTAAAAGATTTCAATGCGTTAGTAGCTTGCGGCGGTTTCTCTTACGGCGACGTATTAGGCGCAGGCGGCGGCTGGGCAAAATCTGTCCTGTTTAACACCGCACTTCGCGATCAATTCCAGGCATTCTTTGAGCGTGAAGATACACTGGCATTGGGCGTATGTAACGGTTGTCAAATGATCTCAACCCTTGCCGACATTATCCCGGGTACGGAAAACTGGCCTCGTTTTGTACGTAATACATCCGAACGTTTCGAGGCGCGCGCCGCATTGGTACGAATCAACGAAAGCAATTCCGTTTGGTTCCAAGGCATGGCCGGGTCTCATATGCCAATTGCCGTATCTCACGGTGAAGGCAGAGTAGAGTTCAAAAACGACTCACAACTGCAAGGCTTACGCGACCAAGGTCTAATTATCGCTCAATACGTAGATAACAACATCCGACCGACAGAAGTGTACCCCGCTAACCCGAACGGCTCCGTTGACGGCATTACCGCCCTAAGCAACACCAACGGCCGCGTCGCTATCATGATGCCACACCCGGAACGCGTATTCCGCACCGTCAGCAACTCATGGCACCCGGAAGACTGGAGCGAAGACGGCGCCTGGATGCGGTTGTTTAGAAATGCAAGGGTGTTTTTTAAATAAAATCTAGATTAATTCATAATAAAAGATAACGGCGCAGGTTTCCTAGCCTGTGCCGTTTCTTTTTAAGAGGGATATAATAAGCGAACACAGGGATGCGTGCGTTATTAACGAGCTTGAATGAGATTATTTAGAAATGCGCAGATGTTTTTTTAAGGCTTGATTTACAATCCAAGTGCAACAAAGCATAAATTCAAGTGCAATATTTTTGACAGACTAAACCGGTTAAACTTAGTTGGAATCTATCAAATTATTTTAGGACGATAGCTAACTTATCTAAAAAAGAGTAAACATGATGAAAAAATTATTGTCAACAGCAGCGGCGCTTTTAGTGTCTGGTTTTATTTTAAGTGGTTGTTCAACAACTGAAAAACATTGGGGTTATACGGGAGATGTTTCGCCGGAATATTGGGGAGGGCTATCCGATAAATTCAAAACTTGTGCCGTCGGTCAAAAACAGTCGCCTGTAAATATTCAAGTACAAAAAGCAACGGATAAAGATTTGCCTGCGTTAAATATAAACTATTTAGCTTCAAAAGCGACGGTAGTTAATAACGGTCACTCTATCCAAACGGATTTAACAGACGAAAACAGCACGTTAACAATTAACGGTAAAGTTTATACCTTAAAGCAATTCCATTTCCATTCGCCAAGTGAAAATACGATTGACGGTCAGTATTTACCACTGGAAGGGCACTTTGTCCACGTGGCAAAAGATGGCGGTATCGTAGTTGTAGCGGTACTTTATGAAATTGGCGGCGAGAATGCACAACTTGCAGATATTTGGGCCGGTATGCCCGAAAAAGCAGGAGAAAAAGTAAAATTAAAAGCGAAATTTAATCCTGCAACGTTAATTTCTTCAAAACAAAGTTACTATAGTTTTGAAGGTTCATTAACTACGCCTCCTTGCACTGAAGGTGTGGATTGGATTGTATTAAAAGCATACTGTAGTGGTCAACTAATTTAACAGTCTCCGATAAGTTGTTTTTGCTAAAATCGGAGATAGACCTTGATTATAGCTATGTGGGCGAATGTGATTATAATACATCACATATTCTCTCACATCATTTACAGCACTTTCAAAATCACTATAACCACCTTTCAGCATCCATTCATATTTAAAACTCCGAAACCAACGCTCCATCGGCGCATTGTCCCAACAGTTACCACGACGGCTCATACTTTGTGTAAGCCCATGTTTCTTAACTGAATCAGTAAAGATTTCACTGCCATAAATACTACCTTGGTCTGAATGGAACAACATTCGCTCCGTGCGTTCAATATTCAGCATCGCATGATTCAGTGCATCTTTAACCAGCTCACTATCATGATAGCGACTTAGCTTCCAACCGACGACTTGACGATTTAATAAATTAATTACCACGGCTAAATAGCACCATATCCCATTGATTTTTATATAGGTCGTGTCACCACATAGCACGGTCGTTTGGCTATCAGGCGTAAATTCTCGACTTAGTATATTCTCAAAAACTTGACTGTTTCCTTTACTAGGATTGCGCCATTTTTGCGGTTGCTTACTAAATAATCCTTGCTTATTCATTAACTTACGAATTAAATACAACCCCACAAAAATACCTTTCTCTTTCAAATGCGATTGAATCGTTCGTTTGCCTGCTGAACTTCGGCTTGCATCAAAAATTGCCTTGATTTCAACGGCTAAAGCTGTGTGTTTCGCTGGCTTTTTGGCAGTGCGCAAATGGGCGTAGTAAGCACTTTCAGACACGCTAAATAGTTCACATAACCGGTTGATTCCTCGCGATTTTAACGTCGTAATGACTTGGTATTTTTGTTTTCGAGTGACATTAAAATCGCTGTAGCCTTTTTTAAAATGGCCTTATCTTCTTCAAGTTCTTTAATACGATTTTCAAGTTCTCGAATTCGTTGTTGTTCTGGGCTAATTGGCTTTGAACCAGCTAAAACGTAACCTTGTTGCTCCGCTTGAACTTGACTTATCCAGCGACGAAGTGCTGTTTCACCCACACCTAACTCTCGGCAAGCTTGAGAAACCGAATATCCTCGTTCAATCACTAATTTTACTGCTTCAGCTTTATATTCTGCGCTAAATGTTCTTCTCATAATATTTCCTCATTTGTGATGTTATTTTACCACTTATTAAGGACTGCGGAATTAGTCTACCACTACATACGGCCATGTAAGTGCCGAACAAGTAGAAAAATTTGCAAAAGCGGTTGGCGTTAAAAATAATCGTCCAGTTCAGCCGTTAAATGAGCGAACTATTGCTAAATAACCTCTGGGACGGCGAAGGTTTCCTAACCTGTGCCGTTTTTCTTTTGGGGCGATTGATTATAAGTTCAGAAAAACCTAACCCATCTTTGCTAAAGAGGGGAATTTTTCTATTGTTATCTGTGTTAGAAGTGCCTGCCCTTCTAAAAAGGGCTCTCTCTTCATAAAAAAGTGCGGTAAATTTTACCGCACTTTTGCTATTGGTTTGCTGATTAATCCCGGTTAATTGCCGTCATAGGCGCGTTGGAAGATTTCGATAACCTGTTGTTTGGTAGCTTTGCGCGGGTTGGTGAGCATGCAAACGTCTTTCATTGCATTTTCAGCCATGACGTCAAAGTCTTCCGGTTTAACGCCGAGTTCTTTTAAGTTGGCAGGAATGCCTACCTGTTTGCTTAGTCGACGGATCGCGGCGATGGCTTTGAGCGCTGCGTCATCGGTACTCAAGCCCTGGATGTTTTCGCCCATTGCGTTGGCAATATCGCGGAAGCGGTTGAGGTTGCCGATTAGATTAAATTCTTCCACATAAGGCAGTAAAATTGCGTTACAAACACCGTGCGGCAGGTTATAGAAACCGCCTAACTGGTGCGCCATTGCGTGTACGTAACCTAAGGAAGCGTTGTTGAATGCGATACCCGCTAAGTATTGGGCGTAGGCCATTTTATCGCGGGCTTTCATGTAATCCCCGTTTGCCACGGCTTTCGGCAAATATTGCTGGATCATGGAAATCGCCATTAAGGCTGCGGCATCCGTAAGCGGATTGGCTGCGGTAGAAACATAGGCTTCAATGGCATGAGTGAGAGCATCCATACCGGTTGCGGCTGTTAAACCCGCCGGCATGCCTTTCATCAGCAGCGGATCGTTTACCGCAATTTGCGGAGTAACGCGCCAGTCCACAATCGCCATTTTTACTTTGCGGGCCGTATCTGTGATGATACAAAAGCGGGTGATTTCGGAAGCGGTACCGGCAGTGGTGTTTACCGCCATTAACGGCACCATCGGGTTGGTTGAACGATCCACGCCTTCATAATCCTGAATGCGACCGCCGTTACTGGCAATTAAACCGATACCTTTCGCGCAGTCGTGAGATGAGCCGCCGCCTAAAGAAATAATACAATCGCAGTTATGGTCGTGATAGAAGGCGATACCGCTTTCCACGTTTTTATCCGTCGGGTTAGGTTCCGCACCGCCGAAGATAATAGGCTCTAAGCCGGCACCTCTTAGGATGGTGGCGAGTTGTTCCGCCATGCCGCTTTGAGCAAGAAAGCCGTCGGTCACGATGAGCGGTCGGTTGCCGCCCAAGCTTCTCATTAACTCGCCGACTTCTTCAACAGCGTTCTCTCCGAATACGTTTCTGGTTGGTAAAAAGTAATATGTTGACATAAGCACTACCCCCATGAGAAAAATAGCTTGAGTAAATTCTGTTTATCAAATCAGCAATTGCTGTTCGATAAATGTACTATATACCTCTTAAAAAATAGGCAAAAGGAAATTGTTACATTTAATTAACAAAATTTTAATAATTGTGACAAACTTCAAATTTTTGGCGGTTTTGAAGTGCCTATTTGGAGTGATAAGAATTAATGAACGCGTAATAACAAATAACCGCACAAAAGTGCGGTTATTTTTTCCGAAATTTTTGATCGGGTTATTTGGTTGTACTTTTAAGCAATAAATAACCTAATATTGCCGATACGGACGAACCAAGCAAAATACCTAATCTTGACAAGGTATTGATTAAGCTGTCCGATTGCCCGTCGGTAAAGGCTAAGCCCGCCAGGAACATCGACATAGTGAAACCGATACCGCACAAAATTGCGATAGCAAAAACCTGCTTCCATTTTATACCTTCCGGCAGTTTGGCAATCCCCAGTTTGACCGAAAAATAACTAAAGCTGAATACGCCTAGAGGTTTGCCCACAATTAAACCCAGCGCAATACCCAACGGCAGGGTGGAGAAGATCATATCCGTATTAATCGTGCCTAATGACACCCCCGCATTGGCAAAGGCGAATAACGGTAAGACAAAAAATGAACACCAAGGGGTGAGAATATGTTCAAAGGTATGCAGAGGACTTTTGCCTTCGCTATCTTTTTGCGGGATACAGAAACCGATAATTACACCGGCAAGAGTTGCATGAACGCCGGATTTTAATACCGCAGCCCATAAAATTAAGCCGAAAATTAAATAGGCGCATAAATGTCCCACTTTCATACGGTTGAGGGTAATTAAGCCGGCTATCGCCACAATTGCTACGCTTAGCGCCTGAATACTCAATTCCTCGGAGAAGAAAACGGCAATAACTACGATAGCGCCTAAGTCGTCAATAATAGCTAACGCCAGCAAAAAGACTTTCAACGGCAAAGGTACGCGAGTGCCGAGCAATGCGACAATCCCTAAAGCAAAGGCAATATCCGTCGCCATTGGAATAGCCCAGCCGTTACTTAATTCCGGGTGTTGATTGGTGATTAAGTAATAGATGAGAGCCGGCACAATCATACCGCCGATGGCGGCAACCGCCGGAAAAATAGCCAGTTGATAGCGGGAAAGCGAACCCTCAAGCATTTCTCGTTTTACTTCAAGCCCTACGAGTACGAAGAAAACCGCCATAAACCCGTCATTAATCCAGTGTAACAGGGTTTTGTTGATCATAAATTCGCCAAACTGAACGCTAACAGGAATGTCCAAAAAGTTAAAATAAAAATTATTCAAAGACGTATTAGCAAAAATTATTGCTAATAATGCAAAGAAAAATAATAAAATGCCACTTGCCGAGCCCATCTTAAAAAAGCGCTGGATTTGAGCCATAAACATGTTGCATCCTCCTTTAAATGTTAGATTTATAGATGGGCTCATCTTAGCATAAGTTATAGATTTTTTATTACAATACCATTAATTAAGCGTTAATTTTAGTAAATGATTAGATGATATCTAATATTTTATCTTTTTGGTTGTAATGGCATCTAATTTGCTATTAAATTTTCTTATTTGAATACGGATTTGTACGAAAAAAGTGCATTAAACTGTTTGAAAACAGTATTGTTTTACTTAAAAAGGCGCCTTTATTCAGCTATCTATAAACGGTTTTTTTCACCGCCAAAATGCTCAATAAGATTTTCCGTCAACTTTGCCAATTCGCCGGTCATCAAAATAAAATCGGCATCAAAGCGTTGGGCAAAGTCTTCTTTTAAAATATCATCGTTTTTTTCACGAATCATGTCGGCAAATTTCAACCGTTTTAAGGTGCCGTCATCATTTAATACAAAGGTTAAATGCTCTTCCCATTCAAGGGCAAGTTTGGTCACAAATTTTCCCGCCTGCAAGTGGGAGATCATTTCTTCACTGTCCAAAGCTTGATTTTTGCAGCGAATAATGCCTCTGTCGTCAGCCGCTTTAAGCTCGGCTTCTTCTAAGGGAACCAGCCATTGCGGCATATCGTTTTTAATGATCCAATCGGTCATCACCATGCTTGGCTCATTAGCAAAGGCAAGAGGTACCACCGGGAGCGAGCCTAAAGATTTCCGTAATAAAGCGAGCACATCTTCGGCACGTTTGCTTGAAGCCGCGTCGACATAAATTAAATTTTTTTCGGTATCGATCCAAATCGCCGTTTGTTGATTTTTACTGAATGCGCGGGGTAACAGCACCGATACCACATCGTCTTTCAGCGCCTGCTTTTCGGTTTTTTTCAGTTTACGGTTTTCTTTTTCTTCTAATTCATTGATTCTGTTATCTAATTCCCGTTTTATTACATGCGCGGGAATTATTTTTTCTTCCTTGTGAGCTACCAGTAAAATTTGTTTACCCACTGAAAAGCAGAATAGTTCGGCACCGCGCAACGGCGTTGTCCAGCCGAATTTGCTCATATCCGATTGACCGCAAGGGTGATAGGCGCATTGCGCCAGATTTTGTTGAAGTTTATCTTCCGACCAATCGAGCTCTTTAGTGAGCTTATAAATCATTGCATTTTTGAACCAGTACATTTGATGATGTCCTTACGAAAGTTTAAAGGGAACATGCCATATTCGTATAACATTGCTTAACAATCTTGGAACGATATGGGGTAAAATATTGCGGTATTTTACTCTAAATCGGAGAATTAAATGAAAAATAAATTGCTCACCTTTATCGGCGGCGGAAATATGGCGCAGGCGATAGTGTTCGGATTGTTGAATAAAGGATATTCGGCGGCAAAATTAATTGTTTGCGATCGTAATGAGGCTAAACGCAACTTATTTGCCCAAAAAGGCGTTGAGGTCAATTTAACGAATGTAGAGGCGGCGGAAAAAGCGGAAGTGGTGGTGCTTGCGGTAAAACCTCAGGCGATGGCGGAAACCTGCGGCCCATTAAGTGCGGTGGATTTTAGCGGAAAATTGGTCATTTCCATTGCTGCCGCAGTTTCCGTAAGCCGTTTATCGGCGCTGCTTCCGACGGCGAAAAATATTGTGCGGGTAATGCCGAACACGCCGGCGCTGGTGTCGGAAGGCATGGCGGGTTTATTTGCATCGGCAGGGCTTAACGGGGAATATCAGGATTTCGCTGAAGATTTGCTGAATGCGGTAGGGAAAACCTGCTGGCTACAAAAAGAAGAGGATATGCACGCCGTTACCGCAGGATCCGGCTCAAGCCCCGCTTATTTCTTTCTATTTATGGAAGCTATGGAAAAAACATTATCAAGCATGGGAATTTCACCGGAAAATGCCCGCACTTTGGTGCAGCAGTCCGCTTTAGGTGCGGCAAAAATGGTGGAAAACAATCCGCAGCTGCCCCTTTCGACATTACGCGAAAATGTCACTTCAAAAGGAGGAACCACTGCGGCGGCGTTGGCGGTGTTTAATCAATATCAATTAGATAAAATCGTGCAACAGGCGATGGAAGCCTGCGTTGCCCGTTCTCAGGAAATGGAAAAATTATTTTAATGAACGTTCGTCCTTTTACTTGGCTGGCGCTAAGTTATTTCGGTTATTATTGCGCTTACGGCGTGCTGGTTCCTTTTTTACCAGTGTGGTTAAAATCGCAAAATTACGGCACCGAATTAATCGGCGCGGTTATTGCTTCCTCTTATCTTTTCCGTTTTCTAGGCGGTATTTTCTTTCCTTCCCGGGTAAAACGGGCGAATCAAATTTTACCCGCCTTAAGATTATTGGCTTGGGCTAATGTTTTTGTTATTACCGCGATGGCGTTTGTGTCGGAAAGTTTCTGGTTGATTTTTATCGCTATCGCCGTTTTCAGCATGGTTAATGCCGCCGGAATGCCTTTAACGGATTCAATGGCGACCACCTGGCAACGCCAGATTAGGTTGGATTACGGCAAGGCGCGGCTTATCGGGTCGGCGGCTTTTGTGGTCGGCGTCACTGTGTTCGGTTCTTTAATCGGCGCTATCGGCGAGCAATATATTATCAGCATATTAATCGGTTTATTCGGTCTATATGCCGTTTTACAAATGGTACCGCCTCAGCCGAAACCGGCGGATGAAGATAAAAATTCGGCAAAAAGTGCGGTCGGTTTTGGCGAACTTTTGAAAAACCCGACTCATTTGAGGTTAATTATTGCCGCCATGTTAATTCAGGGATCTCATGCGGGCTATTATGTTTATAGCGTTATTTATTGGACAAATCGTGGTATCGCCGTTGAAACTACCAGTTTGTTATGGGGATTAGGCGTTATAGCGGAAATCCTGTTGTTCTTTTTCTCCGGTCGTTTATTTAGAAATTGGTCGGTGAACGCTATTTTTTATTTGTCGGCAGCCGCCGCTGCGTTGCGTTGGGGGGCGTTCAGCTACACTGACGCATTATGGCAAATCGCCTTATTGCAATGTTTACACAGCCTCACTTTTGCCGCTCTGCATTATGCCATGGTGCGCTATATCGGCATGCAGCCGCAAAACGCTATGGTGCGTTTGCAATCTTTGTACAGCGGTTTGGCAAGTTGCGCTTCCGTAGCGTTATTGACCGCTTTAGCCGGCATAATCTATCCCATCTCAAGTCATTGGGTATTTTTGGTGATGATGATTTGTGCGTTGATCGCATTATTTGTGATTCCGCGCAAGCCGACAAACGCATAATTCCGTTTGTGTTACCACTCATATAAGGAAATATATGTATTTAGTTAAATTCAGTGTTATCAGCGTTATTATAAAGGGTGAGGACGAAAGACTTTATTGATAATCCGAAACGCCTGTCGGAGGACAGGCGTTGTTGATTCAATAAAATTTCTTATTGATGATAGTTTTCCATAAATCGGGCGAATTTGTTCAAGGCCTCTTCAATTTGATGCACATAAGGCAGAGTAACGATTCGGAAGTGGTCAGGCGCATGCCAGTTAAAGCCTCTACCGTGAACTAACAACACCTTTTCCTGCGCCAGCAAATCGAGCACGAGTTTTTCATCGTCATAAATATTGAATTTTTTAATGTCGATTTTAGGGAACATATAAAGTGCGCCCATCGGTTTTACGCAACTTACGCCGGGAATTTGATTTAATAATTCATAGGCGCGGTTGCGTTGTTCGTATAGACGACCGCCGGGCACAATCAATTCGTTAATACTTTGATAACCGCCTAACGCAGTTTGGATGGCATGTTGCATCGGCACGTTCGCACATAACCGCATTGAGGCGATCATGTCTAACCCTTCGATATAGCCGCGTGCTTTATCTTTAGGCCCGTTTAAAATCATCCAACCCTGACGGAAACCGCAAATGCGATAGGCTTTGGACAAACCGTTCATGGTGATGGTTAATAAATCGGGCGCTAAGCCCGCAATATGGTGGTGAACCGCGCCGTCATATAAAATTTTGTCATAAATTTCATCGGAGAAAATTAATAAACCGTTTTGCCGTGCGATTTCGGCAATTTCCAATAAAAGTTCTTTGCTATAAACCGCACCGGTCGGATTGTTCGGATTAATAATAACAATGGCTTTGGTACGGGAGGTGATTTTGCTTTTAATATCATCGATAGCCGGGAACCAATCCTGTTCTTCATCGCAAAGATAATGTACCGCTTTACCGCCTGCCAAAGTTACCGCCGCAGTCCATAACGGGTAGTCAGGCATTGGCACCAGCACTTCGTCGCCGTCGTTTAAAAGCGCCTGCATTGCCATTGTAATTAGTTCCGAGGCGCCGTTACCGATATACACGTCATTTACCGTAGCGCCGTGAATACCTTTTGATTGGTAGTATTGCACAATAGCTTTACGGGCGGAATATAGCCCTTTGGAATCGCAATAGCCTTGTGCGGTCGGTAAATTGCGGATAACATCAATCAGAATTTCATCGGGCGCTTCAAAACCGAAAGGCGCGGGGTTGCCGATATTCAGTTTTAAAATTTTGTGACCTTCTTCTTCTAAACGAAGCGCCGCTTTATGCACGGGGCCGCGAATATCATAACAGACATGTTCTAATTTATTCGATTTAGGAAAGAGTTCCATAAGGGCTACCTTAATTACTAATTACTTTTTGATGTTGTGTTTTGGGCTTGTGTTTAAAACTTCCGCAAGCGTCAGGAAAAGTTTTTTCAATTTACGCTTATTTTAAACGGAATAAAAGATTTACTAAAAAATTTTTTTAAATTGCGGTAGAATTAATAGCTCCGTTAACCCTTTGAGCTGGGTATTTTGTCGGTTTAAGCCGGTTTAGCTTTAATTCTTTCATATATGTTTCTAACGATGGATAGTTTGCAATCATTACAACAACAGCTAATACAGCAAATGGATGCGTATCAACCTTGTAAAAATCAGCCTGAAATTACCGCGCTTACGGCAAAAATTCAGCTGGAACAAAATCTTTTAGCCTGGTTGAAAGCACAACAAGATTATCCTCAGTTCTATTTGCATTGCCGGGCGGATTCTCCTAACGAGCAGGAAAACCATATTGCCGCAATCGGGCAGGTGCGCACTTTTACAACGGTAAATCATGCGCAAACTTTCGTACGGCGGGCGGATTTCACTTTGGTGGGTGGAATGACCTTTAACGGCGAATGCGATTTTTATTTGCCGCGTTTATTGTTACGGCAAGTTGACGGCGAACTCACCGCTACCTTATTTATTGACAGTCAAAAGGATTTATCGGTAGAAAAGCAACTTGCCGGCAAATGTTTAAAAAATTTTACAAAATCCGTCGCGCTTGAGCCGGTTGTTCAATCCGTGCGGTTAGTGGAAAAAAAAGCGACGCAAGCTCAATGGTGCGAATGGGTGGAACAGGCGTTATTAGAAATAAAAAAAGGCAGTTTCACCAAGGTTGTGTTGGCTAATGAAAGTATTTTCAGCAGTCGGCAGCCGATAAACGCCATTGATTTTCTGGCTGAAAGCGAGAAAAAAAATACCGGTTGTTATCATTTCTTCTTTGCCCAAAAAGCGGATTACGCCTTTATCGGCTCGTCGCCCGAACGTTTATATTTGCGTAACGGACAATATTTACAGACGGAAGCGCTGGCGGGAACGGCTGTTATGAGCGATGATGAAGAGCAAAATCAGCGGCAGGGCGAATGGTTACTCAAAGATGAAAAAAATGAGTACGAAAATATGCTGGTGGTGGAAGATATTTGCGGTAATATTGAATCCTTTACGCAGAATATCGAAGTACAATCCGTAGAATTAAAACGTTTACGCCTGGTACAGCATTTGCGGCGGAAAATTTTCGCAAAATTGACCGCACTTACGGCGGATGAAGCTTGTTTGAACGCCATTCATCCCACCGCGGCGGTGGCAGGGTTGCCGAAACAAAACGCATTACGGTTTTTAGCCAAAACGGAGACCTTTGAAAGAAGCTGGTATGCCGGTACCTTAGGTTTTATGAACCGTGCAAGGGCGGAATTTTGCGTAACTTTACGTTCCGCTTTTGTGGAACAAAACAGAATTCGTGTTTTTGCAGGTGCAGGGATTGTCGCAGGCTCTGTCCCCTTGCTAGAATGGCAGGAAATTGAAAGAAAAGCATCAGGGTTATTATCTTTATTACAAAATAGTGGAGAGCACATATGTCAGTAAGCACATTTAATCGTTGTTGGTCAAAAGTGATCCTTGAGACTTTAACACGTCACGGAGTGAAACATTTCTGTATCGCTCCCGGCTCCCGCTCCACACCTTTAACGCTTGAAGCAAACCGCTTGCAGGAACAACGGCGGGCGTTGTGTCATACGCATTTTGATGAACGGGGTTTGGGCTTTTTTGCTTTAGGCTTGGCAAAATCTTCGCAAACACCGGTGGCGATTATCGTAACTTCCGGCACGGCGGCGGCTAATCTTTACCCTGCTATTATCGAAGCGCGCCAAACCGGCGATAATCTGATTGTGCTTACCGCAGATCGTCCGGACGAATTAATAGAGTGCGGTGCAAACCAAGCGATTTTGCAGCAAAATATGTTTGCGGGTTATCCTGTTGCCAGCGTGAATTTGCCTCGCCCGAGTCAGGATTATATTGTCTCCTGGTTAATTTCTACGCTGGATCAGGCTTGTCATCAACAAGCGCAACAAGCAGGCGTGATTCATATTAATGTGCCGTTCGCCGAGCCTCTTTATGACGCCGATGAAGATGAAATCGACGTTCATCCTTGGTTGGCGCCGGTACAGCGCTGGCTTAATCATAATAAACCATGGGCGGATCATCAGGCTTTACAGGAAGAAGTGGTGATGCACGAGCATTGGGATAATTGGCGCACCAAACGCGGCGTGATCGTGGCGGGCCGTTTAACGCAGGAACAGAGTATGGGTATTACCGCCTGGGCAAATACCATGGGGTGGGTAGTATTAACCGACATTCAATCCGGCGTTGAACCAAGTCTGCCTTATGCGGATATTTGGCTTGCCAACAAAACCGTGCGCGAAAAATTATTGCAGGCGGATCTTGTGATTCAGCTGGGCTATGCTTTTGTCAGCAAACGAATCAACCAATTTTTGGCGGATTTCAAAGGTGAATACTGGATTGTGGATGAAAGCGCGCACAGAGTGGATCCTTATCATCATATCCATACCCGCTTTACCGCCAAAGTGCATCACTGGTTACGCGCTCATCCGCCGTTACGGCAAAAACCTTGGTTGCTCGAACCATTGGCATTATCTAAATTCTGCGCAAGTTTTATCGAACAACAGGTAGGCGGCAATTTAAACGAAGCTTCATTGGCGCATCATATTGAACGAATTTTGCCGAATAACGGAATTTTATTTTTAGGTAACAGCTTATTTGTCCGCCTTGTGGACGCTTTGGGTAAATTACCGGAAGGTTATCCGGTAATTACAAACCGCGGCGCCAGTGGCATTGACGGTTTACTAGCTACCGCAGCCGGTGTGGGAATGGGCTCGAATCAGCCCGTAGTCGCCATGATCGGCGATGTTTCCGCTCTGTATGATTTAAACTCGTTGGCATTGTTCAAAAACGTTAACCAACCGACGATTATTTTCCTGATTAATAATAACGGCGGCGCTATTTTTGATATGCTGCCGGTGGAAAGTTCGGTAAAAAGCGAATTTTACCGCATGCCGCATCATACGGAATTTTCGCAAGCGGCTTCAATGTTCGATTTAAAATATGCCCGTCCGTACACCTGGGCGGATTTAAGCTCCGTGCTGAAACAGGCGTATTCCCGTAAAGAAGCGACGGTAATCGAAATTAAAGTCGGTCCGATGGACGGTAGTAACACCTATAAACGCTTAATTGAACAAATCAGTTATGCGGTAATCGGTGCTTAAAATGAGTAAAAAACCTTGATAAATTTCAAGGTTTTTTTATAGGTGAATACAATGACTCTGGTTTTTTTACACGGTTTGCTCGGCACAAAATCCGACTGGCGGAAAATCATCGAAAATCTACCGCACTTTCGTTGCGTCAGCCTGGATTTACCTTTTCACGGCGAACATAAATTTACTGAAGCGAATAATTTTGAGCAATGTGCGGATTTTATCTCTCATCAAATCAAAAGTGCGGTAGGAAATCAGCCGTATTTTTTAGTGGGTTATTCGCTTGGCGGGCGGATTGCCCTTTATTATGCGTTGCAGTCTCAATGCGAAAAGGGGAATTTACAAGGTTTGATTTTAGAAGGTGCGAATCTCGGTTTAACCTGTGATGAGGCACGCAAAGTGCGGTGGAAAAACGATGAATTTTGGGCTCAACGGTTTATCACTGAATCTGCGGAAAGCGTGTTAAATGATTGGTATCAACAACCTGTATTTGCTCATTTAAACGCACAACAACGTGCGGATTTAATTGAAAAACGTGTTACAAACTGCGGTAAAAATATCGGTAAAATGCTGGAAGCAACGTCCCTTGCTAAACAGCCTTATTTAGGCGATAAAGTGCGGGAAAGTACATTGCCGGTTTATTATTTGGCCGGCGAAAAAGATCAAAAATTCCGCCAAATGGCGGTACAGGAAAAGTTGAACTTACAGCTTATTGCTAATGCGGGGCATAATGCGCATCTGGAAAATCCCGTCGAATTTTCGCAAAAACTGACCGCACTTTTGCGAAATCATAAAATAAAAAAGACGGATAACTTATGATCTGCTTATTTATCGGTTTTTCTTTCTAGATTTGCAAAACTTCCGCTATAATGACCGCACTTTTCATTAACTCAAAGGACTTACAATGTTATATCCAAGCGAAGAATTTCTTTACGCCCCGGTTGAATGGGCGGATCACAGCGAAGGTTACACCGACATCCGTTACCACAAATCCAAAGACGGCATCGCCAAAATTACTATTAACCGCCCGGAAGTACGTAACGCATTTCGTCCGCAAACCGTAAAAGAAATGATTCACGCCTTTTCCGACGCCCGTTTCGATGAAAAAATCGGTGTTATCGTGTTGACCGGTGAAGGGGAATACGCATTCTGCGCCGGCGGCGACCAAAAAATCCGCGGCGATTACGGCGGTTATAAAGACGACAGCGGCGTTCATCACTTAAACGTACTGGATTTTCAACGCGATATCCGTACCTGCCCGAAACCTGTTGTCGCCATGGTAGCCGGTTATGCGGTAGGCGGCGGTCATGTTTTACACATGATGTGCGACTTAACCATCGCGGCGGATAACGCCAAATTCGGTCAAACCGGTCCGAAGGTGGGTTCTTTCGACGGCGGTTGGGGAGCCAGCTATATGGCGCGTATTGTAGGTCAGAAAAAAGCCCGCGAAATCTGGTTCTTATGTCGCATGTACGACGCCAAAGAAGCTTTGGATATGGGCTTGGTAAATACCGTGGTACCTTATGCGGATTTAGAAAAAGAAACAGTGCGCTGGTGTCGCGAAATGCTGCAAAACAGCCCGATCGCATTGCGCTGCCTGAAAGCCGCCCTGAATGCGGACTGCGACGGTCAGGCCGGTTTACAGGAATTAGCGGGTAACGCTACTATGTTGTTCTACATGACGGAAGAAGGTCAGGAAGGTCGCAACGCTTTCAACCAAAAACGCGAACCGGATTTCAGCAAATTTAAACGCAATCCTTAATTTTGTTAAGTGCGGTTAGAATTCGTTGAATTTTGTGTTGCCCCCCTCAGTCACTGCGTGACAGCTCCTCCCATAAAGGGGGGAGCGAAAATCACATTATCGCGCCTGCACTGGCGGTACTAGCTATGTTGAAAAGACAACATTACTTTTCCACCTCTAACTTTGTGGAGGAGGAAACGAACTGAAATGGCGTTGTCGTTATCAACATACGCCAAAAATATCGCTCCCACCTTTATGGGGGGGAGCTGTCACGCAGTGACTGAGGGGGGCAACACAAAATTCAACAAATTCTAACCGCACTTTTTAATTTTTCAGAGAAAACATATGACTACTCGTTGTTATCATCTTTATCGTTATTCCATTCCCGTTGACAGCCAACTGATTTTGCGCAATCGTTTTTTAAAACGGCGTGAAGGTCTGTTAGTACAGATCAAATGCAAAGAGAACGAAGGTTGGGGCGAAATCGCACCGCTTCCCGAATACAGTCGGGAAACCTTAGAACAAGCGCAGGAACAGGCAATTCAATGGCTGAAAGATTGGGATGCAGCCCGCAGCCGCAATGAAAAACTTTCCTTTGACGGTTTATACCCATCGGTGGCGTTCGGTTTAAGTTGTGCGTTAGCGGAGATGAAAGGCTCATTACAAACGGAAGGGAATTATCAGGTTGCGCCTTTGTGTTACGGCGATCCCGACGAGCTTTATGAACCCTTGGATCAAATGCAAGGCGAGAAAGTGGCAAAAATTAAAGTAGGCATGTACGAAGCCAACCGGGACGGCATGATTGCCGATATGTTATTGGAAGCCATTCCGGATCTTTATTTGCGTTTAGATGCCAACCGCAGCTGGACGCCGGCAAAAGCGGCGATGTTCGCCAAATATGTGAAACCGGAACATCGCCCGCGCATTCAGTTTTTGGAAGAACCCTGCAAAACCCGTGAGGAAAGCCGTCGGTTTGCCGAACAAACGGGAATTAATATTGCCTGGGACGAATCGGTACGCGAGCCTGATTTCGAAGTGGTTGCCGAACCTCATGTTACGGCGATTGTGATTAAACCGACGTTGGTGGGGTCATTGGAAAAATGTGTTTCATTAATTGAAAAAGCGCAAAATTTAGGTATGAAGGCGGTCATCAGTTCTTCAATCGAAAGCAGTTTCGGCTTAACCCAGCTCGCCCGCATTGCCCGTCAGTATACGCCGGACGTTACGCCGGGATTGGATACGCTGGATTTAATGGAATATCAGGTAGTACGACGCTGGCCGGGGTCTGGCTTGCCGGTGGCGGATTTTAATTCCGGATTTATTACCGAAATTAATTTTTAAGGGTTATTTACTCTGTAGGGAACCGCCCTGTTTAAAACAAAGGTTTGACCACATAGGCGCTGCAAATGAGGAAAAAATCGTTATAATGCAAGCCTTTCATATAAAAAGGAATAATTATGTCGCAATTATCACGTATTTTGCTGCTAAACGGCCCGAATTTAAATATGTTGGGAGCAAGAGAGCCGAAACATTACGGTACGCTTTCTTTAGCGGCGATTGAAGCCAATGTTCAGGCGTTGGCGGCAAAAAACAATATTGAATTGGAATGTTTTCAGGCCAACAGCGAAGAAAAACTGATTGATAAAATTCATCAAAGTTTTAAAAAAGTCGATTTCATTTTGATTAATCCGGCTGCCTTTACTCATACCAGCGTGGCATTACGTGATGCCTTGTTGGCGGTGGCGATTCCTTTTGTGGAAATTCATCTTTCGAATATTCATAAACGCGAGCCTTTCCGTCATCATTCTTATTTTAGCGATGTGGCTGAAGGGGTGATTTGCGGATTAGGCGCAAAGGGTTATGAATGCGCATTTGAGTTCGCCGTCGAATTTTTAGCGAAAAAAGCATAATTTCAGCGAAAATAGTAGAAATTTATCGCAAAAAGGTTAAATTTCAGGTAATCTTGCGGGCAATAAATCTATTCTCGGCAAACTGCGCTTGAGACTGCATGTTTCAGTATTGTAAAGTGCGGTTGTTATTTTTTATTTTTAGCAACAAAACGGATCAAAATATTATGGCAATGGATATTCGTAAAATCAAAAAACTTATCGAATTAGTTGAAGAATCGGGCATTATGGAGTTGGAAATTTCCGAAGGAGAGGAGTCCGTTCGTATCAGTCGCGGCGCGGCCGCACCAAGTGCGGTTCAATATACTTTACCTGCTGCGGCACCTGCGCCGGTAGCGGCTCCGCATGCACCGGTGGCGGCTCCTGTGGCGGCACCTGACGCGGTAGCGGAGCTTTCCGGTCATATCATTCGTTCTCCGATGGTAGGGACTTTCTACCGTAGCCCAAGCCCGGAAGCAAAAGCATTCGTTGAAGTGGGTCAAACAGTGAAAATGGGTGATGCGCTTTGTATCGTTGAAGCAATGAAAATGATGAACCGTATTGAAGCGGATAAAGCCGGTGTGGTCACTGCAATTCTTGTCAATGACGGCGATGCGGTTGAGTTTGACGAACCGTTAATCGTTATCGAATAATCTTGTAGGGTGGGTTTATCCCACCTTTTTACATTTGTTGATCAAATTTCGAATTGGAATACTCTTATGTTAGAAAAAGTGGTTATTGCTAACCGTGGTGAAATTGCATTGCGTATTTTACGTGCCTGTAAAGAATTGGGCATTAAAACCGTTGCGGTTCACTCTACGGCAGATCGTGACTTAAAACACGTTTTATTAGCGGATGAAACGGTTTGTATCGGTCCTGCGCCTTCGGTAAAAAGTTATTTGAACGTGCCGGCGATTATTGCGGCTGCGGAAGTAACGGGTGCCGACGCGATTCATCCGGGCTATGGTTTTTTATCCGAAAATGCGGATTTTGCCGAACAGGTTGAGGTTTCCGGTTTTACCTTTATCGGTCCGACTGCGGATGTTATTCGTTTAATGGGTGATAAAGTTTCAGCGATTAATGCCATGAAAAAAGCGGGCGTGCCGTGCGTACCGGGTTCCGACGGCCCTTTAGGCACGGATATGGTGAAAAATAAGCAAATCGCCAATCGTATCGGTTATCCGGTTATTATTAAAGCCTCGGGCGGCGGCGGTGGTCGCGGTATGCGAGTGGTGCGTAACGACGAGTCATTGGAAGAATCTATTGCCATGACCAAAGCGGAAGCGAAAGCGGCATTTAATAACGACATGGTTTACATGGAAAAATACCTGGAAAACCCGCGCCACGTAGAAATCCAGGTTATTGCTGATACCCACGGAAATGCTGTGTATCTGGCGGAACGCGATTGCTCAATGCAGCGCCGTCACCAAAAAGTATTGGAAGAAGCGCCGGCGCCGGGTATTACGGAAGAAATCCGTCGCGATATCGGACAGCGTTGCGCCAATGCCTGCATTGAAATCGGCTATCGCGGCGCAGGTACGTTCGAGTTTTTATATGAAGACGGCAAATTCTATTTCATTGAAATGAATACCCGTGTTCAGGTTGAACATCCGGTAACGGAAATGATTACCGGCGTCGATATTGTAAAAGAACAATTACGCGTTGCTTCAGGCTTGCCGCTTTCGGTGAAACAGGAAGACATTAAAGTTCACGGTCATGCCATTGAATGCCGTATCAATGCGGAAGATCCTAAAACCTTCCTGCCGTCGCCTGGCAAAATCGCGCATTTGCATTCGCCGGGCGGTTTAGGCGTGCGTTGGGATTCTCACGTTTATGCCGGTTATACAGTGCCTCCGCATTATGATTCCATGATTGCGAAGTTAATTGTGCATGCGGATACCCGTGAGGGAGCGATTCGTCGCATGCAAAACGCATTGGCCGAAACGATTATCGACGGTATTAAAACCAATATTCCGTTGCAAAATCTGATTTTGGAAGATGAAAATTTCCAAAAAGGCGGTACCAATATTCATTACCTGGAAAAAAAATTAGGTATGGGTGAATAGTTAAAAGAAAAGTGGATTTTTAGATCCACTTTTTTTTATACTTACTTCCCGTTATTTACACTAAGGATAGTTATGAATATTCAAAAACGTTATCTGCAAGCTGAAAAAGAAGCCCGTTGGTCACTGGGATTAACGATTCTTTATGTGATTGGCTGGTGCGTTTGCGCCTATTTGCCGAAAGGTTCCGCCGGGCCTTTAGGGTTTCCGTTATGGTTTGAATTGTCCTGTATTTATTTACCGATTTTATTTGTGGTTATCGGTTATTGGATGATTAAAATCGTTTATCAGGACATTGATTTGGATCATTCCGGAAGTAGCGGCAAAGATAAAAGTGCGGGAGAAAATTCATGAATTTAGGGGTGATTTTTCCGCTTGTTATCTATCTGGCATTTATTTTCGGTGCGGCAATTTATGCCTATGTGAAACGTCAGCGGGGCGATTTTTTAACCGAATATTATGTAGGAAACCGCTCTATGACGGGCTTTGTACTGGCGATGACAACAGCTTCCACTTATGCCAGTGCCAGCTCTTTTGTGGGCGGTCCGGGTGCCGCTTATAAATACGGTTTAGGATGGGTGCTGCTTGCCATGATTCAAGTGCCGGCGGTTTGGTTGGCACTAGGCGCATTAGGTAAAAAATTCGCTATGTTGTCTCGTGAGACAAATGCCTTAACCATCAATGACTTATTACTTTATCGTTATAAAAACAAATATTTGGTTTGGATTGCCAGCATAGCCTTGTTAATTGCTTTTTTTGCCGCGATGACCACGCAGTTTATTGGCGGCGGGCGTTTACTAGAAACTACAATCGGCATTAATTATACCCAGTCTTTATTAATTTTTGCGCTGACCGTGGGGCTTTATACCTTTATCGGCGGTTTCCGCGCCGTGGTATTAACGGATACCATTCAGGGCACGGTGATGATTCTCGGCACGATGATTCTGCTTGGCGCCGTTATTTATGCAGCAGGCGGTACCGAGGCGGCAATCACCAAACTCACAGAAGTGGATCCGCAGCTGGTTTCGCCTTACGGGCCGAATAATATGCTGGACTTTCAGTTCATGACTTCGTTTTGGGTACTGGTTTGTTTCGGGGTGGTTGGTTTGCCTCATACTGCGGTGCGCTGTATGGCGTTTAAAGACAGCAAAGCCCTGCACAGCGGAATGCTTATCGGCACGATTATTTTGTCGATCATTATGTTTGGTATGCATTTATCCGGTGCGTTAGGGCGAGCCATTGTGCCGGATTTGACTATACCCGATCAAGTAATCCCGACACTGATGATCAAAGTATTGCCGCCGATTGTAGCCGGGATCTTTTTAGCGGCGCCGATGTCGGCTATTATGTCCACCATTGATGCGCAGCTGATTCAGTCTTCCGCTATTTTTGTGAAGGATATTTATCTTGCGGCGAAACCCGAGAAAGCAAACAATCAAAAACTTATTTCCCGTTTTTCCTCATTGATTACCTTAACCATCACGGTGATTTTGGTATTCTTATCCTTAAATCCGCCGGATATGATTATTTGGTTGAACCTGTTTGCCTTTGGCGGTTTGGAAGCGGCATTTTTGTGGGTAATTGTGCTCGGTATTTATTGGAACAAAGCCAACGCTTACGGTGCGATTGCCTCGATGGTTGTGGGCCTTGGCAGCTATATTTATCTTACCGTCGCAAAACTGAAGTTATTGGATTTTCACGCCATTGTGCCGGCGCTTGTGTTCGGTTTAATCGCGTTTTTAATCGCTAATAAAATCGGTGAACGCAAACAAATTAAGGCTTAAAAGCAAATTTGCTTAAAATCGGGCGGATTATCCCGCCCTTAATTATTCCGCTTGCTGATAAATCATTAACCAGCGGTGCAAATGCAGTTCGACAATGCTGACCAAATGTTTAAGGAAAGCGGTATCCTGTCCGTTATGAAAATGAGCCGTATCCCTTGCGCTGAATAACAAAAGTGCGGTGGATTTATGTTGATTTTTTTTCATTCCCAATAAACAACAGGCAATGGAACCGACGGGTAATTCTTCCGGCAAAAATAATAAAGATTTCTCTTTGTTGGTCAGTTCGCCTAAATAAAAATGGCGCAGTCCGATCCGTTCCAGACGGATTAATTCAAACCCTTTGCGATCAATCCAGAATTCTTCGCCCACGCTGGGGTTTTTCTGCCAACAGTCATTAAAAAGTAAAATTTTAGCTTGTTGCAGTTCAAAATTTCTTGCCCATTTGTTGATTTCTTCCACGCCTTCGGGAAAATTTTTACATTGTGCCAATCGTTTTTGTAACGGCATTAACGCAAGAAAAATATCCTGTTGCTGATGTGCCAAATCGGCGAAAAGCGCCAATTCCGCCTCCAGTTCTTTAATGCGTTCCCGTTGGCGTTCCAACTGCATTTCCACTAAAGACAGTGTGCCTTTTTGTGCATGAGGAATGATAAGTTGATCTAATAAATCAATATGTTGAACAAAAAATTGAGGATTTGCTTTAAGATGTTTGACAACCAGTTCGTCAACTTGAGCGTTATTCATATTAATTACCATTGGAAACGCGCTCAGATAGAGAAATTCCCTCTTTGAGCGCGAAAAGTGCGGTTAAAAATTAAGGAATTTTACAGCTTAATCACACCGTCATAGACATGGGTCGCATCGCCGGTCATATAAAGCGGATGGCCTTCTCCCTGCCATTCTATCCACAAACTGCCGCCCGGCAAATCCACCTGTACCTTATTTTCTAATAACCCTTGCATTATGCCGATAGCCGCCGCCGCACAGGCGCCGCTGCCGCAAGCCTGCGTTTCGCCCGCACCCCGTTCATAGACCCGCAATTTAATGTGATTCGGATTAATCACCTGCATAAAGCCAACATTAACGCGTTCGGGAAAACGTTCATGGTTTTCCAGCAGTGGGCCAAGCTCCGTCACATTTGCGGTTTCCACATCATCAACCACCAGCGTACAATGAGGATTGCCCATCGACACCGCACCGCATAATACGGTTTGAATATCCGTGCGTAAAATATAGTTTTTCTCAAATTTATTGGCAATAAACGGGATCTTTGCCGGTTCCCAAACGGGCTCACCCATATTCACCCGAATCATACCGTCGTCTTGAACGGTTAAAATCATTTTGCCGTTGGTGGTACTGACCGCGATGTCTTTTTTATCGGTCAACCCTTTGAGGGTTACAAAACGGGCAAAACAACGGGCGCCGTTACCGCATTGCGCCACTTCGCTACCGTCGGCATTAAAAATACGGTAGTGAAAATCTAATTCCGGATCATAAGGCGGTTCTACAATCAACATTTGGTCAAAACCGATACCGCGATGGCGATCCGCCAGTTTTTTGATCACTTCTTCCGGGAAGTACACATTTTGTGTCACCGCATCAACCACAACAAAGTCATTGCCTAATCCGTGCATTTTTGAAAACTGCATATTCGTATCCTATAAATTTGTTTGCATTCGGGCATTATAGAGGGCAAATCCGGGTGAGTAAATTAGATTATCACACCGGCAGCGATAGGCATTTCTTTATTCTGACCGCATAAAGAGATTAAGCATTGCTATTTAACATAAAATATTTTTTATTTTCCCCTTGAAACGCTGGAATTTAATCTCATTTACTGTTTTGTGAACAAAAAATGTTCTATGAATTTTAAGGAAGGCAACTATGAATATCGAAAAATTTACCACAAAATTCCAACAGGCATTGGCCGAAGCGCAGTCATTAGCATTGGGAAAGGATAATCAGTATATCGAGCCGGTTCATGTGCTGAGCGCCTTGATTAATCAGCAAGACGGTTCGGTGGCGCCGATTTTGACTTCCGCCGGCGTGAATGTCGGGGCGTTGAAAGCGGAATTAAATAGTGAAATCAATAAATTGCCGCAGGTTTCCGGCAACGGCGGAGATGTGCAGATTTCCCGTCAGCTACTGAATTTATTGAATTTGTGCGACAAAATTGCACAGCGCAACAATGATAAATTTATTTCATCGGAATTATTTTTACTGGCCGCATTGGAAGAAAAAGGCAGCCTTGGCGATTTACTTAAAAAGTGCGGTGCAAAAAAAGAAAGTTTAGAACAAGCGATTAAAACCATTCGTGGGGGACAAAGCGTGAATGATCAAAATGCGGAAGAAAGCCGTCAGGCTCTTGAAAAATATACTATTGACTTAACCGAGCGGGCGGAAAGCGGCAAGCTTGACCCGGTAATCGGTCGTGATGAAGAAATTCGTCGTGCAATCCAGGTGTTACAACGCCGTACTAAAAATAACCCGGTGTTGATCGGTGAGCCCGGTGTAGGTAAAACCGCTATCGTAGAAGGGTTGGCTCAACGTATCGTAAACGGCGAAGTGCCGGAAGGGTTGAAAGGCAAACGCGTACTTTCCCTTGATATGGGTGCTTTAATTGCCGGGGCAAAATACCGCGGCGAATTTGAAGAACGTTTGAAAGCGGTATTAAAAGAGCTGGCGCAAGAAGAAGGCAAGGTGATTTTGTTTATCGATGAAATTCACACCATGGTAGGAGCCGGTAAAACCGACGGCGCTATGGATGCGGGCAACTTATTAAAACCGTCTCTTGCCCGTGGCGAATTGCATTGCGTAGGGGCGACGACTTTAGACGAATATCGTCAATACATCGAAAAAGACGCCGCACTTGAACGCCGTTTCCAAAAAGTATTTGTAGATGAACCGACAGTGGAAGACACCATTGCCATTCTGCGCGGTTTGAAAGAGCGTTATGAGCTGCACCATCACGTGCAAATTACCGACCCGGCAATCGTAGCGGCGGCAACGCTTTCTCATCGCTATATTTCCGATCGTCAATTACCGGATAAAGCGATCGATCTGATTGATGAAGCGGCATCCAGCATTCGTATGGAAATCGATTCCAAACCTGAGCCGTTAGATCGTTTGGATCGTCGTATTATTCAATTAAAACTTGAACAACAGGCATTGAAGAAAGAAGAAGACGAAGCAAGCCGCAAGCGTTTGGATATGCTTGAAAAAGAATTAAGCGAAAAAGAACGGGAATATGCGGAGCTGGAAGAAGTCTGGAAAAGTGAAAAAGCCGCCCTTTCCGGCACGCAACATATTAAAGCCGAGCTTGAAAGCGCCCGTACGCAAATGGAACAGGCACGTCGCGCCGGCGATTTGAATAAAATGTCCGAATTGCAATACGGCACGATTCCGGCATTGGAAAAACAACTTGCAGCGGCAGATAGCGCAGAAGGCAAGGAAATGAGTCTGTTGCGTAACCGCGTGACCGACGAAGAAATCGCCCAGGTACTTTCCCGCGCAACCGGTATTCCGGTTTCCCGCATGATGGAAGGCGAAAAAGAAAAATTATTGCGTATGGAAGAGGAATTACATAAACGCGTTATCGGGCAAGGTGAAGCGGTGGAAGCGGTGGCGAACGCCATTCGTCGTAGCCGTGCGGGGCTTTCCGACCCGAACCGTCCGATTGGCTCCTTCCTGTTTTTAGGGCCTACCGGGGTGGGTAAAACCGAGCTTTGTAAAACGCTGGCGAACTTTATGTTCGACGATGAAAACGCCATGGTGCGTATCGATATGTCCGAGTTTATGGAAAAACACAGCGTATCCCGTTTGGTGGGGGCTCCTCCGGGTTATGTGGGTTATGAAGAAGGCGGTTATTTAACCGAAGCGGTGCGCCGCCGTCCGTATTCCGTGATTTTATTGGATGAAGTGGAAAAAGCCCATCACGACGTATTCAATATTTTATTGCAAGTATTGGATGACGGGCGTTTAACCGACGGACAGGGCAGAACCGTAGATTTCCGCAATACCGTGGTGATTATGACATCAAACTTAGGATCGGATTTAATTCAGGAAAATAAAGATCTTGGTTATGAAGGCATGAAGGAAATCGTGATGTCGGTGGTCGGCCAACATTTCCGTCCGGAATTCATCAACCGTATTGATGAAACCGTGGTATTCCATCCGTTAGCGAAAGAAAACATCAAGGCGATTGCACAAATCCAATTAGCCCGCTTAACCAAACGTATGGAGCAACACGGTTATGCAATTAACTTTAGCGAAACCTTGTTGGATTTTATCAGCGAAGTCGGTTACGATCCGGTTTACGGAGCAAGACCGCTCAAACGCGCAATTCAGCAGGAAATCGAAAATCCGTTGGCACAACAAATTTTGTCCGGCAAATTATTACCGGCAAAACCTGTTACCGTGGATTACGAAGACGGCAAAGTGGTTGCGAAACAGTAAAATATAAAATTCTGTCAATTTATACCGCACTTTTAGAGATAAAAGTGCGGTATTTTTTTGGGGCTTTTTTGAAGTGTTGTAGACACTGGAAAATCCGCCCCCCCCTCAGTCACTGCGTGACAGCTCCCCCCATAAAGGGGGGAGCGAAAAATGTATGGGTTAATGCCACAGTTTTCAATAAATAAGTGCGTTGGTCGTTATTCTGTCGTTTCCAAATCATGGCGGATCATATATCGATTAACGGTTAATTTTAAAAACAACTACCTTAGACAGGACATAAATGTTGTAGCCGATGGTTATGATTCTAACTCTTTTCGCTCCCCCACGAAGCTGGGGGAGCTGTCACGTAGTGACTGAGGGGGGCAGACATAAAAAAACGGCTAATTACATATACATAAATTTACATTAAATTTACAAAACTTATTAAAACTACTAATAAAACCCGCTTAAATTTCACATAAAAAATGTGATCTATATTTGATTTTTTTAATTTTTATTAAAAAGTTGTATAAAATACAATCAGTTATGGTTGAATTAATATTTAAATCCATGATAGCATTCACGAGCTTACATAAATTTACATAAGTTTACTTAAAAGCTTATGGTTCTATGTAATCGGCGATCAATTTATGTTGATCGCAATCAGCAATATAAAGAATCCAAATAAAATCAGGAGAAATCTATGTTAACCAATTTAACAACCAAAACCTATATTGCGACAACGGAAGCTATCCGTCGTTTCAAACAGGATCATAAAGGCGTAACTGCAATCGAATATGGTTTGATTGCAGTAGTTATGGCGGCATTTATCGTTTATGTGTTCGCAGATGATACAAGTTTCGTACAAAGCTTAAAAGAAAAATTCTCAGATGTAAGCAAAAGCGTAGGAAATGCTACATTCAAAGAATAGTTATATCTTATTTAGATGGCGCACGCGTCCAGCGTGTGCCTACTTATATTAACAACTAAAAAATATAGTTTTATTTTTATGCTAACCAACCAACTCACTATAGGGCTTTATTTAATCGCTGTTTTGCAACTGATTTATTTAAGTTGGACGGATATTAAATCAAGAATTATCGGCAACCGGGTAATTATCAGTCTGTTTTTTACCATGGTTGCGTTAAGTTGGCTGAAATATGAACAGGTATTTGTGTTGCAAGGAGCTATCGGGCTTGCCGTCTGTTTTATTTTATTTATGCTGAAAGTGATGGGCGGCGGCGATGCCAAATTGATTGCGGTGTTAATGCTTTCAATTCCTCCTGCACAGCTTATTTCTTTCTTTTTTCTGACCGCAGTTTTTGGTCTTTTGTTAATTATTATCGGTTGGCTTTTTTTTCGCCAATCCATTAAACAAAAGGGATTGCCTTACGGCGTTGCCATTAGTTCGGGATATTTGGCCACCTTGTGGTTGTTTGCTTCTTAGCAGGTAAATTCCCGGGAGAATGTAAAAGGATATAATATGAATTATCGAGTGCTGTTTTTTATTTCATTCCTTATTCTCGCAATGGGGCTTAGCGGCTTGTTTTTTATGCTGCCTGAGGAAAGCCCGAATACACCGCAGCAACAGACCACGAGCGAAAAAACCGCCCCTAAATCGCAAATCTCTATTCTTATTGCCCAAACTACCCGCCAAATCCCGCAAGGCACATTATTGCAAGCGGAGGATTATGCCTTAAGCGAACTAACGGTAGATTCCGATGATGCAAGGGCTAATTTCGATTTAAAAGCCTGGTTGGCAAACAATGAAAATTCCTCTTTGCAGGGTTATCTGGCAAAACAAACTCTGCAAGTCGGTTCGTTTTTATCGCCGGATTTATTGCTTTCCCCTCAACATCCGGACTATTTGCTGTCGAGCCTTGATCCAATGCAGGAAGTAGCGTACCGCATTTATATTAAAGCTGAGAATGGTTATATTTTTGATACTTTACGGGCGGGGAGCCATGTTTCTGTTGGCAGCCAGCAAATTGCCGGTGGTAAAAACAATAAGGAACGTACGGAACTGATTAAACTGGTTGGCGATACGGTGGTTCTGCAAAGCAAAATTTATGGACAAGATGAGAAATTAATGGATAGAAATATCGTCGGGTATATTAGCGTCAAGCTTAACGCGCAGCAACTGCAAAAGTTTTACTCCCTACCTAAGGGCGCCAATTTAATTTTATTCCCCAACAATATATGGAAGCAGGGTGAGCCGAATCACCGTGGCATTTTTATTAGAGAATTGAGAGGTCAATAACCTATGCCGATTTGTAAACAGATAACAAGAAAAATAATGACTGCCGCGCTAACGGCATTTATGTTGGTTTGCGCCGCTCCGATTTTCGCAAAACCCATGTATTTGGAACAGGGAACAAGCAAATATATTGAGCTGGATAAAAAAATCGATACGATTTTTGTTTCTTCTTCCGAAGTCGCCGATTATGAAATTGTAGACGATTACAGTTTTATGGTTTACGGCAAACAGGAGGGTACCACGGATGTAACGGCATTTGATGCAAACGGCAATATTTTATATACCGATACGCTGAATGTGAATGCTTTAATTAATAATATTGTTGATACCAATAAACAAATTAAAGCCCGCTTTCCTAATAGTAACCTACAGGTAAAAAAATTAGGGAAAGCCTATGTCATTGAAGGAAAAGCAAATACCCAGCACGAAAGTGAAGAAGTAAACCGTATTGTGGGAGAGGCTATCGGTGTTGCGCCTAAAGTTACCGAAACCACATTAAAACGCGGTAATGGTATGTCTGATGAGAAAATACCGTTTTTGGATAAATATGAGTATAACGGTGTGATTAATAATACGAATATCGACAAGACCAAACAAATCAATGTGAAATTAACGGTTGCCGAGGTGAATAAAAATTTCTCCGATTCGCTCGGCATAAAATGGGAGCATTTATCCGGTTCCGTACTGGAGAACTGGACTTCCGGCGCTAACGGATATTCGGGCGGATTCGACGGCACTACAGGTTCAATCGCATTGATTAACGCTAACCGGTTAAGCGCATTTATCACCGCGGTTAATAATGCGAATAACGGTAAAATTTTAGCCGAACCCAATATTTCGATGTTATCGGGCGAAACCGCCGATATTTTGGTGGGGGGCGAAGTGCCTTTTGCTCAGCGGGACAGTGACGGCAACACGAGCATTATTTATAAAGATTTCGGGGTAAAGCTGATGGTAGGCGCCAAAGTGCAAAAAAATGATCAGGTTCGGATCGTTTTAGCGCAAGAGGTCAGCACTTTGGCGGGTAATTACACCTATACAAGTGTGGGGGATATTCCTTATTTCCAAACCCGCCGCGCGAAATCCACCTTTGAAGTGGGTAACGGCGAAAGCTTTATTATCGGCGGTTTGCTCAGTTCCAGTGATTTAGAAGGGGTTTCAAAGGTTCCTCTGTTTGGTGATATTCCAATCTTGGGAGCGTTTTTCCGCAGTGTGACAACTTCTCGCGAAACTAAAGAATTGGTAGTGGTGGCAACGGTTAATTTAGTTACGCCAAACGATGCGGAAAAGGTAATTTATCCTTCATTTGAGCAAACCGGTACGTTAGAACGCTTTTTCAATTTAACGCCGTTTAAGAATGTTTACCATAAAACATTAACGACAAATTTTATGAAAAACGGCGGATTTATCCAATAATTCCGGGCGGGGTTAATCATGTTATTACTTGATAAGAATCAATCTAACCAAAACGGCGCCCGTAAAATTGTGGTGTTGTCGGATTCGGAGGAAATGCAAAACAATGTGTCGCAGCTATTGCGCACTCGCGGTTTTGAAAATGTCGAACAACGCAAGCGCCATTTTCTTTCTGCGGATATCGCTTTTAGCCCCGAAGACATTATCGGCATGATTATTGATATAAAAGATGAAACGGATGTTTCGTTAATTGCGGAACATATCACCGCCATTGTGCCGCAAAACCTTTGGATTTGTGCGGTGGGCAATTCCGATTCCATTACCTTGGCGCAAAATTTAGCGGATACCGGGATTTTATATTTCCATGCGGATACGCAATTGCATTTGATGATGGAAAAAATTACCTCATCAAAAATCAGCATTCCTCATACCAGACATACCGTGAACGTTTGTGTATTAGGCTGCAAAGGCGGAATCGGCAGTAGCTTAATTGCAACCCATATTGCCAACCAGATTATCAGCAAGAAAAAAGTGCCGGTGTTGCTTGCGCAAGGCCCTAACGGCTCACAGGATTTGGATCTTGCTTTTGATAAAAAATTACAGGGCGATATTGCCAAATATGACGAATATCTTGATATTTTTAACGGAGTGCCTCAGGGGCTGAATGATAAAGTAACGGAAAAATATAATTTTGTTATTTATGATCAGCCGATCTTTAATATTGATAAAGATCTGTATCCCGAATTTTTTAAATACAGCAACAGCTTTGTGTTAGTGGTAGAGCGCCGAATCGGTGCACTGCGTGTGGCGAAACAGTTCCTGGAACAATGCGATCGCCTGCGCAGCCTTACCAATCAGGCGGTCCGAGTGTTCGTTTGCATTTCCGATCATAAGCCGAAAAGTGAAAAACTAATGGCAAAATCGGATATTGAGACCCTATTGGGCGCGACGGTGGATGCGGTGATTCCTTTTATTAAAAACACCGAAGCTAAAACCATATTGGCATTAAATTTGAGCAAAGCCCACAAAAAATCTTTTTATACTCTGGCAATGAAAATTATCGGCGTATTGTCGCGGAATAATTTGAACAATGAAAATAAAAGCCTGTTTAAGGGGCTTTATCGTCTGTTATTCAATCGTTAGATATGAAGGCGTTCTATGTTAACTAAAGAGCAACAAGTTTTTTTCCGTAATGAAGTGTTGAGCAATCTGGATATTGAGAAACTTGACGAAATTCAGAGTGAATACGGTAAATTGGTTGACGAACTGGTGCAGATTGTTTATCAGGTCAGCAATCAGCACGGACATTATCTTACCGCCCTTGACGCTTCCGGTATGGCGGAGATTATTGCCGATGAAATCACAGGTTACGGTCCGTTACGGGAATTAATGGAAGATGACACGATAAACGATATTCTGGTGAACGGCCCGGATGACGTATGGATTGAGCGAGCCGGTATTCTGGAAAAAACCAACAAGCAATTTATTAATAACGAACAGCTGACGGATATTGCTAAACGGCTGGTGGCGCGAGTAGGGCGCCGGATTGACGACGGTTCGCCGCTGGTGGATTCGCGCCTGCCGGACGGTAGCCGTTTAAACGTGGTAGTGCCGCCTATCGCTTTAGACGGTACCTCCATTTCCATTCGTAAATTCAGCAAAAATAAAAAATCTTTACAGGAATTGGTGAATTTCGGATCCATGACGCTGGAAATGGCAAATTTTCTGATTATCGCCGCCCGTTCCCGGGTGAACATAATCGTTTCCGGCGGGACGGGTTCGGGCAAAACCACGTTATTAAACGCTTTATCCAATTATATTTCTCATACGGAACGGGTGATTACTTTAGAAGATACGGCGGAATTACGTTTAGAACAGCCCCATGTGGTGCGCTTGGAAACCCGGATTGCCGGTGTTGAGCGAACCGGTGCCATTACCATGCAGGACTTAGTTATTAATGCGTTGCGGATGCGCCCGGAACGGATTATTGTGGGGGAATGCCGCGGTGCGGAAGCGTTCCAGATGTTGCAGGCAATGAATACCGGGCATGACGGTTCAATGTCTACCCTGCACGCCAATAGTCCTCGAGACGCCACTTCCCGTCTGGAAAGTATGGTGATGATGGCAAACGCCTCTTTGCCTCTTGAGGCGATTCGACGCAATATCGCCGCCGCGGTGAATATTATTGTGCAGGCTTCCCGCTTAAATGACGGTTCGAGAAAAATCACCAATATTACGGAAATCATGGGAATGGAAAGCGGACATATTGTTTTACAGGATATTTTCACTTATCAGCCGAGTAAATACCGGGATGAAAACGGAAAAATTATCGGTGAGTTTATTTCTCACGGCTTGTTATCCAATTCCGTGGTGTACCAGAACGCGCAAATATTTAATTTAAGCAATGAGTTGCAAAGTATATTCGAGGGTTTGCAATGATTTTGTATTATCTGATTATTATCTTCAGTTTGCTGTTATTTACTTATACGGCGCTTAATTTAAATTCTGCTAAAAAGAAGATTAATCAGAATGATGATTCATTTAAAACTATTAACGAGTTTTTCAAAAATATTAAATTTAAGACCGCACTTTGGAAATATTATTTTACGGCTGGGAATGAACGGAATTTATTAAGAAACGTATTGTTAACCTTAATTATTTTTTTCTTTTTTCACACTTTAAATTATTTATATATAAAAGTTGATAAATTTATTTTCTTAGGCGTTTTTCTCGTTCTGTTTTTTATTATCGTATGGAAATTGGGGCAACGGCGAAATAGAAAAGAATTTGAGGAAATGTTTCCGGAAGTGATTCAAATTCTTAATTCGGCAACTTCTTCGGGAGCCGGTTTATTACAAGCTTTGGAACGTTGCGGCAAAGATATCAGCGGGCAGATTGGCGAGGAATTCACCGCGATTCATAAACGTTTGGCTATCGGCGAGGATGCCAATTCGGTTTTTGAAGACAGTTATAGCCGCTATCCTTATAAAGAATATTATTTCTTTATTACCATTATCCGGGTGAATCTGGATAAAGGCGGACAAATGCGGGAGGTTATTCTGCGTTTGGGGCGGGTTATTGCGGACAGTAAAAAAATGGAAAAGAAAAAAAGCGCGATGACTTCCGAGGCAAGAATGTCGGCAATGATTGTGGCTTCGTTCCCGGTGGCATTTTTTATTTTTATGAAATTTATGATGCCAGAAAATTTTGAGTTTTTATTAAATGATCCGGGCGGACGAATGATTCTTTATTATGTGTTAGGCAGCGAATCCTTAGGTATGGGAATTATTTGGTGGTTAATGAGGAAAGCAACATGATATTGGGAACCTTGTTATTTTATTTGGCATTAACCTTATCCGGTTTTTTAGTTTTTTTTCTGGCGGTTTCCAATAAAAAGAAATTGAGCAGAAATCAGGATATTATTTCCGGTATGTATCCGAAAGAAAAAAACAATAAAGAAACGCAGAAAAATAAAAATCAACAGCAAGTTGAGTTAGAACAATTAATTATTACTAATAATAAATTTTTGAATATATTAAGCACCATAGATAAAAATATTAAAGTGAAACTTTTTATTACTTTAATATTAACCGGTATTTACGCGCTTTTTAATCTGGATGCGGAAAGAAAAAGCCTGGCAATTGCCGGTGCGGTTATTTTTGTTTTGGTGATTTTAATTCCCGGCTCTCTCGCCAACATGATTTTAAAACGCAAAATAAAAAACATGATGACCGATTTGCCCGGTTTTGTGGATTTGGTGGCGATTTGCGTACAAACCGGGATGACTATTAATGCTGCGTTATTACGTGTGGCGGAGGATTTTAAGATTCTGAATCCGGATTTAAGTTACGTCATGCTCAGAATTATCCGTAAGGCGGAAATTATCGGTCTACCGTCGGCATTGGATACCTTGGCCGTTTCTTTGCCGACCAGAGAAATCCGTATGTTTACTACCGTATTGCAACAAAGTTTAAATTTCGGTTCTTCGATTTATAGTCATTTATTGCAATTATCGTCAGATATGCGGGAACTTCAACTACTGACCATCGAAGAACAGTTAGGTACGCTTTCCGCTAAGATGAGCGTGCCTTTAATTTTATTTATTATGTTTCCGATTATTATTTTAATTGTCGCACCTGGTGTGATGAGGGTATTTCCAAATGTTTAACAACTCAATGAAAAAAGCATTATTTTTATCTTTAATTTTTGCACTTGGCGGTTGCTCAGGTCTCCCTATGAGCGATTCCGAGAGTTTTGTCGCAAAAGAAAAACTCTATCATTCCACTAACAATTATAACGGTTTGATTTCCCTTTACCGCGAACAGTTAAAAACAACGGAAGATAATTCCGTTCGTTATAAATTAGCGCTTACTTATTATCAAAAAGGTGACAGCCAATCTTCATTGGATTATTTACAGCCTTTATTAAATGAACAAAATCTTTATTTTCAGTCAGCCACTATTTTGCAAATTCGTAATTTAATTCAATTACAGAATTATAATGAGGCAATCAGTTCGGCTTCCATGTTAATAAGTAAATATCCGCATAATTCCGAAGCCTATAATTTGCGCGGTATTGCAAATGCGCAATTAGGAAAATATAAAAATGCCGAGCAGGATATTAATTCCGCCAGAAACCGCTTTATTAACGACGTTATCGCTATTAATAATCTCGCAATGTTAAAAATTATTAACGGTGATTATAAAAATGCGGTAAATCTATTATTACCTCAATATTTAAATGGCGCAAAAGAACAGCGCTTGGTACATAATCTGGTTTTTGCGCTGGTGAAAAGCGGCGACACTAATTACGCTTTGGATATTATAAAAAAAGAGCGGTTAAATACTTCGCCGGAAGATTTAGTTAATGCGTTAAAGAAAACCGAAAAAGTCCCTAATAAAGTTACGACTGCCCGTTATAAAAAATAATGTTTTGATTTCAGCCGAGAATGTCATATGAACAAAATAAGAAAATTATTATCTTGCCGCAAGGGGGTTTCTTCTATCGAATTCACCTTGACGGTGGGTCTTTTCTTTATGGTTGTATTTATGATTCTCGAACTTGCCCGCTTAACATTATTCACCTCTTATTGGGATTATCTGTTAACGGAAAGTGTGCGCATAACCAAAAACCAACGGGCGGAAAATAATGATTACGCCAGCTTGTTTAGAACGGTATTAGAGCAACAACATCAACAGCAAAATAATGCGGTATTGGCTTTTTTTGATGTGAGGGACGAGAAAATCGACGTGAAGGTTGAATATGCGGAATCCGTTGATGATTTGGTTAATGAAGTTTTCAGACAGCCTACTATAGTTAACGGCGTAGCCGTTTCGCCGACCGGTGCGGACGCCAGTATCGCGCGTTACAGTTTAAGTTATAGTTATCGCTTTTTAGTGCCGTTGCCTTTTATTTCCGAACAATGGATTAACCCGATGTTTAACCGGGAGATTTTTGTGGTGCAAGAATATGAACGTCCTTCATTCCGATACAACAATTAGCCCTTTACGCCGTTTTATTCGCCAGCAGCGCGGCTCCGTTACCATTGAATTCGTATTTATGCTGATTTTGCTGATTCTGATTCTGGCTTTTATGACGGATTTGGCAATGTTACGTTCCACAACCGGGCGGTTGGATAATATTTCTTATTCTTTGGCTAATATTTTGCGCGAACGAACCCAGCTATACGACGGTAAAGAAAATTTAGCGACCGAAAATGTGAATCGCGACGTAAACAACTTTAAATTGCTTGCCAAGCGAATGGCTTTTGGCGATAAAAACAGCAATAAAGAAATTTATGTCGTATTGGAATATTTGGCACCGCAAAATTCGGTTTACCGCATAATCGGAGACAGTGCAAAATGCGAACCTTATGATAGTTTGCAAGGGTTGGAAAATCTCTCGCCGCGATCCGAAATCAACGATACAAGAAAAATCCCTTTATATCAGGTTACCGTTTGCGTGCCTAATTACAGCTTTTTCAGCGCGCTGGTGCCGGGTGTGGCAAAAAATATGAAAGAGACGATACGTTCTTCTTCTATTACGGTTTCCCGTTAATCTGCCAAGTAGGAAATTTGCTATGAAAAAATATCATTATTTCATCAAGTTAAAGCAATTTTTTCAAAACGAAGACGGTGCCTATGCGGTGATCATGGGAATATTGTCATTTTTTTTAATCGGTTTAGTGGCGTTAACTGTTGACGGTTCGGGAATGTTGCTGGATAAAGCCCGTTTTTCACAGGGAATAGAACAGGCGGGGCTGGCGTTAATGGCGGAGAATAATGATTTCAGAACGACAAATCAAAAGCATGCGGATGTACTTCGTCAAACGGTGACTAAAGAAGAATTAGAAGGCTTCAGCGACACCTTTTCGGCACAAAAATACAAACGTAACCAAGAGTTGGTGAGCGGATTAGTCCGTCACTATTATTACCCCTCAACCTATTTTAAGGATAATCTAAAAATCAGCGATAAATATGACTATCAATGCAACAACCTGCAAGGTCCAAACGGCGAACAATTAAAGAGTATCGCTTGTGAAATATCCGGCAAATTCGAGCGCCCTTCCTGGCTCTATCTCGGTAAAAATAACGGGCTTAGTTTTGCCGAAACAACAACCATTAACGCTAATAAAATCTATATACAGAAAAATCTGGATGAAATTATCCCTATTGATCTAATGTTAGTAGCGGACTTGAGTGGCTCAATGAATTCTAGTGTGAGCGGTACAAAATATGGTACTGCTAAAATAGATATTCTTAGAGAAGTCGTTTCCGCAATTGCCAAAGAGCTTCTTGAGCAAAATAACACTGAAGAAGGCAAAGTTATCAGCCAATACAATCGAATCGGCTTTACGTCATTTGCGTTTGGAGCGCAACAGCAAAATAATACTGCTCAATGTTATTTGCCTTATGAAATAAAGCCAAGCATAACAATCCGTAATAACAACTATTATGGAGGTTATTACAATACTACTATGCAGTATTCCGAACTGCTTTCTTATGTAGGTAGTAACCAGCAACGTTATTCTTATGCAACATTAGCACAGTATTTTGATGCATTTGTTGATTATGATAAAACAATTGAATCAATTAATTCTTTTGACGGAAAAGATTTGAGTTCCCTTATGTATTTTAGTAAAAATTCATGGTGTTTAGGTAGCGCAAATACCCGTATTAATTCGACTTATATTTGGGCGGGAAAAAATGAATCGGCAGATCTTGTTAGCCGGTTTAATCGAGTTCCGGCTTTGGGTGCGACATTATCCAGTTCCGGCTTGTTAATTGGTGCTAATTTATTAATGAATACAAACCCGGATGAAAACGCTCAACCAAGTAAATTAGGTGCTAATACACAGCGAATTATATTGGTGCTTTCTGATGGGGAGGATCAAATTAATAATGCCAGCAGCTCATTAAATATTACGAGTACATTAATTAACCAAGGAATGTGCGAGAAAATCAAAAGCAAACTAAATTCATTACAGGATAAGACTTATCTGGAACAACCGACCCGTATCGGCTTTGTTGCTTTTGGTTACGGTCCGTCAGGCACGCAAAAAGCGGCATGGGAAAAATGTGTAGGTAAATATTATTATGTTGCTAATAACAAGGAAGAACTTTTAGAATCTTTCAGAAAAATAATCGGATTGGTGGAAGAAGTCGGTCACTCAACCTATAAAGAACCGACTTATTATAGTAATTAGTTTCCCCCCTCAGTCACTGCGTGACAGCTCCCCCCATAAAGGGGGGAGCGAAAAAATGTATAGGTTAGTACTACAGTCCTCAATAAATAAGTGCGTTGGTCGTTATTCTGTAGTTTCCAAATAATGGCGGACTCATATGTCGATTAACGGTTAATTTTAAAAACAACTACCTTAAACAGGACATAAATGTTGTAGCCGATGGTTATAATTCTAACCCTTTTCGCTCCCCCTTTATGGGGGGAGCTGTCACGTGATTTGAAAGGCGATCAGATTCAGTTTCACCTTTTCGCTCCCCCTTTATGGGGGGAGCTGTCACGTAGTGACTGAGGGGGGCGTTACAGTCATAAAAAAGCGGTCAATTCATAATTGATATTGACCGCAAAGGGGGTTAAAGGGAATTATTATGCTGTGTTTTTACTTTAATTAGCCTTCGATACCTTCAAATAACGCCGTACTTAAATAACGTTCTGAAGCGGAAGGAAGAATCGCTACGATTAATTTATCTTGGAATTCCGGTAATTTTGCTAAACGATCCGCCGCCGCAACTGCCGCACCGGATGAAATACCAGCAAGAATACCTTCTTCAGCCATTAAACGGCGGGCGGTTTTTATTGCCGTATCACTATCTACGGTTTCAACGCGGTCGATAAGCGAAAGATCTAAGTTTTTCGGAATAAAACCGGCACCGATACCCTGAATTTTATGCGGACCCGGTTTAATTTCTTCGCCGGCTAAGATTTGTGTAATAACCGGGCTTTCGGCAGGTTCTACGGCAACGGAAGTAATTTGTTTGCCTTGGTCCAGCTTAATTGCTCGGGAAATACCTGTAATTGTACCGCCGGTACCCACGCCTGCAACAACCACATCCACTTTACCTTCGGTCGCCTGCCAAATTTCGACACCTGTGGTTTGTTGGTGAATTGCCGGATTCGCCGGGTTTTCAAATTGTTTTAGCATGATATAACGGTTCGGATCCGATGCGACGATCTCTTCCGCTTTAGCAATAGCGCCTTTCATACCTTTTGCGCCTTCCGTTAACACCAGGTTTACGCCTAGACCGCGTAATAAACGTTTACGCTCAAGGCTCATTGTTTCCGGCATAGTCAGAGTAATTTTATAACCGCGGGCGGCAGCTACATAAGCAAGAGCAATACCTGTGTTACCGCTTGTAGCGTCAACAATTTCTTTGTCTTTAGTTAAAACGCCGTCTTTTTCCGCTTGCCATACCATGTTTGCACCGATACGGCATTTCACACTGAAACTTGGGTTACGGCTTTCAATTTTAACAACAAGGTTTCCGTTGTGACCGAAGTTATGTAAACGAACTAACGGAGTATTACCGATTGAATATGAGTTATCTGCAAAAATTGTCATAAAATGTTCTCCTCAGAACTATGCTTTAGTTGCAATATTTATAGCACTAGCCTTTATATTAAAAAAATAGTTATTTGATCTATTTTATAACCAACGTTTATATAAAAAGGTCGGTATACTACCGACCTTAATAAATAAAAACGGAAAAACTTGATAACCTTGATAACCTTTTGATTTATTTAATTATCTGTTTCGAATATTGTTTGAGTGGCGCGCTATATCGCTACCCGGTTTTTCCGTCGAGGCGGTTGAAACTGCGGTAGATTTTTGCAGATTTTTATCAAGATAAAGCTGTTTCCGATAAGTGTCCACCCACATTGCCGTCGCACCGCAAACCGCTACCGGAATAATCACAAAATTAATAAAAGGCACAAATGTACAAAGGGTGACAAACGTACCGAAAGTCACATTTTGAATACGGTTTTCATTGAGTTTGAATTTCATTGTCGGGAAAGAAATTTTATGATTATCAAAAGGATAATCGCAATATTGAATTGCCATCATCCAAGCGGTGAATAAAAAGGTCAGCACCGGAATCAGGCTTTGCCCGATAAGCGGGATAAAGCTTAAAAGGAATAAACCGATATATTTCGGTAAACTGTAAAGCAGTTTTTGCCATTCGCGTGCCAGCATTCGCGGCGTGTCTTTAATAAATTCCATGGTCGTCATATTTTCGCCGGACTCGCCGGTAAGCATGGCTTCCGCTTTTTCCGCCAGCAAGCCGTTAAAAGGGGCGGCGATAAAGCCCGATAACGTATTAAAAATAAAATAAAAAACAAGTAAAATCATTAAGATAGACAAAGCGAGTAAAATACCGCTTAACCAACTTAGCCAATCGGGAATAAAGCTTATCACCCCTTCGATCATATCGCTGATTTTACTGACAAAAAGCCAGAAGAGCCCGCTGAGCAGTATAATATTGAGCAAAACCGGCATAACCACAAAACGTCTCAAGCCTTGTTGGCCGATTAAATGCCAGCCCATGACAAAATAATGAAACCCGGATTTTATTTCCTTTTCTTTTTTCATAAAACTCCCTAAAAAAATATAGATTAAAAAACGAATGAGGGCTAGCATACAAAGTGCGGTCGGAAAAAGCAAAGATTTTATCTTACGGCGAATATTCGCGGAATTTACTGGTAATATGAGTTATTAAACATTGAATTCGCCGGCGAATTTCAAGATAAACATACCATTAAATCAATAAAATATGGTAAGCTAGGGGCATTTTAGAGCACATGATTAGAATGTGAATATAGTTGTAAAAACAGGAAATAGGATAGCCGAACGATGGATTTAAATACGATTTTAATTATTTTAGGTATTCTTGCACTTGTGGCGCTGGTCGCTCATGGGTTATGGTCGAATCGTCGTGAAAAATCACAATATTTTGAAAATGCAAATACATTCGGTCGCGCAAATCGACAGGACGAGCCTATTTCAACTCCGGAATCTTATAAGCAGGCAAGAAATGTGGCACCGGCGTTTACTCAACCGAAACAAGCGGTAATTCATCAGGAACCGCCGGTTCAACAGCCTTTAAATACAGAACCTGAACCTATAACTCAGGAAACGCCGGTTAGAGCCGAGCCCCAATCGGTCGATCAAATTAAAATTACCTTACCGAATGTCGAACCGGCACCGGCGGAATCCGCTCCTATTTATGAAATGCGACCGTCCCGCCGTAATACCGAACCTCAATATTATCAACAGCCGAGCGAACCCTATTATCAGCAACCTGTGCAACAAAATCTTGCCCGGCAAACTATTGCGGATATCGAGGCGACAGTAGATCCGAACGAAGGGGTTAATTCTTCTTCCGAATATTTACGTACTCAATTGCAGGAAGCGTCACAGGAAGGCAATCAGATTTTTACCCAATCGCCGCTTTCACGGGCGCCGTTACAACAACCTATTGAATTCGACCAACCGGCACAACAGGAAAAAGAGTCAGATAATAACGAAGATGAAGACGTTTCTTTTGTGATGTTATATGTGGCGGCGGCGGAAAACCGTCAGTTCCAAGGGACGGTTTTAGTTCAGGCTTTGGAAGATTTAGGTTTCTCTTTAGGTGAAGATAATCTTTATCATCGCCATTTGGATTTAACCGTAGCAAGTCCGGTGTTATTCAGTGCCGCCAATATTACTCAACCGGGAACATTTAATCCTTATACGCTGCATGAGTTTTTTACCGACGGCGTGGCGATTTTTATGCGTCTTCCATCTCCCGGCAATGATCGTACCAACCTAAAAATTATGATTCGTTCTGCCAAAACTTTGGCGCAGCAACTTGGCGGTTTTGTATTAACGGAACAGCAGGAGCTGTTTACCGATGCGGCGGAAGAAGAATATTTAGCCAAAATAAAATAAACGGATTTAAAATTTTCGAAAAAAAGACCGCACTTTTGCGTTTGTTAAAAGTGCGGTTTGCTTTCTCAGGACTTGACTATAATGGATATTAATCAACAAATTAAACAATTAAGGGATACGCTGCGTTATCACGAATATCAATATCACGTATTAGACGATCCGAAAATCCCCGATGCGGAATACGACCGTTTATTTCATCAACTAAAAGCGCTGGAGCAACAGCACCCGGAGTTAATTACGGCGGATTCGCCGACTCAACGGGTCGGCGCCAAGCCGCTTGCCGGATTTGCTCAAATCACCCATGAACTTCCCATGTTATCGCTGGATAACGCTTTCTCAGATGAAGAATTTAATGCCTTTGTAAAGCGTATTCAGGATCGATTGATTGTGTTGCCGCAACCGCTGACATTTTGTTGCGAACCTAAATTAGACGGGCTGGCGGTGAGTATTTTTTATGTGAACGGCGTATTAACTCAAGCGGCGACCCGCGGCGACGGCACAACGGGCGAAGACATTACCTTAAATATTCGCACTATCCGCAATATTCCCTTGCAATTATTAACGGACAATCCGCCGGCCCGGCTGGAAGTGCGCGGTGAAGTTTTTATGCCGCACGAAGGTTTTAACCGCCTGAATGAGCGTGCCCTTGAACATGGTGAGAAAACTTTTGCCAATCCGCGTAATGCGGCGGCGGGTTCACTGCGCCAGTTAGACCCGAAAATTACCAGCCGGCGTCCTTTGGTGTTTAATGCTTACAGTGTTGGCATTGCCGAAGGCGTGGAATTGCCCGCTACTCATTATGAACGGCTACAATGGCTGAAATCCGTGGGTATTCCGGTAAATTCTGAAGTTCAGCTATGTGACGGAAGCGAAAAAGTGCTGGAATTTTACCGCAGTATGCAGCAAAAGCGTCCGACCTTGGGTTACGATATCGACGGTACGGTGTTAAAAATCAACGATATTGGCTTGCAGCGGGAATTAGGTTTTATTTCTAAAGCGCCGCGTTGGGCGATTGCCTATAAATTTCCGGCGCAAGAGGAATTAACCCGGTTAAATGATGTTGAATTCCAAGTGGGCAGAACCGGCGCAATTACGCCGGTGGCAAAACTTGCGCCGGTGTTTGTGGCGGGCGTTACCGTGAGTAATGCAACTTTACATAACGGCGATGAAATTGCTCGCCTTGATATAGCCATTGGCGATACGGTGGTTATTCGTCGGGCGGGGGATGTGATTCCGCAAATTATCGGCGTGCTTCACGAACGCCGTCCGGCTAATGCGCAGGCTATTGTTTTTCCGACTCAATGCCCGGTCTGCGGTTCTAAAATCGTGCGTATTGAAGGCGAAGCGGTGGCACGCTGTACCGGCGGCTTATTCTGTGACGCCCAGCGCAAAGAAGCGCTTAAACATTTTGTCTCCCGTCGGGCAATGGATATTGACGGTGTCGGGGCAAAACTGATTGAGCAGTTGGTGGATAAAGAACTTATCCGCACGCCGGCGGATCTGTTTAAATTGGATTTAATTACACTTATGCGTTTGGAGCGTATGGGGGAAAAATCCGCTCAAAATGCGTTGGACAGTTTGGAAAAAGCGAAAAACACCACGCTTGCTCGCTTTATTTTTGCCTTAGGTATTCGTGAAGTGGGCGAGGCGACGGCGCTGAATCTGGCGAATCACTTTAAGAATTTAGACGCCTTACAGGCGGCAAGCCCGGAGCAATTGCAGGAAGTGGCGGATGTGGGCGAAGTGGTGGCAAACCGTATTTATGTATTTTGGCGCGAGCAGCATAATATTGATGCGGTAAATGATCTGATTGCTCAAGGAATTCATTGGGAAACCGTTGAAACAAAAGAAGCGGGCGAGAATCCTTTCAAAGGCAAAACCGTTGTGCTTACCGGCACATTAACGCAAATGGGGCGAAACGAGACAAAAGATTTGCTGCAGCAGCTCGGCGCAAAAGCGGCGGGCAGCGTTTCTGCCAAAACTCATTTTGTGATTGCCGGCGACAATGCCGGTTCCAAATTAACCAAAGCGCAGGAATTGGGCGTGGCGGTGATGAGCGAGGCGGAATTTCTGGCTATTGTGAACGCTTACAAGCGCTAACCGGCTTGAAAGCGGGTAAAACAAAAGTGCGGTTAAAAAATTTAATTTTTTTGACCGCACTTTGATCTGTTCCCGTAAATTAGGTAGTCGAATCAGTTTTTCAATCAATCAATTAATTGAATACTTGCTCCATTTTTTGACCGGCATTTTGGATATCCTTACCCACGCCTTTTGTGGTTTCACAAGCCGATAAAGTGAAAATAAACGCACCGGCGACTAATAATGCCATAATCTTTTTCATAATTTGCACCTCTTTGTTGGGTTGATGTATTAGTTTTATTTTAATTCCGTATTTTTAGCAAGAAAATTTTCCATATTACGGTTTTTTATTAGGGGCCGTTAAACAGACTTTAATTATGCAGTTTGCCCGTTTTTTGTTTGAAATGGAAACGGCATACCGATAAATAGCGCTCATTGCCGCCGATTTGGATTTGCTCGCCGTCTTTGACCACATCGCCCCGCTCGTTTAAACGCAGCACAAAGTTCGCTTTGCGACCGCAATGGCAAATGGTTTTCAGTTCTTCCAATTGATCCGCCCAGGCTAACAAATATTGGCTTCCTTCAAATAATTCAGCCTGAAAATCCGTACGCAAGCCATAACAAAGCACAGGGATATTCAATAGGTCAACTACATCACTTAGCTGATAAACCTGTTGTTTGGTCAGAAACTGCGCTTCGTCAATGAGGATGCAATGGAGTTTTTCCGAAGCTAAATGCCTTTTTATTTCTTCAAATAGATTGCTTTCTCTATTGAATAATTTAGCTTGTTGGCTAATGCCGATGCGGGATGTTACCCTGCCGGCGCCAAAGCGATCGTCAATCGCCGCGGTATAAACCAAGGTGTTCATATTGCGTTCGTTATAGTTATAGGCAGATTGCAGCAGGGTAGTGGATTTCCCTGCATTCATTGTTGAATAGTAAAAATAAAGTTTTGCCATAATTTAAAAGTGCGGTTAATTTTTTATTATTTTTTAGGTTAGGGTCCGTTTATAAAAGATAAACGAACCCTAAATTGCTTCAAGTTCGATCATCGGCCAGCGAGGTTTCACTTCGATAGCAAGGTCGGTGCGTTCGCCGTGTTTCAAACGCAGATAACCCACATAAGAAATCATTGCGCCGTTATCCGTACAAAATTGCGGGGCGGGATAAAAGACCCGTCCTTTTAAATCGTCCATCAGGTTTGCAAGCCCCTGACGAAGCTGTTTATTGGCACTTACTCCGCCGGCGATCACTAAACGTTTATAACCGGTTTCCTTTAACGCGCGTTTGCATTTTATCGCGAGAGTTTCCACCACGGCGGTTTGGAAGGCATGGGCGATATCCGCTTTCGTCTGCTCGCTGAGTTCGCCTTCGTTTTTAATTGCCTGATTAATGGTATTGGCGGCAAAGGTTTTCAAACCCGAAAAGCTGAAATCCAATCCGGGGCGATCCGTCATCGGTTTCGGAAAAACAAAACGTCCGGCACTGCCTTTTTCCGCCAAACGGGAAAGCGCCGCACCGCCGGGATAATCCAAGCCCAATAATTTTGCCGTTTTATCAAAGGCTTCGCCGGCGGCATCATCAATGCTTTCGCCCATTACTTCATATTTGCCGACACCCTCAACTTTGACTAATTGGGTATGACCGCCGGAAACAAGCAGCGCAATAAAGGGAAATTGCGGTCTGTTGTCGGCATCTTCCAACATCGGCGCCAATAAATGTCCCTCCATATGATGAACGCCGACAGCAGGCACGTTCCAGGCATAGGCAAGCGAACGGGCGATGGTGGAACCGACCAATAACGCACCTACTAATCCCGGACCGCAGGTATAGGCAATCCCGTCAATGTCTTTTGCGGTTAAATTCGCTTCCTGCAATGCAGCTTCAATTAACGGAGCGGTTTTTCGGATATGATCGCGCGAAGCAAGTTCGGGCACAACGCCGCCGTAATCGGCGTGCAGCGCAATTTGCGTATAAAGCTGGTTGGCAATCAGCCCTTTGTCTTCATCGTAAATAGCGACGCCCGTCTCGTCGCAAGATGTTTCGATTCCTAAGATTCGCATGGATTTTCTCTTAATTTAAAAAGTCTTAAAAAATTGTGGCAAATTCTACCGCACTTTTCATTGTTTGTTGAGCGTTAAAGCGGTGTTTGCTCATAAAACAACAAATCAATACTTTACTTTTGCTATGAATTTGGATTAAAATTGGCGACCTTATTGAGTAAGTTGCTCAGTAATTTTGCAAAATTAACTTAACTTATTATCAAATTATTTTAGAGGTGATGGCTTATGCCAGTAATTAAAGTACGTGAAAACGAATCATTTGACGTTGCATTACGTCGTTTTAAACGCTCTTGCGAAAAAGCGGGTATCTTAGCAGAAGTTCGCAGCCGTGAATTCTATGAGAAACCGACTACAATTCGTAAACGTGAGAACGCGACTCGTGCAAAACGCCACGCTAAACGCGTAGCTCGTGAAAATGCTCGTAATACACGTTTATATTAATTAGATTTTTAATTTAATTAAACTCGAGTTCGACAAACCGTGAAACCCTGAAACAGAATTGAGCAAGGGAATCACGGTTTTGTTCATTGTAGTCTTCATTAATTTCCTTATCTTGTTTGAGGTTGGCTAATGGGCGTTCCGATTCCCCGTTCATTCATTAACGATATACTGGCTAAAGCTGATATAGTGGATGTAGTCAATTCACGGGTAAAACTCAAAAAAGCCGGCACGAATAATTATCAGGCTTGCTGCCCTTTTCATCATGAGAAAACCCCTTCTTTTACCGTAAGTAAAAATAAACAGTTTTATCATTGTTTCGGCTGTGGCGCCCATGGTAATGCTATCGGTTTTTTGATGGAATACGACAAACTCGAATTTCTGGAAGCGGTGGAAGAACTGGCTAATTTCCTCGGTTTAGAGGTTCCCCGCGAAGCCGGCAGTGATAAAAAATTCGAGAAATCTCAACCGCACTATCAAAATAAACGCAATCTTTATGAATTGATGCATGATATTGCCGAGTTTTACCGGCAGCAATTGCCTCATAGTATTCCCGCTCAAGCCTATTTGCAGAAGCGGGGATTGTCGGAAGAAGTCATCGAACGTTTTGCCATTGGTTTTGTCCCCGACAGTTTTAATGCGGTGTTACGCCGTTTCGGTACCACAAAAGCGGAACAGCAAAAATTATTTGATTTAGGTATGCTTTCCCGCAACGATCGCGGTGATATTTATGATCGTTTCCGTAACCGAATTATGTTTCCTATTCGTGATCGTCGGGGTAGAACCATCGCTTTCGGCGGACGGGTTTTAACTGATGAGCGGCCGAAATATCTGAATTCGCCGGAAACGCTGACTTACCATAAAGGTAATGAAATTTACGGGCTGTATGAGGCGCTGCAAATCAACGATTCGCCTGAAATGCTGCTGGTTGTGGAGGGCTATATGGATGTAGTGGCGCTGGCGCAGTTCGGGGTAAATTATGCTGTTGCTTCATTGGGTACTGCAACTACCGCAGAGCAGATTCAACTGATATTCAGAGCATCAGAACAGATTGTCTGTTGCTATGACGGCGACCGAGCGGGACGGGAAGCAGCATGGCGGGCGTTAGAGAATGCCTTGCCTTATTTACAGGATGGTCGTCAGTTAAAATTTGTTTTTCTGCCCGACGGCGAAGACCCGGATACCTATATCCGCCAATACGGAAAAGATGCTTTTGAGGACTATATTCAAAAAGCGCTTTCGTTAAGCGATTTTATGTTTACGCATTTGATCGAACAGGTTGATCTTTCCAGTAAAGAGGGGAAAAGTAAGCTTGCCGCTTTAGCCGTGCCGTTGATTAAACGGATTCCGGGGCAAATGCTGCGTTTATATTTGCGCAATATTCTGGCGCAAAAACTGGGGATTATCGATCAAACCCAATTAGAAAGTTTAATCCCAAGCAAGATTGAACAACCGGAAGCAGCGATTGAAAAAAGTCCTGCGGTTAAACGTACGCCGATGCGTTTGTTAATCGGTTTGTTGCTGCAAAATCCGCAATTGGCACAGTTAGATTATGATTTAGAGCCGTTAAAAAGCCTAAATGAGCCGGGATTCGAGCTGTTTTATGCATTAACAAAATTATGTCGTGACAATATGGGGATTACCATGGGGCAAATTCTTGAGTATTGGCGAGACTCACAATACAGTAAGCCCCTTGAAATTTTAGCGATTTGGGATCATTTAGTAACGGATGATAAAATCCAGGAAACATTTTTGGAAACCTTGCTTTATCTTTATGTCCGGTTTACGGATCAAAATATCGAAAGGTTGATTGCTAAGGATCGTAGTACCGGTTTATCCCCTGAGGAAAAACAAGAGCTGGCACAATTATTAGCCCGACCACAACAAAATAATAGTTAATCAACCGTAACAGTGGTAAAATCAAACGTATTTTATCTTTCATATAACTAATGAATCAAAGGCGGACGTCATATATGGATCACAATCCACAATCTCAATTGAAATTGTTAATCGCCCAAGGGAAAGAACAAGGTTATTTAACTTATGCAGAAGTAAATGATCATCTTCCTGAAGAACTTGTTGATACGGATCAAATTGAAGATATTATTCAAATGATTAATGACATGGGTATCCAAGTGCTGGAAAGCGCACCTGATGCCGATGATTTAATGTTGAGTGAAACCATTGCCGATGAAGATGCGGTGGAAGAAGCGACTCAGGTATTGTCAAGTGTTGAAGCGGAATTAGGCAGAACAACGGATCCGGTGCGTATGTATATGCGTGAAATGGGAAGCGTTGAATTATTAACCCGCGAAGGCGAGATCGATATTGCAAAACGTATTGAAGACGGCATTAATGAAGTACAAAGTGCTGTTGCAGAATATCCGGAAGCTCTGGATTATTTACTGAAACAATATGAACAAGTTGAAGAAGGTTCGGTTCGTTTGGCTGATTTGATCACAGGTTTTGTTGATTTGAATGCGGAAGAAGCAAGTGAAGAAATTTCTGATTTAGAGGAAGTGCTTGATGATGAAGACGGCGATATTCCGGCGGATGCGCTAAATGATGAGGAAGAAGACGAAGAGAGCGATGAAGGCGATACCTCAACGGACGATAGCGATAATTCTATCGATCCTGAAGTCGCTCGTGAAAAATTCTCCGCATTAAAAGATCAATGTGTTAAAACTTTAGAATTTATTGAAAAATACGGACGCACCGATAATAAAGTAAAAGAACAGATTCAAGTTTTGTCTGATATTTTTACTCAATTCCGTTTAGTCCCTCGCCAGTTCGATACGTTAGTGTTGTCAATGCGCAGTATGATGAAACAAGTTCGAGCGGAAGAACGTCAAATTCAACGCCTTGCCGTGGATTATGCGAAAGTGCCGAAAGATGATTTCCAAAAGGCCTTTATCGGTAACGAAACCTCTGAACAATGGTTGGAAAGCTTGTTGCAAAGCAAAAAAACTTATGTAGAAAAATTGCAGCAACGGGCACCGGAAATCAGTAAATCTATCGTGCGTTTACAGCAGGTTGAAACGGATACGAAATTAACCGTTCAACAAATCCGCGATATCGGCGAACGTATTGCTCAAGGTGAGTTGAAAGCCCGTCGCGCCAAAAAAGAAATGGTGGAAGCGAACTTACGTTTAGTGATTTCTATTGCGAAAAAATATACCAATCGTGGTTTACAATTCCTGGATTTGATTCAGGAAGGTAATATCGGCTTGATGAAAGCTGTAGATAAATTCGAATATCGCCGCGGTTACAAGTTTTCAACTTATGCAACCTGGTGGATTCGTCAGGCGATTACCCGTTCTATTGCGGACCAGGCGCGCACCATTCGTATTCCGGTGCATATGATCGAAACCATTAATAAATTAAACCGTATTTCCCGTCAAATGTTACAGGAAATGGGCCGTGAGGCTTCACCTGAAGAGTTGGCTGAACGTATGGGAATGCCGGAAGATAAAATCCGTAAGGTGCTTAAAATAGCCAAAGAGCCGATTTCAATGGAAACTCCGATTGGTGATGACGATGATTCGCATTTAGGTGATTTCATTGAGGACAGCACCTTGGAATTACCGTTAGATTCCGCAACGGCACAAAGCCTGAAAGTTGCCACTCATGAAGTACTTGAAGGTTTGACCCCGCGTGAAGCGAAAGTTTTGCGTATGCGTTTCGGTATTGATATGAATACGGATCATACTCTTGAAGAAGTAGGTAAACAATTTGATGTAACCCGTGAACGTATTCGTCAGATTGAAGCAAAAGCATTGCGTAAATTGCGTCATCCAAGCCGTTCGGAAACGTTGCGCAGTTTCCTGGATGAATAATCTATAAAAAAATAAGGTTCGGCTTTCCGGACCTTATTTGTTTGAAAAATCGACGATTATCGACCGCACTTATAGACTTCATTCCAATATTTCAATATAATCACCTGGCTTTTAACGAAAGCACATTTCTTTTGCCCCCATAGCTCAGTTGGTCAGAGCAGGCGACTCATAATCGCTTGGTCACAGGTTCAAGTCCTGTTGGGGGCACCATTTATTATTCTGCCTTTCAATTTTCCCGCTATATCGGATAACAATTCGGTAATAAAAAACCGACTAAGTCGGCTTTTAAAGAATATCAATCGCGGAAGTTATTAAACTGGAAAGGTTGTCCTAATTCCGCACCTTTAACCAATTGAATCGCGGCTTGAAGGTCATCGCGGGATTTGCCGGTTACACGAACCTGTTCGCCCTGAATTTGTGTTTGCACCTTCAATTTGCTGTCTTTAATCAGCTTTGTGATTTTTTTCGCCGTTTCGGTTTCAATGCCTTGTTTTAACTTCACTTCTTTTGAATATAATTTGCCGTGATGTTCGCTTTCCGTCGGAATATCTAAGGATGTGCTGTCGATATTACGTTTAATACAGGCGCCGATTAGAATTTCAATTAACTGTTCCAATTGGAAATCCGATTCCGTAGTTAATTTAATCGTCTCATTTTTTTCATTTAATTCAATAACGGCTTCTACACCGCGAAAATCATAGCGTGTCGATAAAATACGGTTGGCATTTTCAACCGCGTTATTTACTTCGTGCATGGTAATTTCTGAAACAATATCAAATGATGGCATAATTCATTCTCCTGTTATGATAAATGCTTAATTTTTTCACCGGCGCTCAATAAACAGAGCAGGGCGGTTAAGTCGGCAAAGTTTACCACAACTTGCGCCTGTTGTTGTACTTTTGGTTTAGCGTGGAAGGCAGCGCCAAGATTCGCCTGTTTCAGCATAAGCAAATCGTTCGCACCGTCACCGATGGCAACGGTATTTTCTAACGGAATATTAAATTCGCGGGCTAAACGTTTTAAAGTGTCCGCTTTATATTGAGCGTGCACGATATCGCCTTTTACCCGCCCGGTGAGCTTGCCGTTTTCAATGTCGAATTGGTTTGAAACGGCGGCATCTAAGTTCAGTAATTCTTTCAGATAATCGGCAAAATAAGTAAAACCGCCGGAAGCGATGGCAACCCGCCAATTATGTTGCTGTAATATCCGTACGGTTTCTTTTAAGCCGGGCATTAAAGGCAATTGCAGGCGAACTTCCTGTAAAATTGTTTCCGGCGCATCTTTTAATGTACTTACCCGGCGGCGTAAACTTTGCTCGAAATCCAATTCGCCGCGCATAGCAGCCGCAGTAATCGCCGAGACTTCTTCGCCGGTGCCGGCTAATTTTGCAATTTCATCAATACATTCTATTTGAATTGCTGTTGAATCCATATCCATCACAAGCAACCCCTGTTCCGCAAGATTCGCATTAAAATCAATTTTTGCCGCGTCAAGGGTGAGATCGTGGGCATGGGTTTCATAGCTTTTTTGCCAATGTCCTTTTAATAACACGACAATATTATGCAGATTATTCCAGCAATCGAAAATTTGAAAATTTTCACCGCACTTTTGTTGAAAAGCCTGAAGTTTTGCAGGTTCTAAATTGGTGCCGAATAAAATAAAATAATCCCGGCCTTCGGTTTGGGGCTGATTGTTGATTAATTTATTAGGGAAGGGGGAATAATGTTGTTTGATGTCTTTAAGAGTCAGATTAATGAATTCGCTTGTTTGCATAAATTAACGGATCCTATGATATTATTATGATAATCTTAGTTTATGTGTAAACTTTATCATAATACTATCGCTTTCAGTTTTTGGGGAACATAATTTGCATATAATTAAAGAAAAATTGGCGAAATCCTTAATGTTTGTTGTGATTATTGCCCTTTGCATCACCGTAATGAGCATTATTTTGTTTGGTATAAATCAGTTTAAAATCGGCTCTCAGTTGGCGAGTGTGAATCAGGTATCCAATCTTTCTCACTTATTGGTTCGCCAACAGGCAAATTTATTTTCCATGTTATTGGTAAATAATGCCGGAAATGAACAGCTCACGGATAATCTCGAAAATCTGACCAAAGATAAATTTGTATTGGATGCCTCAATTTACGGCAAAAACGGCGAATTACTGGCACAAACCCGTAATACTTTAGATTTGCGCGAACAATTAGGATTAAACGAAGAGAGTTCAAAACATCATGTAGTGAATCGGCAACAAATTGTGGAGCCCATTTATTCTCCAAACGGTATTGAAGGTTTTTTACGGGTGACCTTTGATTCAAAATACGGACAAACGACACAAAATAAGATCAATCAGATTTTCCACCGTTTATACGGAGAGTTAATTATCGTATTTCTGGCCGGGGTTATTCTGGCAAGTTCCGTTCATTATTTTTTAAGCCATTATCGCCGTGCGCGTCGCAGTCAAATAACGGAACAAATCAATACGGTAAAAGAAATCAAAAACAGTTCCGCTTTAGTTTTTCACCGTCGCCGCAGAAGATACCGTTAGTGTCGAATTGCTAATTCAGGATAATAAAAAACCGCAACTATAAAAGTGCGGTTTTATTTATTCGATTTTTTAAAGCTTTAAAAATTACGCTAATTTTTTGATTTGAGCAACTAATTTAGATTTATGATTAGCCGCTTTGTTAGCATGGATTAAGCCTTTAGAAGCCATACGGTCTACAACTTTTTGCATTTCTACAAATGCTGCTTGAGCAGCTGCTTTTTCACCTGCTGCTACTGCTGCGTATACTTTCTTGATGTATGTACGCATCATTGAACGTTGACTTGCGTTGTGTTGACGGCTTTTTTCTGATTGAACCGCACGTTTTTTTGCTGACTTGATATTAGCCAAGGTCAAACTCCTAAGAATTTCTGTAATTAAACGAACATAAAATAAAGGCGTAAAATATGCCCTTTTTATGCAGGTTTGTCAATGATTAATTAAGTAATTTCTGTTAGTTTCGGTGAGACACAACCGAATGTTTCCACCGTTTTGAGTGTCGCTATAAGCCGTTAAGCGATGAAATTAACGATGTGGGCGAGATTTTATCAGTTTTTTTGCTTAGAATATAGCGTAAAAATGAAATTTCTATACAATTAGGCAGAAATTTTATATTTGAAAATATTTTTATTAATAAGGCTATATTTTGAGCAAACGACTTTTAAAATCAGGCATCATTGTAAGTACAATGACGCTGTTATCCCGTGTTTTAGGTTTAGTACGGGATGTGGTAATCGCTAATATTATCGGGGCGGGAGCCACGGCCGACGTTTTTTTATTTGCTAACAGGATTCCTAATTTCCTGCGTCGTTTATTTGCCGAAGGGGCATTTTCTCAGGCGTTTGTACCTGTGTTGGCGGAATACCAAAGATCAGGCGAATTAAGCAAAACGCAAGAATTTATCGGTAAGGTTTCGGGAACGCTTGGCGGCTTGGTTTCTATCGTGACCTTACTTGCAATGGTCGGATCGCCCGTAGTCGCGGCGATCTTCGGTACCGGTTGGTTTATTGATTGGATCAATGACGGACCGAATGCCGAAAAATTTACTTCCGCTTCATTGTTATTGAAAATTACTTTTCCTTATTTGTGGTTTATTACTTTTGTGGCGTTATCCGGTGCTATTTTAAACAGCCTGGGTAAATTCGGCGTGATGTCGTTTTCCCCGGTGCTGCTGAACATTGCGATGATTACTACCGCACTTTTATTGGCACCTCAAATGGAATCCCCGGATGTCGCTTTAGCTATTGGTATTTTTATCGGCGGATTGCTGCAATTTTTGTTCCAGTTGCCTTTTTTGAAAAAAGCGGGTCTATTAGTTCGCCCGCGTTGGGCATGGAATGATGAAGGTGTAAAAAAAATCCGTACATTAATGATTCCCGCGTTGTTCGGGGTTTCCGTTAGTCAGATTAATTTATTACTGGATACCTTCATCGCCAGTTTTTTAATGACCGGTTCCATCAGTTGGCTTTATTATTCCGATCGTTTGTTGGAATTCCCGTTGGGCTTATTCGGCATTGCAATTTCTACCGTGATTTTGCCGACTCTTTCCCGTCAGCATGTCAACCGCGCCGACGACGTGCAAAAAAGTGCGGCGGACTTCCGCGCCACTATGGATTGGGGCGTTAGAATGATTTTATTGTTAGGCGTGCCGGCGACTATTGGTATTGCGGTATTGGCTCAACCTATGTTGTTGGTGCTTTTTATGCGCGGGCAATTTAGCTTAACCGATGTGCAGGCGACCTCTTATGCGTTGTGGTCCATTAATGTGGGCTTGCTGAGTTTTATGCTGATTAAAATTCTGGCTAACGGTTATTATGCCCGACAAGATACGAAAACACCGGTCAAGATTGGGATTATTGCTATGATTAGTAATATGGTATTTAATTTACTGGCTATTCCTTTCAGCTATGTGGGGCTTGCTATGGCTTCGGCAATGTCGGCAACTTTAAATGCCTATTTATTATATCGAGGATTAGCTAAAGCCGATGTGTATTGTTTCACGAAGCAAAGTGCGGTCTTTTTTTTGAAAGTTTTAGCGGCGGCTTTGGTTATGGGAACGGTAGTTTGGTATTTTAGTCCGCAATTAGTAATATGGAACGAGATGGCATTTTTGACTAAAGTCATCCGGTTAGCCGAGTTAATTCTGATTGCCGCATCAAGTTATTTACTGATGTTGGTAATACTAGGTATTCGTAAACGTCATTTGCTTGCCCGTTAAATTTATTATCCTTAATAAGAAGAAAATATGTTTTACCTTATTGCCGCCGTGCTAATTTGGGCGAGTGCGTTTATTGCGGCTAAATTCAGTTATACCATGTTTGATCCGGCGCTAACCGTGATGTTACGTTTAATTTTATCCGCCTTGTTAGTGCTGCCGACATTTTTCCGTAGCTATCGGAAAATCCCAAAACAATACCGCTTGCAATTATGGGGATTGGGCTTGTTAAATTTCCCGGTGGTCCTGTTGTTGCAATTTACCGGCGTACATTATACCTCGGTTGCCAGTGCGGTAACCATGCTCGGCACGGAGCCTTTGGTAGTTACTTTATTAGGTCATATTTTCTTTCATAAACCGGCAAGATTACTGGATTGGTTATTAGGAATAGTTGCCTTAACAGGCATCGTTTTTGTAGTTTATGGTTCCGAATCCGGCGGAGAAGTGACTTTATTAGGCTGTACGCTGGTGTTACTCGGCAGCATTGCCTTTTCATTTAGTATTCATTTGGCGCAAAGCGTTATGAAAGCGGTCGAGGCAAAAGCCTATACGGATGTGATTATTATGACCGGGGCGATAAGCTGCGTTCCATTTTCTTTATTATTGGTACAAGATTGGCAAATTCACCTTAATATCGAAGGTATTTCAGCGATCCTTTATCTAAGCGTCGGCTGTACATGGCTGGCTTATCGTCTGTGGAGTAAAGGGTTACGGGTTTCTTCGGCAAATACCGCCAGCATTTTAACGACCTTAGAGCCGGTATTCGGTGTATTATTAGCTATTTTATTATTAGGCGAACATCTTACTTTAACCACTTTATTTGGTATTTGCTTAGTGATTAGTGCGGCGGGTATTTCCGTATTATCGTCGATGCTGATTAACTACATTAAAAATAAAGTCACTATATTGTAGGCAAATCATGCTTTTTCAGATTATTGCCACGCTCATCTGGGCGAGCGCTTTTATTGCGGCAAAATATACCTATGAAATGATGGATCCGGTGTTGATGGTGCAATGTCGTTTTTTTATCGCTTCGATCATCATGTTACCCGGTTTTTTTGCCGCTTATAAACGAGTGCCGAAAGAGCGCTTAAAAATAATGTGGCTGCTGGCACTGATTAATTTTCCCCTGATGTTTTTATTGCAATTTATCGGGCTTTATTTTACTTCCGCTGCCAGCGCGGTCACTATGCTGGGTATGATTCCGTTACTGACCGTATTAATAGGTTTTTTGTTTTTTAAACGACGAATTAATAAAATCGATTTATTGCTAAGTTTGGTTGCTTTGGCAGGCATTATTTTAACTGTTGTCGGAGGCGGAGAGGATAATCTCATTAATCCGTGGGGCTGCCTGTTAGTGTTGGGGTCCGCCGTATCATTTTGCTTTTGTTTATATTTATCGAAAGATGTTATGCAGGAAATGGCGCCGAAAGATTATACCAACGTATTAGTAATTTTAGGCAGTATTTTGTGTTTACCCTTCACTTGCGTTTTAGTACGGGATTGGTCAATTGTGCCGAGCGTTAAGGGAATGATTTCCTTGTTTTATCTGGGAATAGGCTGCACTTGGCTGGCGGTTGTATTATGGTTTAAAGGGGTACAAAAAACGCCGACCTATATTTCGAGTATTCTTACTACTTTAGAGCCGATATTCGGCGTAATCCTGGCTATTTTAATTTTAGACGAACGGCTCAGTACCGTTTCGGCAATGGGTATTTTGCTGACCTTAGGTGCGGCGGCGGTTTCCGTATTAATTCCCGTTTTAATGAAAAAAAGCCCGTAAACTTACTGAGCGGTTTAGTTTATCCCGACCTTTAATCTTAGTTAATTTATGCGTATAATACGGCATAATTTTCTATTTATTTAACGGACTACTTAATGCAGCTTATTCGCGGTTTACACAACTTGCGGCGGGATTTCGCCGGTTGTGCGCTCACTATCGGTAATTTTGACGGTGTACATTTAGGACACCAGGCGATTTTGCAGCATTTGCGTGAAAAAGCCAATCAATTAAAGTTGCCGATGGTGGTGATGCTGTTCGAACCTCAGCCGAGAGAGTATTTCGTGTCTGCCGATGCAAAGCAACAGGCTCCGGCTCGTTTAATGCGTTTACGGGATAAATTGCATTATCTTCAACAACAGGGTGTGGATTACGTAATTTGCGTAAAATTTGACCGCACTTTTGCCAAGCAAGATCCTAATCTGTTTATCGAAACTTATTTAGTCAATCGGCTTCATGTGAAGTTTTTAAGTATTGGTGACGATTTCCGTTTCGGCGCTAATCGCCGAGGGGATTTTTCTTTGCTTGAAAGTGCGGGTAAAAAATACGGATTTTCCGTGGAAGACAACCGCACATTTTCACTGGATAAACTGCGTATCAGCAGTACCGCAATCCGTCATGCGCTGGCGCATGACGATCTCAAAAAAGCGGAAGAACTGCTTGGGCGCGCTTACAGCATTTTCGGCAAAGTTGTGCACGGGCAGAAATTAGGCAGAACCATAGGTTTTCCTACCGCCAATATTCGTTTGCAACGGCAGGTAAATCCGTTGCAAGGCGTGTATGCCGTACGTATTCAATGTCCTTGCGGACGGGCTTTTCAAGGGGTTGCCAATATCGGGCAGCGCCCTACGGTGAACGGCGTAGAGCAGCGTTTAGAAGTTCATCTGTTTGATTTTGATGAAAATCTTTACGGGCAAAATATTGCCGTGACTTTTTGTCATAAAATCCGTAATGAAATGAAATTTCCGTCACTTAACGCTCTGAAACAACAAATCGCCCGGGATGTATTAGTGGCGCAACAGTATTTTCGGCAAAACAGTTGATTTTGCTTTAATTCATATAGAAAAAAAGTTATAACTAACCGATTCAGTTTTTAATATCTTAATTTATTACAACGTGGTACGAAAAATGTCTGAACAAAAAGATTACAAAAATACGTTAAACCTGCCGGAAACAGGCTTTCCGATGCGCGGAGACCTGGCTAAACGCGAGCCGGGCATGTTAAAAAATTGGTATGATAACGACCTTTACCAAAAAATCCGTCAATCGTCAAAAGGTAAAAAATCCTTCATTTTGCATGACGGCCCTCCTTATGCCAACGGCAGTATTCATATCGGTCACGCTGTAAATAAAATTTTAAAAGATATTATTATTAAATCTAAAACCGCACTGGGTTTTGACAGCCCTTACATTCCCGGCTGGGACTGCCATGGTTTGCCGATCGAATTAAAAGTGGAAGGTTTGGTGGGTAAGCCGAATCAAAAAATCTCCGCGGCCCAATTCCGTGAAGAATGCCGTAAATATGCGCGCGAGCAAGTGGAAGGGCAGAAAAAAGACTTCATCCGTTTAGGGGTGTTGGGGGATTGGGATAACCCGTATTTAACCATGAATTTTGACACCGAAGCGAATATCATCCGCGCTTTCGGTAAAGCGGTGGCGAACGGTCATTTATATAAAGGTTCAAAACCTGTTCACTGGTGTTTGGATTGCGCCTCTTCATTGGCGGAAGCGGAAGTGGAATATGAAGACAGAACTTCACCTTCAATCTATGTGCGTTTCGCTGCGGCGGACGAAAGTGCGGTGGAAAATAAGTTCGTTTTAACGGAACAAGGCAAGGGTAAATTATCCGCCGTTATTTGGACTACCACGCCTTGGACGTTGCCGTCCAATAAAGCGATTTCTATCAATCCGGAATTAGAATATCAAATCGTACAATTCGGTGACGAACGTTTTATTTTAGCTGCCGAATTAGTGGAAAGCGTCGCTCAGGCGGTTGGCGTTGAAAGCTGGAAAGCGTTAGGCTCGGCTAAAGGTTCCGATTTGGAATTATTGCAATTTAAGCATCCGTTCTATGATTATAACGTGCCGTTTATTTTGGGCGATCACGTCACGCTTGACGGCGGTACCGGCTTGGTTCATACCGCACCGGATCACGGTCAGGACGACTATGTAGTGGCGCGTAAATACAATATCGGCATGGCGGGGTTAATCGGTAATGACGGTAAATTCAATTCTAATGCAAAATTTTTTGCAGGTCTTGGCGTATTTGAGGCTAACGGTAAAGTGCTTGAAAAACTAGACGAAGTGGGCGCATTACTGAAACTGGAAAAAATCCGCCACAGCTATCCGCACTGCTGGCGCCATAAAACCCCGATTATTTTCCGTGCTACCCCGCAATGGTTTATCGGTATGGAAACTCAGGGATTACGCCAACAGGCATTAAGCGAAATTAAAAAAGTACGTTGGATTCCGGATTGGGGTCAGGCACGTATTGAAAAAATGGTGGAAAACCGTCCGGATTGGTGTATTTCCCGTCAACGTACCTGGGGTGTGCCGGTAGCGTTATTTATTCATAAGGAAACCGAGCAGCTGCATCCGCGAACTCTTGAGCTTATCGAAGAAGTGGCAAAACTGGTGGAACGGAAAGGAATTCAGGCCTGGTGGGATTTGGACGCTAAAGATTTGTTAGGCGACGATGCCGCTCATTACAGCAAAGTGCCCGATACTTTAGACGTTTGGTTTGATTCCGGGTCGACCTATTATTCCGTGGTGAAAAACCGTCCTGAATTTAACGGTAAGGAAGCGGATATGTATCTCGAAGGTTCCGACCAACACCGCGGTTGGTTTATGTCGTCACTGATGCTCTCTACGGCTACAGACAATAAAGCGCCTTACAAACAAGTACTGACCCACGGTTTTACGGTGGACGGTCAAGGTCGCAAAATGTCGAAATCTATCGGCAATATTGTGACGCCGCAGGAGGTAATGGATAAATTCGGCGGCGATATTTTACGTTTATGGGTGGCGTCAACGGACTATACCGGTGAAATGACGGTTTCCGACGAAATTTTAAAACGTGCGGCGGATTCCTATCGCCGTATCCGTAATACCGCGCGTTTCTTGTTGGCAAACCTGAATGGTTTTGATCCGAAACGCGATTTGGTACAAGCCCATGAGATGATTTCGTTAGATCGTTGGGCGGTGGATTGCGCTTTCCGGGCACAAGCGGAAATTAAAGAGGCCTATGATAACTATCAGTTCCACACTGTGGTGCAACGTCTCATGAAATTCTGTTCTGTCGAAATGGGTTCATTTTATTTAGATATTATCAAAGACCGTCAATATACCACTAAAGCGGACAGTCTTGCCCGTCGCAGTTGTCAAACCGCTTTATGGCACATTGCGGAAGCCCTTGTACGTTGGATGGCGCCGATTCTGTCTTTTACCGCGGATGAAATTTGGGGTTATCTGCCGGGCGAACGCGGCGAATTCGTATTTACCGAGGAATTTTACGACGGCTTATTTGCTTTAGATGTCTCGGAATCATTGGACGACGCTTACTGGCAACAAGTGATCACCGTGCGCAACGAAGTCAACCGCGTGCTTGAACAAGCCCGTAATGACAAAGTGATTGGCGGCGGTTTGGAAGCGGAAGTGACTATTTTTGCTAACGATGAATACAGTGCATTGCTCAACAAGCTGGGCAACGAGTTACGTTTTGTGACTATTACATCAAAAGCAGAAGTGAAAACTTTAGCGGATGCCGATGTTGCGGAAGGCGAAGTAGCGGGATTAGCCATCAAAGCTATTCGTTCCGCTAACCACAAATGTCCGCGTTGCTGGCATTATTCCGACAGCAAAGACGCAAACAGCCTGTGTTCACGTTGCGAAGAAAACGTGAACGGCAATGGCGAAGAGCGTCGTTTTGCGTAATTGATAAATTTGCGGGGCGTGTTATATATTGCGCTGTTGTATGAATTGGGGCGTATGCGATACGCCCCTATATTTTAGGTAAAAATTTGATGACAAAATCTAAAACCGGTCTATCGTTTTTATGGCTAAGTGCGGTCGTTTTTTTCATTGATCTGCTCACAAAATACATTGTGACGCAAAATTTCGAATTGTATGAAAGCGTAAACATTTTACCGATATTCAATTTAACCTACGCTAGAAATACGGGCGCCGCTTTCAGTTTTCTGGCTGAACACGGCGGTTGGCAAAAATATTTCTTTATTGTGCTGGCGCTGGCGGTTTCCGCCGTGTTGGTGCATTTGCTGCGAAAAAACAGCGCACGGCAGAAGTTGCAGAATTCCGCTTACGCCCTGATTATCGGCGGGGCGCTTGCCAATATGGCGGATCGCGCTTATAACGGTTTTGTGGTGGATTTTTTCGATTTCTTCTGGCGGGAATGGCATTATCCTGTGTTTAACGTAGCGGATATCGCCATTTGTGTCGGCGTTGGATTATTAATTTTAGACAGCTTTAAAAACGGCGAGAAAAAGGCGGACAAGCAATGAAAATTATTTTAGCCAATCCGCGCGGTTTTTGTGCAGGTGTTGACCGAGCCATTAGTATTGTGGAACTCGCGCTTGAAATTCACGGCGCGCCGATTTATGTGCGCCATGAAGTGGTACATAACCGTTTTGTGGTGAACGGACTGCGTGAACGCGGCGCGGTTTTTGTGGAAGAATTAAACGAAGTACCGGACGGCGCAATTGTGATTTTTTCTGCGCACGGCGTATCTCAGGCGGTACGTCAGGAAGCGAAAAACCGCAATCTGAAAGTGTTTGACGCCACTTGCCCGTTGGTTACGAAAGTGCATATGCAGGTGGCGCGCGCCAGTCGTAAGGGGACAAAGGCTATTCTTATCGGTCATGAGGGTCATCCTGAAGTGCAAGGAACAATGGGGCAGTATGATAACCCGGAAGGCGGAATTTTTCTGGTTGAAAATGTAGAAGATATTGCCAAGTTAGGTTTGAAAGATAACGAAGAATTGACGTTTATGACACAAACCACTTTATCTATTGACGATACTTCCGATGTTATCGTCGCATTAAAAGCAAAATATCCCGCGATTCAAGGACCTCGTAAAAACGATATTTGTTATGCCACTACCAACCGTCAGCAGGCGGTGCGCGAACTTGCCGAACAATCCGATTTGGTGATTGTGGTGGGTTCAAAAAACTCGTCAAATTCGAATCGTTTAGCCGAACTGGCTTCCCGTATGGGTGTGCCGGCAAAATTGATTGATGATTCGAATGATATTGAGCCGGATTGGTTAAAAGGTATAAATACTATCGGTGTCACCGCCGGTGCCTCGGCGCCTGAAGTATTGGTGCAGTCCGTGATTGCCCGGTTAAAAGAACTTGGTGTCGATTCCGTCGAAGAACTTGAAGGTTGTGAGGAAAATACGGTTTTTGAAGTGCCGAAAGAATTACGGATTAAAGAAGTGGGATAACTGCCGTTATTGAAAAATTAACGCTAATTTCTTTTAAAATTCCCGTATTTTTGACCACACTTTTTTTAATTTTGTGCATCGGATCGAAAAAATATACCGTATTTCTTTGCATGAACCGATTATTCCCTGAAAGTAATGTTGTTGCTACCGAGCAACGTTATTTTAACTTTAAAAGGGAATCGTTAATGAAATTATCAGTAAGAAAATTTTTGCTTAGTTGCTTAGCCGCCGGTTCGTTATTATCTGCCGGAACTGCATTCGCAGCTGATAAAGTGCCGGCTTCTGCAGAAACTCAAGCAATAAAAACTTCCGAAACCGCCAAGCCCGCAGATAATATTGGCAATACGGTGAATATTAATACGGCAACGGCAGAGGAAATTAAGCAAACTTTAATCGGCATTGGCGCAAAAAAAGCGGAAGCTATTATTCAATACCGTGAAAAGCATGGTAATTTTACCAACGTAGAACAATTATTGGAAATACAGGGAATAGGAGAGGCGACTTTGGATAAAAATAAAGATCGGATAAAATTATAAAGATAAAAAAGATAGGGTTCTAAACATAACTTGCTAAAAGCGGAATAGGAATATTCCGCTTTTTTTCTATTCAAGTATAATGATTCGCCTGGGGCTGTTTACAAAAGATAAACAGACTTCCTAATATGAGGAGTACGGATTATGAAACAAAAAATTGTGTTGGCGACGGGTAATAAAGGTAAAGTTCGTGAAATGTCGGATGTGCTGGCGGATTTCGGCTTTGAAGTGGTTGCGCAAACGGATTTAGACATTGAAAGCCCGGAAGAAACCGGATTAACTTTTGTTGAAAATGCATTATTAAAAGCGCGTTATGCCGCTAAAGTTTCGGGCTTACCCGCAATTGCTGACGATAGCGGACTGGTGGTGGAAGCCTTAAACGGCGCGCCGGGATTATATTCCGCCCGTTATGCCGGCATTGACGGCGAAACGGCGGATGCGGAAAACCGCCGTAAGTTATTGCGCGATTTAGCCGATGTACCGGTCGGTAAACGCCAGGCAAAATTTGTGAGCTGCATTGTAATGTTACGACATGAAACGGATCCTTCGCCGATTATCGCGGAGGGCGAATGCATCGGTGAAATTATTTTTGCCGAAAAAGGCGAAAACGGATTTGGTTACGACAGCCTGTTTTTCACTCCGGAAAAAGGCTGTACTTTCGCAGAATTAGAAACCGTCGAGAAGAAAAAAATCTCTCACCGCGCCCGCGCATTGGCGGTCTTAAAAAGCAAATTAGGCGCATAAGCGGTTCGTTCATGACAACTCTCGTTCTTCCTCCGCTTAGTTTATATGTGCATATTCCCTGGTGCGTGCAGAAATGTCCTTATTGCGACTTCAATTCTCATGCGCAAAAAGGTGCGATCCCTGAAATCGATTATATCCGTCATTTAGTGACGGATTTGCAGGCGGATCTTCTTCGTTTTAAAGACAGCGTGCAGAATCGCCCGCTACACAGCATTTTCATTGGCGGCGGCACGCCAAGCCTGTTTTCTGCGGAAAGCATTACCTGTTTGTTAACGGAAATAAAAAAACTTATTGATTTTTCACCGCACATTGAAATTACTATGGAAGCCAATCCCGGTACGGTAGAGGCCGAACGATTTCAAGGCTATGTGAAAGCGGGTGTCACCCGGATTTCCATGGGCATACAAAGTTTTAATGATGAAAAACTAAAAGCTTTAGGACGAATTCATAACGCCCGGGAAGCAAAAAGTGCGGTGGAAATTGCCAAAATTTCCGGTTTAAAAAGCTTTAATTTAGATCTTATGCACGGCTTGCCGAATCAAACGCCGGAACAGGCGCTGGACGACCTACGGCAGGCTATCGCATTAAATCCGCCGCATTTGTCCTGGTATCAGCTTACTATTGAACCTAATACCATGTTTGCTTATCGTCCGCCCGTATTACCGGATGACGACGAGCTCTGGGATATTTTTGAGCGGGGACACCGATTATTAACGGAAGCGGGTTATCGGCAATATGAAACCTCCGCTTATGCCAAACCGGATTTTCAATGCCAACATAACCTAAATTATTGGCGTTTTGGTGATTATCTGGCTGTCGGTTGCGGTGCTCACGGCAAAATGAGCTTCGTCAATGGCGATATTATACGTTACAGCAAGACCAAGCATCCGAAAGGTTATTTACGCGGCGAATATCTTTATGAAGAACGGCTGATTAACGAAGCGGATCGTCCTTTTGAATTTTTTATGAACCGTTTCCGCCTGTTGGAACCCGTACCGAAAACGGAATTCGTGCAATTTACCGGTTTGCCTGAAAGTGCGGTCAAAAAACAAATAGATTGGGCGCTGGAAAAAAATTATATTATTGAAACCGAGTCGACCTGGCAAATTACCGAACGAGGTAAGTTGTTTTTAAATGAATTGCTGGAAGTTTTTTTACCTGATGACTAGGGTCTGTTTATCTTTTGTAAATTTTCATAAAACGGACTAAAATTTTTATAAATTTGTTCTTGTTTATATTTTTGATTGGTATTAAAGTAGGCTTATTATTTCTGCTACGCAAACGTTTACGTATATTGTTTGGTTTTAAATTTATGTGGCGATTTGAATAATAAACAACCCCTAAAAGTGCGGTGTAAAAAACCGTATTTTTTATGCTGAATAAATACCAGGCTTAATTTAAAACTAATCTGAAAAGGATCTCATCATGAATCAACTCGAAATGAAAAAAGTTGCGGCTAAAGCCGCATTACAATTTGTCAAACCGGATATGATTGTCGGGGTAGGGAGCGGTTCAACGGTAAATTGCTTTATTGAAGAATTAGGTGCATTTCGTGATCAAATTAAAGGCGCGGTAGCGGCTTCTAAAGCATCGGAAGAATTATTAAGAAAACAAGGTATTGAGGTTTTCAGTGCCAATGACGTATCGAGTCTGGATATTTATGTAGACGGCGCCGATGAAATCAATCCGCAGAAAATGATGATTAAAGGCGGCGGTGCGGCGTTAACCCGTGAAAAAATCGTTTCGTCTTTGGCGAAAAATTTTATTTGCATTGTCGATAGCAGCAAACAGGTAGATATACTGGGTTCCACTTTCCCGTTGCCGGTAGAAGTGATTCCTATGGCGCGTTCACAAGTCGCCCGTAAATTGGTAGCGTTGGGCGGAAGCCCTGAATGGCGTGAAGGCGTGATTACCGATAACGGTAACGTAATTTTGGACGTGCATAATTTTATTATTATGAATCCTATTGAAATGGAAAAAGAATTGAATAATGTCGCAGGTGTGGTAACAAACGGTATTTTTGCGTTAAATGCGGCGCATACCGTGATTGTCGGCACACCGGACGGTGCTAAAATTATTGAATAATAAATATACAAGGTAGGCAAACATGACTAATAAAGTATCTTTGGATAAATCTAAGATCAAATTTTTACTTCTTGAAGGTGTTCACCAAAACGCATTAGATGTGTTACATGCGGCCGGTTACACTAATATTGAATATCATAAAAAAGCGTTAGAGCCGGATGAACTTAAAGAAGCAATTAAAGAAGCGCACTTTATTGGTTTACGTTCCCGCACAAATTTAACGGCGGATATTCTTGAACATGCGAATAAATTAATCGCTATCGGTTGTTTTTGTATCGGCACCAATCAAGTGGCATTGGAAGCGGCGGAAGAAAAGGGTATTCCCGTATTTAATGCGCCGTTCTCTAATACCCGTTCCGTAGCGGAATTGGTTCTCGGTGAGATTTTGTTATTAATGCGCAATATTCCGGCGGCAAACGCGCAGGTTCACCGCGGTGAATGGAACAAGTCGGCGGCGGGTTCTCATGAAGTTCGCGGTAAGAAATTAGGTATCGTCGGCTACGGTCATATCGGTTCGCAATTAAGTATTATCGCCGAGTCTTTAGGTATGAATGTATTTTTCTACGATGTTGAAACCAAGCTGCCTTTAGGTAATGCGCAGCAAGTTTCCACTTTAGAGGAATTATTAAGTTCCTGCGATATTATTTCATTACACGTACCCGAACTGCCTTCAACAAAGAATTTAATGAGCGCGGAACGTATCGCTCAGTTAAAACCGGGCAGTATTTTAATTAATGCGGCGCGCGGTACGGTTGTTGATATTGATGCGTTAGCCGAAGCGTTAGAACAGGGGAAAATACATGGCGCCGCAATCGACGTATTCCCTAAAGAGCCGGCTTCTGCGGCGGAAGCGTTTGAGTCACCGTTGCGTAAATTCGATAATGTGATTTTAACCCCGCATATCGGCGGTTCAACGGCGGAAGCGCAAGAAAATATCGGCACTGAAGTGGCAAGTAAATTCGTTAAATATTCGGATAACGGTTCAACTCTAAGTGCGGTGAATTTTCCGGAAGTTTCGTTACCGGAACATCGTACGGCAAAACGTATTTTGCACATTCACCATAACCGCCCGGGTATTTTGAATAAAATCAACCAGGTTTTTGTTGATGAAAATATCAACATCGCCGCGCAATATCTGCAAACCGACGCTAAAATCGGTTATGTGGTTATTGATGTAGAAACGGATGACAGTACGGATTTACTGCAAAAACTTAAATCAATCGAGGGTACGATTCGCGCCAGAGTATTGTTTTAATTTTCTTGTTCAGGCGTATTTTTAACCATTTTTAAAATTCAATTAAATTAAGGACTAAGTTTTGTGTTGTATCAGGCTTAGTCTTTTTTTTGTTTTTTACCAAAGCTTTATCAGTATTCTTTGTAAAACAAAACATTAAATCTAATAAAATAAAACATTATTTCAAATTAAGATCTCGATCACATTTTTATAATTAAAACTATGCTACAGTGCCAGCCATTCATTAAACAGACAAGATAATCCCCTCTAAATTTAAGGAGAATTTTATGACAAATAAAAATTTGGCATCACTTTTTTATTTAGCATTATTTTCAGCATCAAGTGCAGTGGCAGCTGTTAATCCAAGTGATCTTATTTGGAAAAGTGCGGCATTCGGGCAGTCAACGGATCTTAATTTCGGTTCAACAATTTTGCCGGAGAAAGTCGGTGTAAATAAAACGACGGTTGACGGTCATCCCGTTCAGGAAGGGGCGTTGGCGACCAAATTTACCATTGAAAGCCGAGGCGGTAAATTGGCAAATTCCCATGAAGGGTTGACTTATTATTATACAGAACTACCAATTAATACTAACTTTGTTATATCAGCGGATGTGCGGTTGGAACAATTAGGACCGGAAACCGGTGCAAAACCGAATCGACAAGAAGGTGCGGGCATTATGGTACGCGATATCGTGGGAAAACCTCGTGCGGAACCTCAACCTATGGGCTATGAAGAATTCCCTGCGGCTTCAAATATGGTGATGAATTTATTACGCAGTAATACAAAAGCGCATAACGGGAAGGTAAATATTAACGCATCTTACCGAGAAGGCATTAAAGAACCTTGGGGAACTGCTGGTAATAAGCTGGTTAGAGAAGATTATGCGGAAGGTATTGATTTTGAAAATAACCCCCTTCGTTTAACTCTGGAGAAAAATGATCAGGGTTTTGTAGTGACATATATTCAGGACGGTAAAGAATATAAAAAAGTGTTGGATAAAGTAAATCCCGGTATTTTGGCGAACCAAAATGCGGACAAGCAATATCTGGGCTTTTTTGCTTCCCGTAATGCGAAGATAACTGTGGAAAATGTTGATTTAAAACTCACTGACGGCAAGAAAGTCGAACCGGCAAAATTTACGCCGAAAGCCATGCCTTTAATAGTAAATATTGAGTCTTCAACTAAAGCGACTGGTAGTGATTATGTCTTCCAGGCGAGAGCAAACTATGAAGGTTCGTTTGTTTTACAGCGAGGAAATAAAACATTATTTAAATCACCGGTTGTGAAAGCGGGTGAATATGTTCAACATAAACTAAAACTTAACCAAAATAAAACAGACTTAAAAGTTCAGTTTATTCCAAAAGCAAAATTAAAAGAAAACGGATTCGAACAAAATATCAGTATTGAGAAACATCAGTTACAAAATCCGAAACTGTTGTATGTTGCAACAAACGGCAGTGCAGCAGGCAACGGTTCGGCAGAAAAGCCGTTGGATTTAGTGACCGCGCTTGAATTATTGCCGCCGGGCGGAACAATTCAATTGCAACCGGGAGAATATGCCGCGGTGACTTTGGATACAACCATGAGCGGATTAAAAGACTCGCCGAAAACATTAAAAGGAATTGAAGGTAAAGTTAAATTTATCGGTGAAGTGCTTCATAAAGCCAGCTTTTGGAATATGGAAAATATTGAGGTGTCCGGTGCAAGTTTAATTGTTCATGGCAGCCATAATAATTTCAGTCATATTGTCACTCATGGCGCACCGGATACCGGATTCCAAATTACCTCGCCGGAAAAAATCGGCAGATCATTATGGGCAAGCCATAATACTGTAACTGACAGTATCAGTTTTAACAATATGGATGATTCGCAAATTAATGCCGACGGTTTTGCCGCTAAAATGAGAATCGGCGACGGTAACAGCTTTATCCGTTGTATTTCTCACCACAATGTAGATGACGGTTGGGATCTGTTTAATAAAGTGGAAGACGGTCCGAACGGTGTTGTGACTATTAAAGATTCTATTGCCTTTATGAACGGGCAAACCTTGAAGTTAAAGAGTAAGAGCGCTTCTATCGGTAACGGATTTAAATTGGGCGGTGAAGGCTTGCCGGTAAATCATGTTATTAAAAACAGCATTTCTTTCCGTAACAATATGGATGGATTTACGGATAATTTCAATCCGGGGACCTTTACCGTGGAAAACAATGTTGCCATTGATAATAAACGCTTTAACTATCTATTCAGAAAAAGTCCTTATGAAAACGGTCCGAAGCAAGGTGTTTTCAAAAACAACCGCTCATTCAGATTTTATCAGGAAAGTAAATATACAGATGTTGTAAACGGTAGCCTGTTGAATAATAATGAGTTTTTAACCACAACGGAAATGACGCCGGCAAAAACCGAATTATTACAGAAATTGCAGGCATTGAGTAAGGTAGAATTTTCTGAAGATAATACGGGCTTAGAAGAAGTGAAAAAAATTCAAGCTTTATTACGATAATTTTCGTTATCACCGTATCCGAACAGCACCTTAACCGGTGCTGTTTTTTTAATTTTTTGACCGCACTTTTTTCTTAATTATTATTAAAAGTCAAAATCAACAAAATTTATAAAATTTATTTCTTATAAAAATAAAACAATGTTTTAAATAATAGACTTTGATCACATTTTTTTATTTTTTCTTATGCTAAATTACAGCCCAACAGTAAAACTGATTGGAGAAAAATTATGAATGTTGATTATTTAGTTATGGCTGGTTACTTTGCTTTAATTATAGCAATCAGCTTGTTATTTAAAAAAATGGCAAGTAATAGTACGAGTGACTATTTCCGAGGCGGCGGTAAAATGCTCTGGTGGATGGTAGGCGGGACAGCCTTTATGACGCAATTCTCGGCATGGACCTTTACCGGTGCTGCCGGTAAAGCGTTTAATGACGGTTTATCCGTGATTGCCGTATTCGTCGGTAACATGGTTGCTTATGCCTGTGCTTATTGGTATTTTGCAAGACGCTTCAGACAAATGCGGGTCGATACGCCGACAGAAGCAATCGGACGTCGTTTCGGTACAAGTAATGAGCAATTTTTTACCTGGGTGATCATTCCGCTTAGCGTAATTAATGCCGGTGTATGGCTAAACGGTTTATCCGTATTTGCTTCGGCCGTATTTGATGCGGATATCACCATGACTATCTATGTAACGGGGATTTCAGTATTAATTATTTCATTATTGAGTGGTGCCTGGGGCGTTGTGGCTTCAGACTTCGTGCAAATGCTTGTTGTTGCCGTTATTTCTGTGGCTTGTGCGGTTGTCGGTTTGGTTGTGATTGGCGGACCGGGTGAAATTATTGATCGTTTCCCTGGCGGATTTGTATCCGGCCCGGATATGAACTATCCGCTTATTTTAATTTGTACCTTCCTTTTCTTTATTGTGAAACAGTTACAAAGTATCAACAATATGCAGGATTCTTATCGTTTTTTAAATGCGAAAGACTCTAAAAATGCGAGTAAAGCGGCAATTTTTGCACTGCTATTAATGCTTGTCGGTACAATTATCTGGTTCATTCCGCCTTGGGTAACGGCAATTATTTATCCTGAAGCGGCTTCACTTTATCCGCAATTAGGTAAGAAAGCGTCGGACGCAGTTTACCTTGTATTTGCCAAAAACGTTATGCCGGCAGGCACGATCGGTTTACTGATGGCGGGTTTATTTGCTGCGACAATGTCTTCAATGGACTCCGCATTAAACCGTAACTCAGGCGTATTTGTCCGTAGTTTTTATGCACCGATTATTCGCAAAGGTAAAGCCGATGACAAAGAATTATTACGTGCAGGCCAAATCGTATGTGTAATTAACGGTATTTTAGTAATCTTAATGGCGCAATTCTTTAACTCATTAAAACACTTAAGTCTATTCGATTTAATGATGCAAGTTGCAACCTTATTACAATCACCGATTCTGGTTCCGTTATTCCTAGCGATTATTATTCGTAAAACACCTAAATGGGCGCCTTGGGCAACAGTATTATTCGGTATGTTCGTGTCATGGTCTGTGGTAAAAGTCTTTACACCGGAATATGTTGCAAGCTGGTTTGGTGTTGAAGATTTAACTAAACGTGAAATTTCCGAATTAAAAGTCATTATTACCATTGCGGCGCACTTAATTTTCACTGCCGGTTTCTTCTGCTTAACCACATTATTCTATAATGAAGCGAAAGATACCAATAATGAAAGAAGAATTGCATTCTTTAAAGATGTGGATACTGAGTGTGTAGCCGAAGAAGGTCAAGATGAAATCGACCGTTTACAACGCAAAAAATTAAGTACGTTGGTTATGTTAATGGCGGCAGGTCTTCTATTGATGATTCTTATTCCGAATCCTTTATGGGGTAGAGCCTTATTTGCTTGCTGTTCATTGGCTATCTTTGCAGTGGGATACGGTTTGAAACGAAGCGCGGAAGTATAACGAATTGATTTAACTTATAGCAATAGATGGGTATAAATCGCCCATTTATTGTCTTTTCTTAGCAGATGGAGGTCGTAATTATGGCGAAAGGGAAGAAAATTCAACTTACTTTTGAATCCTTTATTGATTCGGATACTAATGTAAAAGTAACACGATTAACACCAAAAGACGTGACTTGTCACCGCAATTATTTTTACCAAAAGTGTTTCACTCAAGACGGCAAAAAATTGCTTTTTGCAGGAGATTTTGACGGCAACCGCAATTATTATTTACTTGATCTTCAGAGTCAGGAAGCTATTCAGTTAACCGAAGGAAAAGGCGATAATACGTTCGGCGGCTTTATTTCCCATGATGATAAATTCTTTTTCTATGTGAAAAATGAATCAAGTTTGCGTAAAGTGGATTTAGCAACTTTAGAAGAAAAAGTGATTTATACCGTAGATGAAAACTGGAAAGGCTACGGCACATGGGTGGCAAATTCCGATTGTACGAAATTGGTCGGTATTGAAATCTTAAAATCCTGCTGGCAACCATTAACGGATTGGGATAAGTTTAAAGCTTTCTATCATACCAATCCTACTTGCCGATTAATTAAAGTTGATATTTTAACCGGTGATTTAGAGGTGGTTCTTCAAGATAACGTCTGGTTAGGACACCCGACTTATCGCCCGTTTGATGACAGTATTGTCGGTTTTTGCCATGAAGGCCCGCATGATTTAGTGGATGCCAGAATGTGGTTTGTTAATGAAGACGGCACAAATGTGCGCAAAGCGAAAGAACATCAAGAAGGTGAGTCCTGTACCCATGAATTTTGGGTGCCGGACGGCTCAAAAATGATCTACGTTTCTTATTTCAAAGGGCAGACTGAACGAGTAATTTACAGTGTAGATCCTAATACATTGGAAAATACGCGCCTGATTACCATGCCGCCTTGCTCTCATTTAATGAGTAATTTTAATGGTAATCTGCTTATTGGCGACGGTTGCGATTCTCCGGTGGATGTAGCGGATAGCGACAGTTATAACATTGAAAACGATCCGTTTTTGTACCTGTTCAATATTGAAAAACAACGTACCGTTAAATTGGCTAAGCATAGTTCTTCCTGGCAGGTATTGGATGGTGATCGTCAGATTACGCACCCTCATCCTTCTTTTAATCCCAATGACTCCGCCGTATTATTCGGTAGTGATTTTGAAGGGAGACCGGCGATTTATTTAGCGGATATCAGCCAATTAAAAGATTAATCTAAGCTCAAAAGTGCGGTCAAAAAATCGAAAATTTTAACCGCACTTTTAATTTATATGCATTTTAAAGGAAATAAAAAAACCGCTCATAGAGAGCGGTTTTGTTTGGAATTTAACTAAAGATTAGCCTTTGTAGTTGTAGATGTGAGCTACTAAGTCTAATACTTTGTTTGAGTAACCGGTTTCGTTATCGTACCAAGATACTAATTTAACGAAAGAATCTGTTAATGCGATACCAGCGTCAGCATCGAATACGGAAGTTAACGCACAACCGTTGAAGTCTGTAGAAACAACTGCGTCTTCAGTGTAACCTAAAACGCCTTTTAATTCACCGTTGAAAGTTTTACCTTCAGCCGCATCTTTAATTGCTTGTTTGATTGTTTCGTATGAAGCAGGTTTTTCAAGGTTAACGGTTAAGTCAACAACAGAAACGTTTGGAGTAGGTACGCGGAAAGCCATACCTGTTAATTTGCCGTTTAATGCAGGTAATACTTTACCTACCGCTTTTGCAGCACCGGTTGAAGACGGGATGATGTTTTGGGAAGCACCACGACCACCGCGCCAGTCTTTAGCAGACGGACCATCTACGGTTTTTTGAGTTGCTGTAGTTGCGTGAACGGTTGTCATTAAACCGTCTTTGATACCGAAAGTTTCGTGAACAACACGTGCTAAAGGTGCTAAGCAGTTTGTTGTGCAAGATGCGTTAGAAACGATGTCTTGACCCGCATAAGCTGAGAAGTTTACACCGCGAACGAACATCGGAGTCGCATCTTTAGAAGGACCTGTCATTACAACTTTTTTAGCGCCAGCAGTAATGTGTTTACGAGCAGTTTCGTCAGTTAAGAATAAACCTGTTGCTTCAACAGCGATATCAACACCGATTGCACCCCAGTTTAAGTTTGCAGGGTCACGTTCGGCAGTTACGCGGATTGTTTTACCGTTAACTACTAAGTTACCGTCTTTAACTTCAACCGAACCATCGAAACGACCGTGAGTTGAATCGTATTTTAACATGTATGCCATGTATTCTACGTCGATTAAATCGTTAATACCTACAACTTCGATGTCATCGCGAGTTTGTGCAGCACGGAATACGATACGACCGATACGGCCGAAACCATTGATACCAATTTTAATTGCCATAAGATTTTCACCTATAATATTTAAGTTAAACAAAATTATCACGGGTCATCAAAATATTATTATTTCAACTATCCGTCATTTCGAAATTATAGCACGATTTCTTTTATATTCGAAACTAGACTATGCGCTAAACTATAACAGATAACTTTTTTGTGATCCATGTCAATATTTAACGCTATGAAATTTAACAAAATGAGTATTGACAAATGGTTTTCTGTGGTTCTTTATTCGTCTTTGAAATTCCGCTAAAAAGAACCGCACTTTTTAGCTGATTTCTTTATCAATTATGGGCATAATACTAAGGTCTATTTAGTGAGGTTAAGTTATGTCGCAAGGTAATTTATATATTCTTTCCGCGCCCAGTGGTGCCGGTAAATCTTCTCTTATTTCCGCACTGTTGGAGCAAGATCAGGCAAACACAATGATGGTTTCCGTTTCCCATACTACGCGACAGCCTCGTCCGGGCGAAGAAAACGGCGTCCACTATCACTTTGTTTCCGTGGAAGAATTCGAGTTACTGATTAACGAAGGTGCTTTTTTAGAGTATGCGAAAGTATTCGGCGGAAATTATTACGGTACATCATTACCTACTATTGAAAAAAATCTTGCGCAGGGAATTGACGTATTCTTAGATATCGACTGGCAGGGCGCGCAGCAAATCCGCAAGAAAGTGCCTTCGGTGAAAAGTATTTTTATTTTGCCTCCGTCGTTAGCCGAATTGGAAAAGCGTTTGATCGGGCGAGGGCAAGACAGTGCCGAAGTTATTGCGGATCGCATGTCAAAAGCGATGGATGAGATTTCTCACTATAATGAATATGATTATGTGATTATTAATGACGATTTTACCCGGGCATTGGCGGATTTAGTTCATATTTTAAGGGCGGAAAAATTGACTTTGGCTTATCAAACAGAGCAAAATCAAGCCTTAATTAATCAATTACTAGCAAAATAAGCGGTATTTTAGTATCATTAACAACCCTATTATTTTTAACCCTTTTAATTAAACTCATGGAGTAAAATATGGCTCGTGTAACAGTGCAAGATGCTGTTGAAAAAATTGGCAACCGTTTTGATTTAATCTTAACTGCGGCGCGCCGTGCAAGACAATTACAGTTGCACGTTCGTGAACCTTTAGTGCCGGAAGATAATGATAAACCGACAGTTATCGCATTACGTGAAATTGAAAAAGGTTTAATTGATAATAATATTATGAACGCGCAGGAACGTCAGGAAGCGCTAGAGCAGGAAAAAGTGGAATTAAACGCTGTTTCTTTATTATCTGAATAATTTTTTATTTTTAATTATCGGCTCGTTATCTGAATTTTTAGTAAGAAGGTAGGTGTCCCTTGTATCTTTTTGAACCGTTAAACAAGATTATCCAGGGCTATTTACCCTCAGAACATATTGATTTAATAAAACGCGCTTTTGTTATTGCGCGAGATGCTCACGAGGGGCAATTCCGTTCCAGTGGCGAGCCATACATCACCCATCCTGTGGCGGTAGCGTCAATTATTGCGGAAATGCGTTTAGACCATGAGGCAATCATGGCGGCATTGTTGCATGATGTTATTGAAGACACGCCTTATACTGAAGAACAACTAACCACAGAATTCGGCAAAAGTGTTGCCGAAATTGTGGAAGGTGTTTCAAAACTCGATAAATTAAAATTCCGAACCCGTCAGGAAGCGCAGGCCGAAAGTTTCCGTAAGATGATTCTCGCTATGACGAAAGATATTCGCGTGGTTTTAATCAAGCTTGCCGACCGCACGCATAATATGCGTACGCTCGGTTCGTTGCGCTCGGATAAACGTCGCCGCATTGCAAAAGAAACGCTGGAAATTTACAGCCCGTTGGCACATCGTCTCGGTATTGAAAAAGTAAAAAACGAATTGGAAGATTTGTGCTTTCAAGCCATGCATCCGCAACGTTATGCCGTATTAAATAAAGTTATTCAGGTGGCGCGTAATACCCGACAGGAGTTAGTGCATCCTATTTTGGTGACGATTCAGCAGCGTTTGGAAGAAGTCGGAATTAACGCACAGGTTTTTAGTGAAGAAAAACCGCTTTTTTATATTTATCAAAATATGCGGTTGAGAAATCAACAGTTTCGTTCAATTATGGATATTTCTAATTTCCGTATAATTGTTGATTCTATTGATAATTGTTACCGTGTCCTCGGGCAAATGCACCAATTGTTTAAACCTCGTCCGGGGCAAATTAAAGATTATATTGCAGTGCCGAAAGCAAATGGTTATCAGGCTTTACATACTTCGACTATCGGTCCGCATGGCGTGGCGGTTGAAATTCAGATTCGTACGGAGGAAATGAATTTAATCGCGGAATTAGGTGTGACCGCTCATTGGGTTTATAAACCGGGCGGTAAAAATGATACGACAACGGCACAAATTAAAGCGCAACATTGGCTACAAAGCATTATTGAGCTGCAACAAAGTGCGGGTAATTCTTTCGAATTTATTGAAAGCGTAAAATCGGATCTCTTTTCCGATGAAATTTACGTATTCACGCCGAAAGGCAGAATTATCGAATTGCCGGCGGGGGCGACGCCTATTGACTTTGCTTATGCGGTTCATACCAGTATCGGCAGTACCTGTGTCGGAGCAAAAGTGGATCGCGAAACTTACCCGTTATCACAAGCGTTGCGTTCGGGACAGACCGTTGAAGTTATTACGTCACCTAATGCGACACCAAACGCTAACTGGCTGAATTTTGTGGTAACCGGGCGCGCTCGGGCGAAAATCCGCCAAACCTTAAAAACTTTGCGTCTTGAAGAAGCAATTAATTTAGGCAGATATCAATTACTTCACGCTTTAGCGGGTAAACATCTTGAAGATTTGGATCCGGCAATAGTTCATCATGTTTTAACTGAATTAAATCTGGATACAATGGATGACTTATTGGCGGAAGTCGGATTAGGTAATCAACTGAGTACAGTTATTGCCCGTCGTTTGCAAGGTGAAAGTCTCGCTATCTATACGGATATTGAAGAAGTTAACAATCAGGAACGCTTACCTATTAAAGGTATGGATGGATTATTGGTCAACTTTGCTAAATGCTGCCATCCGATTCCAGGCGATTCAATTGTAGCTTATGCCAATCCTGGTAAGGGGCTTGTCGTACACCATGAAAATTGTCGCAATTTAAAGAAACGGACGACACAATCCGTCCCGTTTATTAAAGTTGAATGGGAACAGTGTGATCATTCTGCGGAGTTTGAAGCCGAGCTACATATTAATATGGTTGCTCAGCAAGGTGCATTGGCCAATCTAACGGCGGCGATATCGGCGGCACAAAGTAATATTCATAGCATTTGGACGGAAGAAAGTGAAGGTCGTATTTGTCATGTGACGTTGACCTTAAGTGCGAAAGATACCAAACATCTTGCCAATATCATGCGTAAAATTAAAAGTCTTTCCGGCGTACAGTCTGTCGAACGCAATATCAACGAATAGATCGCATGACAACTCAACTTCTTGATGCAATACCTCTCACATCACTTTCCGGTGTGGGAGCTGCTGTTTCTGCCAAGTTAAGCAAAATCGGTATTAATAATTTACAGGATTTGCTTTTCCATCTTCCCATTCGTTATGAAGATCGTACAAGAATTACGCCTATTTCAGATCTCCGCCCGGAGCAATACGCAACGATTGAAGGTATTGTTCAAACTTGTGAGATTCAATTTGGCCGTCGCCCGATTTTAACGGTAAGTTTGTCTGACGGCACCTCGAAAATTATGTTGCGTTTCTTTAATTTTAATGCGGGAATGCGTAATGGTTTTCAACCGGGTGCTCGCGTCAAAGCGTTCGGTGAAGTAAAACGTGGCCGTTTCATGGCTGAAATTCACCATCCCGAATACCAAATTATTAGGGATAAGCAACCGCTTCAATTAGAAGAAAATCTCACGCCGATTTACTCCGCGACGGAAGGATTAAAGCAAAATTCATTACGTAAACTGACTGATCAGGCATTGGAACTGCTTGATAAAATTCAAATCGCAGAAATTTTACCTGATCAATTTAATCCTTATCCCTTTAGCTTGAAAGAGGCGATTCGCTTTTTACACCGTCCGCCGCCGGATGTGTCCGTTGAAAGCCTTGAAAAGGGCACCCATCCCGCACAAGTGCGGTTAATTTTCGAAGAATTATTGGCGCATAATCTCGCCATGCAAAAAGTGCGGTTAGGAACTCAGCAATTTCAAGCGCTGCCTTTACATTTTCAGACGGATCTTAAACAACGATTTTTGGCAACACTGCCTTTTGAACCGACGAATGCCCAGGTTAGAGTGACACAAGATATTGAGCGGGATCTCGCAAAAGATTATCCGATGATGCGGTTAGTGCAGGGGGATGTCGGTTCGGGCAAAACCTTAGTCGCCGCTTTAGCTGCGTTAACTGCCATTGATAACGGTAAGCAGGTTGCACTAATGGCGCCCACTGAGATTCTGGCTGAACAACATGCCGAAAATTTCCGCCGTTGGTTCGAACCTTTCGGTATTGAAGTCGGTTGGCTAGCCGGAAAGGTGAAAGGCAAGGCGCGTCAATCGGAACTTGAACGGATAAAAAATGCTGAAGTTCAAATGGTGGTGGGGACTCATGCGTTATTCCAGGAAGAAGTAGCGTTTTCCGATCTCGCATTAGTCATTATTGACGAACAACATCGATTCGGTGTTCATCAGCGTTTACTGTTGCGGGAAAAAGGTGAAAAAGCAGGTAATTATCCGCATCAATTGATCATGACGGCAACACCGATTCCACGTACTCTCGCGATGACGGTATATGCGGATTTAGATACGTCAATTATCGATGAATTGCCGCCGGGTCGTACGCCTATTAAAACAATTGTTGTATCGGAAGAACGCAGAGCGGAAATTGTTGCTCGAGTGCATAACGCTTGTACTAATGAGAACCGCCAAGTATATTGGGTTTGTACGTTAATTGACGAAAGCGAGGTGCTAGAGGCACAAGCCGCCGAGGCAACGGCGGAAGATTTGCATCGCGCTTTACCGCATTTGCGTATAGGTCTGGTTCATGGCCGAATGAAACCGGCAGAAAAACAGGCTATTATGGCAAGTTTCAAAGCGGCGGAACTCGATCTTTTAGTAGCGACTACGGTAATTGAAGTGGGGGTGGATGTGCCGAATGCAAGTTTAATGATTATTGAAAATGCTGAACGCCTGGGATTATCTCAGCTGCATCAATTGCGCGGGCGTGTCGGACGGGGAAGCACCGCTTCATTTTGCGTACTCATGTATAAGCCGCCGCTGGGAAAAATTTCACAAAAGCGTTTACAGGTTTTACGTGAAAGCCAAGACGGATTTGTTATCTCGGAAAAGGACTTGGAAATTCGTGGTCCGGGCGAAGTACTTGGAACAAAACAAACTGGTATCGCAGAATTTAAAGTGGCAAATTTAATGCGCGATCGTAAAATGATTCCGACCGTCCAACATTATGCGCGCCGGCTTATTGTGGAATATCCTGATGTGGCTGATACATTAATTAAACGCTGGTTGAATAACAGGGAAATTTATAGTAACGCTTGATACTCGTCTTCCGAGCAAAAGTGCGGTAAAAAATTCGAGAATTTTAACGGATTGATTATGAATACAGAAATAAAACCGACAATCCTATTTTTTGATTCCGGTGTAGGCGGATTCAGTGTTTACAAGGAAGTCAAACAATTATTGCCAAATGCACATTATCTCTATTGCTTTGACAATGCCTTTTTTCCCTATTCTGAAAAAAGTGAAGAAGTCATCATTGAACGCACATTAACCGTATGCAAAAAAATCAATGAACAATATCCCTTAGATGCGATTGTAATTGCATGTAATACGGCAAGTACGGTTGTTCTTCCCACTTTGCGACAACATTTTGCCATTCCTATTATCGGCACCGTTCCGGCTATTAAACCGGCGGCGGAAAAATCTCAGACCAAGCATATCGGCTTGCTCGCAACAAAAGGCACCGTTAAACGCACTTATGTAACCTCGCTTATTGAGCGTTATGCGCAAGATTGTATTGTTGAAAAAATAGGCTCAACAAAATTAGCCGAGATTGCCGAAAGAAAACTTCATGGCGAATCAGTTGATCTAATTGCATTAAGAAACGAACTAACCCCATGGATACAATTAAGCGATTTAGACAGCGTTATTTTGGGATGTACTCATTTCCCATTGATAAAAGAAGAAATTCAATTATGTTTACCGCAAGTCAAATTTTATTTTGAACCCGGTACGGCAATAGCGAAAAGAGTATTTGATTTATTAGCCGGCATAACGCCAAAGGATAAAACGGAAACGGATAATTGCATTTTTTACACAAAACATTTTGAGCTGGAAGATAAATTTATCCAAGCACTTCGCTTCTGGGGATTTAAAAATTTAAAATTATTATCTATCTTAGAGTGAAAATTCGGCTAATTATAGCTAATAATTGGTGTTTTAGTATAAAAGATAATCAGTTGAAATATTTTTCTAAATTTTTGATAAAAATAACTTGCAAGTCAATCTGAAATCTCTATAATACGCCTCCGCACCGCAAGGGAAGCAAGCAAAATAAAAAATAAGTAAATTTGAGTAAAAAATTGAACATGTTTGCTTGACAATGAAATCGGCTTTTAATAGAATTTCCTTCCTTGCTTAATGCAACCGTTCTTTAACAACTTATCAGACAATCTGTGTGGGCACTTGAAAGATTCGTTTAAACAAAAAATTTAAACAAGACTTAGAGTGCTGAACAAAGTTAATTTAATTAATGATTTATAGTCAGTATTTTGAGCGATTGAACTTTTTAAATTGAAGAGTTTGATCATGGCTCAGATTGAACGCTGGCGGCAGGCTTAACACATGCAAGTCGAACGGTAGCGGGAAGAAAGCTTGCTTTCTTTGCCGACGAGTGGCGGACGGGTGAGTAATGCTTGGGGATCTGGCTTATGGAGGGGGATAACGACGGGAAACTGTCGCTAATACCGCGTAATATCTTCGGATTAAAGGGTGGGACTTACGGGCCACCCGCCATAAGATGAGCCCAAGTGGGATTAGGTAGTTGGTGGGGTAAAGGCCTACCAAGCCGACGATCTCTAGCTGGTCTGAGAGGATGACCAGCCACACTGGAACTGAGACACGGTCCAGACTCCTACGGGAGGCAGCAGTGGGGAATATTGCACAATGGGGGGAACCCTGATGCAGCCATGCCGCGTGAATGAAGAAGGCCTTCGGGTTGTAAAGTTCTTTCGGTGACGAGGAAGGTGTTTGTTTTAATAGGACAAGCAATTGACGTTAATCACAGAAGAAGCACCGGCTAACTCCGTGCCAGCAGCCGCGGTAATACGGAGGGTGCGAGCGTTAATCGGAATAACTGGGCGTAAAGGGCATGCAGGCGGACTTTTAAGTGAGATGTGAAAGCCCCGGGCTTAACCTGGGAATAGCATTTCAGACTGGGAGTCTAGAGTACTTTAGGGAGGGGTAGAATTCCACGTGTAGCGGTGAAATGCGTAGAGATGTGGAGGAATACCGAAGGCGAAGGCAGCCCCTTGGGAAGATACTGACGCTCATATGCGAAAGCGTGGGGAGCAAACAGGATTAGATACCCTGGTAGTCCACGCGGTAAACGCTGTCGATTTGGGGATTGGGCTTTAGGCTTGGTGCTCGTAGCTAACGTGATAAATCGACCGCCTGGGGAGTACGGCCGCAAGGTTAAAACTCAAATGAATTGACGGGGGCCCGCACAAGCGGTGGAGCATGTGGTTTAATTCGATGCAACGCGAAGAACCTTACCTACTCTTGACATCCAGAGAATCCTGTAGAGATACGGGAGTGCCTTCGGGAGCTCTGAGACAGGTGCTGCATGGCTGTCGTCAGCTCGTGTTGTGAAATGTTGGGTTAAGTCCCGCAACGAGCGCAACCCTTATCCTTTGTTGCCAGCATGTAAAGATGGGAACTCAAAGGAGACTGCCGGTGACAAACCGGAGGAAGGTGGGGATGACGTCAAGTCATCATGGCCCTTACGAGTAGGGCTACACACGTGCTACAATGGTGCATACAGAGGGCGGCGATACCGCGAGGTAGAGCGAATCTCAGAAAGTGCATCGTAGTCCGGATTGGAGTCTGCAACTCGACTCCATGAAGTCGGAATCGCTAGTAATCGCAAATCAGAATGTTGCGGTGAATACGTTCCCGGGCCTTGTACACACCGCCCGTCACACCATGGGAGTGGGTTGTACCAGAAGTAGATAGCTTAACCTTCGGGGGGGCGTTTACCACGGTATGATTCATGACTGGGGTGAAGTCGTAACAAGGTAACCGTAGGGGAACCTGCGGTTGGATCACCTCCTTAGCAAGTTTTAGGCGACTGGCAAGTGTTCACACAGATTGTTTGATAGAAAGAGACAAACCAACATCCTTTTGGGTCTGTAGCTCAGGTGGTTAGAGCGCACCCCTGATAAGGGTGAGGTCGGTGGTTCAAGTCCACTCAGACCCACCACTCAAGCGCGGCGAGGCCGGCTGGACGAGTGAAAGCTAAAAGGAAAGGTTGCACTGTAAGGTGCAAACGGATTGGGGATATAGCTCAGCTGGGAGAGCGCCTGCCTTGCACGCAGGAGGTCAGCGGTTCGATCCCGCTTATCTCCACCAATCATCATGACTAAGTGAATCGAGGGTCAGGCAATGTTCTTGCCGGAATTGACCGGACTTTGTTTATTTAGTCATGATGATAGCCGAAAGGCGTTATCTTTTTGTTCTTTAAAAAATTGGAAACAAGCTGAAAAACTGAGAGATTTTCTGAAAAGAAAGTCTGAGTATAAAAAATCTTGGCCGGGCAAAAGCGGTCAAGTGTTTAGTAATAACGAACGACACAGGTATAAGAATACTTGAGGTTGTATGGTTAAGTGACTAAGCGTACAAGGTGGATGCCTTGGCAATCAGAGGCGAAGAAGGACGTGCTAATCTGCGAAAAGCTTGGGTGAGTTGATAAGAAGCGTCTAACCCAAGATATCCGAATGGGGCAACCCAGTAGATGAAGAATCTACTATCAATAACCGAATCCATAGGTTATTGAGGCAAACCGGGAGAACTGAAACATCTAAGTACCCCGAGGAAAAGAAATCAACCGAGATTACGTCAGTAGCGGCGAGCGAAAGCGTAAGAGCCGGCAAGTGATAGCATGAGGATTAGAGGAACCGGCTGGGAAGCCGGGCGGCACAGGGTGATAGCCCCGTACTTGAAAATCATTGTGTGGTACTGAGCTTGCGAGAAGTAGGGCGGGACACGAGAAATCCTGTTTGAAGAAGGGGGGACCATCCTCCAAGGCTAAATACTCCTGATTGACCGATAGTGAACCAGTACTGTGAAGGAAAGGCGAAAAGAACCCCGGTGAGGGGAGTGAAATAGAACCTGAAACCTTGTACGTACAAGCAGTGGGAGCCCGCGAGGGTGACTGCGTACCTTTTGTATAATGGGTCAGCGACTTATATTATGTAGCGAGGTTAACCGAATAGGGGAGCCGAAGGGAAACCGAGTCTTAACTGGGCGTCGAGTTGCATGATATAGACCCGAAACCCGGTGATCTAGCCATGGGCAGGTTGAAGGTTGGGTAACACTAACTGGAGGACCGAACCGACTAATGTTGAAAAATTAGCGGATGACCTGTGGCTGGGGGTGAAAGGCCAATCAAACCGGGAGATAGCTGGTTCTCCCCGAAATCTATTTAGGTAGAGCCTTATGTGAATACCTTCGGGGGTAGAGCACTGTTTCGGCTAGGGGGCCATCCCGGCTTACCAACCCGATGCAAACTGCGAATACCGAAGAGTAATGCATAGGAGACACACGGCGGGTGCTAACGTTCGTCGTGGAGAGGGAAACAACCCAGACCGCCAGCTAAGGTCCCAAAGTTTATATTAAGTGGGAAACGAAGTGGGAAGGCTTAGACAGCTAGGATGTTGGCTTAGAAGCAGCCATCATTTAAAGAAAGCGTAATAGCTCACTAGTCGAGTCGGCCTGCGCGGAAGATGTAACGGGGCTCAAATATAGCACCGAAGCTGCGGCATCAGGCGTATCACTAATACGCCTTACGATTAACAACTTGCGAAGGAAGAGAGCAAGTTGGTTAAGCGACCAACACGTTGAGTCGGCTGTAAGCGAGAGCGAACAGAAAGGCGCGAGTGGAGCGTGAGGAATATTAGTGATACGCCTGTTGGGTAGGGGAGCGTCGTGTAAGCGGAAGAAGGTGGTTCGAGAGGGCTGCTGGACGTATCACGAGTGCGAATGCTGACATAAGTAACGATAAAACGGGTGAAAAACCCGTTCGCCGGAAGACCAAGGGTTCCTGTCCAACGTTAATCGGGGCAGGGTGAGTCGGCCCCTAAGGCGAGGCTGAAGAGCGTAGTCGATGGGAAACGGGTTAATATTCCCGTACTTGTTATAATTGCGATGTGGGGACGGAGTAGGTTAGGTTATCGACCTGTTGGAAATGGTCGTTTAAGTTGGTAGGTGGAGCGTTTAGGCAAATCCGGACGCTTATCAACACCGAGAGATGATGACGAGGCGCTAAGGTGCCGAAGTAACCGATGCCACGCTTCCAGGAAAAGCCACTAAGCGTCAGATTATAATAAACCGTACTATAAACCGACACAGGTGGTCAGGTAGAGAATACTCAGGCGCTTGAGAGAACTCGGGTGAAGGAACTAGGCAAAATAGCACCGTAACTTCGGGAGAAGGTGCGCCGGCGTAGATTGTAGAGGTATACCCTTGAAGGTTGAACCGGTCGAAGATACCAGCTGGCTGCAACTGTTTATTAAAAACACAGCACTCTGCAAACACGAAAGTGGACGTATAGGGTGTGATGCCTGCCCGGTGCTGGAAGGTTAATTGATGGCGTTATCGCAAGAGAAGCGCCTGATCGAAGCCCCAGTAAACGGCGGCCGTAACTATAACGGTCCTAAGGTAGCGAAATTCCTTGTCGGGTAAGTTCCGACCTGCACGAATGGCATAATGATGGCCAGGCTGTCTCCACCCGAGACTCAGTGAAATTGAAATCGCCGTGAAGATGCGGTGTACCCGCGGCTAGACGGAAAGACCCCGTGAACCTTTACTATAGCTTGACACTGAACCTTGAATTTTGATGTGTAGGATAGGTGGGAGGCTTTGAAGCGGTAACGCCAGTTATCGTGGAGCCATCCTTGAAATACCACCCTTTAACGTTTGATGTTCTAACGAAGTGCCTGGAACGGGTACTCGGACAGTGTCTGGTGGGTAGTTTGACTGGGGCGGTCTCCTCCCAAAGAGTAACGGAGGAGCACGAAGGTTTGCTAATGACGGTCGGACATCGTCAGGTTAGTGCAATGGTATAAGCAAGCTTAACTGCGAGACGGACAAGTCGAGCAGGTGCGAAAGCAGGTCATAGTGATCCGGTGGTTCTGAATGGAAGGGCCATCGCTCAACGGATAAAAGGTACTCCGGGGATAACAGGCTGATACCGCCCAAGAGTTCATATCGACGGCGGTGTTTGGCACCTCGATGTCGGCTCATCACATCCTGGGGCTGAAGTAGGTCCCAAGGGTATGGCTGTTCGCCATTTAAAGTGGTACGCGAGCTGGGTTTAAAACGTCGTGAGACAGTTTGGTCCCTATCTGCCGTGGGCGTTGGAGAATTGAGAGGGGCTGCTCCTAGTACGAGAGGACCGGAGTGGACGCATCACTGGTGTTCCGGTTGTGTCGCCAGACGCATTGCCGGGTAGCTACATGCGGAAGAGATAAGTGCTGAAAGCATCTAAGCACGAAACTTGCCTCGAGATGAGTTCTCCCAGTATTTAATACTGTAAGGGTTGTTGGAGACGACGACGTAGATAGGCCGGGTGTGTAAGCGTTGCGAGACGTTGAGCTAACCGGTACTAATTGCCCGAGAGGCTTAGCCATACAACGCTCAAGTGTTTTTGGTGGTGAAAGTTATTACGGAATAAGTAAGTAGTCAGGGAATCGGCTTGTTTTTAATTTTAGAGAATAGAAGAGTAGAAGACTAGAAGTAGGTTAGTGATAGCGGAGAGAAGAATCCGCGGTCAGTATCTGAAACGGAATTATCCTGGCGGCGATAGTGCAGTGGTCCCACCTGAATCCATGCCGAACTCAGAAGTGAAACGCTGTTATGCCGATGGTAGTGTGGGGTATCCCCATGTGAGAGTAGGTCACCGCCAGGTTGTTATGAAGAGAGGCCCCCATCGAGAGATGAGGGCTTTTTTTTGTGCCTGTGCCCACCATACCTACTACTTACTAACTAAGCCGGCGCGTCATCACCGTCACTGACGCGCGTAGGCGCGAAAATGTAGGAAAATTTACCGCACTTTTGAGTAAAAATAAAGGCGCAAATGCGCCTTTATTTATAGGATTGGAACTAAGCTAAATTAGTTATTTAAGCCCTTCAATAAAATCAGCAATGCTGTTTTCATTATTTGTACCGATAATGCGTTTAAATCGTTATATCCGGTTTTATTAGGCGTTTTTACCCACAATTAAAAAATCAGTAAAAATCGACCGCACTTTTGTTGACTAACTCAGAACATAACATTTTATAAAAGAGGAATACTTTTTAAATTTCTTATCTATTTATTTTACTGCTACAATAAAATGATAAAAAATTTGAGAGTAATTTATGAAAAATGTGAAATTTTTTGCCCAGCGTTACATTGATTGGGTGACTAAATTAGGTCGTTTGAAGTTTTCACTATTAGGCTTCATTCTGATTGCTATTCTGGCACTATGTACTCATATCTTTTTGAGTTTGATGATCACCGGGCAAATTCATTGGGAAAGTTTATTATATTCCGTCGTATTTGGTGTGATCTCCGCGCCTTTCGTTATTTATTTCTTTGCATTATTAGTTGAGCGTTTGGAGCTGTCCCGACAAAATTTGACAAATTTAGTTGGTGAATTACAGCAGGAAATTCGTGAACGAACTACGGCGGAGCAGCGTTTAGCACAGGCTATTCGCGATAAAACTACATTAATGGCAACGATTAGCCATGAATTAAGAACGCCGTTGAACGGAATTGTCGGACTAAGCCGGATTTTATTGGATTCGAAACTTACGGAAGAACAATACAATTATTTAAAGACTATCAATGTAAGTGCGGTATCTTTAGGACATATTTTTAATGATATTATTGATTTAGAAAAACTGGATGGCAGCCGTATTGAGCTTTATAAAAAAGAAACCGATTTTCACGCATTAATAACGGATGTTTATAATGTGGCGCAATTAATGGCTGAACAGAAACATCTGAAATTTATTTTACAGGTAGATAAAGATCTGCCGAATTGGTTGTTGCTTGATTATACGAGATTAAGTCAGGTTCTATGGAATCTTATTAGTAATGCGGTGAAATTTACGGATAAGGGAACAGTTACCTTAAAAATTAGTCGATTATCTGAAAACCGGTATGCTTTCGCTATTAGCGATACCGGCCCCGGGATCCCAGAAAATGAGCTAAATAAAATCTTTACCATGTATTATCAGGTTAAGGCGAACTTTAATAAGCATAAAGCGGCTGGTAGCGGAATTGGATTAGCTATTTCTAAAAGTATCGCCCGCTTAATGAACGGTGATTTAGTAGTTGAGAGCGAAATAGGTAAAGGTTCCACATTTATACTCACTATTCAGGCGGATGAAGTGAGCAAACCGGTAAGTGATGGTACAGCTGATTTAGATCTTAGTTTATCGATTTTGTTGGTAGAAGATATTGAATTAAATATTATCGTTGCAAAATCACTTCTGGAAAAGCTGGGACATCAAGTGGATACTGCCATGACGGGACAAGAGGCTTTAACAAAATTTGAACGGAATAATTACGATTTAGTCCTTTTAGATATTCAACTACCGGATATGACCGGATTTGATATTGCCAAAATTTTAAGAACAAAATATGAAGATGGCGTTTATGATTATTTGCCTCCTTTAATTGCTTTAACGGCAAATGTTATGCAGAATAAATCGGATTATCAAAAACAAGGCATGGATGATGTTTTACGCAAACCGTTGTCCTTAGACTCATTAAATCAATGTTTATCCGAATATTTTGGAGATGAAATAGGTGTGTCGTCAGCACAAAATTCGGTAATGACAAAAGCAGCCGAATTACCCGATGACTTTGATTATCCGCTGCTTGACGATTTGGTTGAAATGTTGGGCGCTTCTTTTGTGTTGAAGAATTTGGCCTTATTTAAGCAAACCATGCCCGAATATATAGATGAATTGTTAACGATTTACCAGAACTATCAAAAGGATAAGGAAAAGAAAAAAGATGTCGCTGCCTGTATGCATAAAATTAAAGGTGCGGCGGCTTCTGTCGGATTAAAGCATATTCAATTGTTGGCTGAAAAAGGTCAACATGATGAAGCCGATATTTGGCGGGAAAATATTAAGCGCTGGATTGATGAAATTGAGCAAAGTTGGTTTGAGGACGTTACAAAATTAGAACATTGGTTAGCTAAAAAATAACAAAAATAAATGAGGGACAAAATCTATTTTTGTCCCTCATTTTATATAATTTTTCGATTATTTTTTGAATTCATCGCCTAACAGCGGTTGCAAGCGATTTAGAATTTCTTTTACTACACGGGCTGATGCCGCAACAATATGACCGGAAGTTAAATAGCTATGGCCGCCGTTGTAATCGGTAACCAAACCGCCCGCTTCACGTACAATCAGGTCGCCGGCTGCACAATCCCAGGGTTTTAAACCGATTTCGAAGAAACCGTCCACACGGTTTGCCGCCACGTAGCATAAATCTAACGCCGCCGATCCCGTACGACGGAAATCCGCGCAGCTTTCAATTAAACTATTCATTACCGCGAAATGTAACGGCATATGACGAGCTTGTTTGAATGGGAAACCGGTCGCTAATATTGCACCTTCCAATTCGCGTTTTGCATCAACACGCAAGCGAAGATCGTTTAATTTAGCGCCTTCACCGCGCACGGCAGTAAATAGTTCATTACGAATAGGATCGTAAACAACGCCGACTTCGGTACGGCCTTTTACACGAATAGCGATAGAAACGGAAAAATGAGGTAAACCTTTTACAAAGTTTGTTGTGCCATCTAGCGGATCAATTACCCATTGAATATCGCTATCTTTACCTTCTAACGCCCCACTTTCTTCGGTAATGATGGTATGGTCCGGATAAGATGTACGAATAACGTCGATAATTGCCTGTTCAGCAGCTTTATCTACATTTGTTACGTAATCATTAGCGCTTTTTAAGGTTGTTTGAATATCATCGCGGCGTTCATAACTTTTAGCAATTACATTGCCTGCTTTTCGTGCCGCACGAATAGCAATATTTAACATTGGATTCATAATAATTTCCACTAGATTTTAAAGAACGGAATAATTAAGTTAGAGATTCTAACTCGTATAAATGTGTTGCGCATTATATGTAAAATTTGTTGTATTTACCAGCTTAAAATTTTTAAAAAATTCCGACTAAATATAAAGGTTATTATGCTATAATAACCACAAATTTTAGTTAGAATGTAAAAAATATGTTAAATAACATTCGATTAGTGTTAGTCGAAACTTCTCACAGCGGTAATATCGGTTCCGCTGCGCGAGCAATGAAAACTATGGGATTGGCAAACCTTTATCTTGTTTCTCCCAAGCAGGGCATTGACGAGCAGGCTGTGGCGCTTTCAGCAGGAGCTGAGGACGTGCTTCGCAAGGCGGTGATCGTTAAGAGTTTTGATGAAGCTGTTGCCGATTGCTCATTAGTCATCGGTACCAGCGCAAGATTACGTCACTTACAAAGTACCTTAATCGAGCCCAGAGAATGTGGCAAAATTTCTATTCAAGAGGCGCATTGCGGACAAATAGCCATTGTTTTTGGTCGTGAGAAATTTGGTTTAACCAATGATGAATTATTGAAATGCCGCTATCATCTCAATATTCCCGCCAATCCGGACTATTCTTCGTTGAATTTGGCCATGGCTGTGCAGTTGGTGAGTTATGAATTGCGTATGGCCTGGCTAAACGGGCGACAAAGCGAATCAATGTCGGATTCGGTTGAAATTGCGCAAAAACCTACTGCATTGGAATTGGAGTATTTTTTTGCCCATACGGAAAAATTGTACCAATCGCTAGGTTTTATTCAGAATCAAGGCGTAATGCAAAAACTTCGTCATTTATATAACCGTGTTAACTTGAAGAAAAATGAGTTGAATATTTTACGCGGAATGCTAAGTGCGGTGGAAAAACGGCTGGATTTATTACGAGATAAATAGTTGACTAATTTACTTGGTTATGTAACTATAATGAGCAGATTTTTAATTTTTAAAGGAAAGGCAAAATGAAATTAACTTCGAAAGGGCGTTATGCCGTAACCGCAATTTTAGATATTGCCATTAATGCGGAAGATGGTCCTGTGACTTTGTCTGATATTTCTGAACGTCAAAATATTTCGCTTTCTTATTTAGAGCAATTATTTGCCAAATTACGCCGTCATGGGCTGGTAAAAAGTGTTCGTGGTCCCGGTGGTGGTTATCAATTAGGGCAGCCGAGCGGTCAAATTTCTATCGGTATGATTATTGCTGCAGTGAATGAAAATATTTCGGTAACAAAATGTTTAGGGCAAGGGAATTGTCAGGGTGGAAAAGTTTGTTTAACTCATCACCTTTGGGCGGAATTAAGCGATCGTATTGAAAATTTTCTAAACGAAATCACATTAGAAGAATTGGTTAGCAAACAACATAGCCAAAAAACGCATACAGATTTTGATAATTTATTAGTTGTAGATAATTAGAGTTTTATCACGTCATATAGATATGACGTAACGAATGGAGTGAATAATGAAATTTCCTATTTATTTAGATTATGCGGCGACTTGTCCGGCGGATGATCGCGTTGCAGAAAAAATGATGCAATATTTAACGCGCGACGGGATCTTCGGAAATCCGGCGTCCCGTTCTCATAAATTCGGCTGGCAGGCGGAAGAAGCGGTGGATATCGCGCGTAATCATATAGCGGATCTTATCGGTGCGGATAGTCGTGAAATTGTGTTTACTTCCGGTGCGACGGAATCAGATAACCTTGCGATCAAAGGCGCGGCGCATTTCTACCAAACTAAAGGCAAACATATCATTACCTGCAAAACCGAGCACAAAGCCGTATTGGATACTTGCCGTCAGTTAGAGCGTGAAGGCTTTGAAGTAACCTATCTTGCGCCTAAATCGGACGGTTTGGTTGATTTAGACGAATTTAGAGCGGCGATTCGCCCGGATACCATTTTAGCGTCGATCATGCACGTTAATAATGAAATCGGTGTGATTCAGGATATTGAAGCTATTGGTAAAATTTGCCGCGAGCATAAAGTTATTTTTCATGTGGACGCTACCCAAAGCGTAGGTAAATTACCTATCAATCTGGCGGAATTGCCGGTTGATTTAATGTCTATGTCCGGTCATAAACTCTATGGACCAAAAGGTATCGGCGCCTTATATGTTCGCCGTAAACCGCGTGTTCGTTTAGAAGCGATTATTCACGGCGGCGGTCATGAGCGCGGAATGCGTTCCGGTACGTTGGCTGTTCATCAAATTGTAGGTATGGGCGAAGCTTATCGTATCTGCAAAGAAGAAATGGCGGAAGAAATGGCGCATGTAACTAAACTTCGTGATCGTTTATACAACGGTTTAAAAGATATTGAAGAAACTTATGTGAACGGTTCAATGGAACATCGTGTTGGTTCGAATTTAAATATCAGTTTTAACTTTGTAGAAGGCGAGTCCTTAATGATGGCATTACGCGATATTGCCGTGTCATCGGGTTCAGCCTGTACTTCCGCAAGTTTAGAGCCTTCTTATGTATTGCGTGCGTTAGGCTTGAACGATGAGCTTGCGCATAGTTCAATCCGTTTCTCTTTAGGTCGTTATACCACGGAAGAAGAAATTGATTACACCATTGATTTAGTAAAAAGTGCGGTTAAAAAATTAAGAGATTTATCACCGCTTTGGGATATGTTCAAAGAAGGCATTGATATGTCTAAAATTGAATGGTCTGCACATTAAGATTTAGTACAAAGTTCTCAAAAAGTGCGGTCGAAAAAGTCTGTATTTTGAAAAATAAATTCAATTCATCAAGTCAACTTAAAGGAGGCTACAATGAAAGTTTATACAGGACGAACAGATATTAAATTATTTGAACACTTAATCGACGAACCGAATCAAACAGTTACGCATTTAGTGTTGAAGGCTGGGCAGGCAGTACCGGAACATAAAGTTTCACAAACCGTCATTGTTGTTCCAATCAAAGGACGGATAGATTTTTCAAACCGTGAAGAATCGCAGGAAATTTATCCCGGACGAATTGTACAGATGATACCCGATGAATGGCATGCTTTAAAAGCACTTGAAGACAGTGAACTTATGGTGGTGAAATCCACCCTGGCAGCATAATTTATTTTATTGAAAATTAGGAACAAGAAATGGCATATAGCGAAAAAGTTATCGATCATTATGAGAACCCTCGCAACGTAGGTTCTTTTGATAAAAAATCATCAGATGTGGGCACCGGAATGGTGGGCGCACCGGCTTGCGGTGATGTTATGCAGTTACAAATTAAAGTAAATGAAGAAGGTATTATTGAAGATGCAAAATTCAAAACATACGGTTGCGGCTCTGCCATTGCATCAAGCTCATTGATTACCGAATGGGTGAAGGGCAAATCTTTAGATGAAGCCGGCGCGATTAAAAACAGCCAGATTGCAGAAGAACTGGAATTACCGCCGGTTAAAGTGCATTGCTCAATTCTGGCGGAAGATGCAATTAAAGCGGCAATTGCCGATTATAAATCTAAAAAAGGCGCATAAAACAGACGGCGTAAGTATAATGCTTGCGCCTTAACTTACTCGGGAGTAATTAAATGTCCGTAGAACAATTTAGCGTGGAAGATGCGGAGCAGAGTTCTCAATCCGCTTCAATCGGCATGACGGAAAGTGCTGCCAAACATGTGAAAAAATGTTTAGAAAGCCGTGGTAAAGGAATTGGTTTACGCTTGGGAATTAAAACCTCAGGTTGTTCGGGCTTGGCTTATGTGCTTGAATTTGTTGACGAATTAAATTCGGATGATAATGTATTCGAACAACACGGCGTTAAAGTCATCGTTGATACCAAAAGCCTTGTGTATTTAAACGGTACGCAACTTGATTTTGTCAAAGAAGGTCTGAACGAAGGATTCAAGTTCACCAATCCGAACGTAAAAGATCAATGTGGTTGCGGCGAAAGTTTTAACGTATAAATTATGAATAATCCATTTGCGTTATTTGATTTGCCCATTGAGTTTCAACTCGATCAAAATCGTTTGTCCGAACGTTATCTCGCATTACAAAAAGCGTTGCATCCTGATAATTTTGCCAACAGTTCGGCTCAGGAACAGCGCCTTGCGATGCAAAAATCCGCCGAGGTGAATGACGCTTTACAAATTCTGAAAGACCCTATTTTACGTGCGGACTGTATTATTGCGCTTAATACGGGCGAACAACAAAATACGGAAGAAAAAAGCACGCAGGATATGGCGTTTTTGATGCAGCAAATGCAATGGCGCGAGCAGCTGGAAGAAATTGAAAATACGCAGGATATTGACGGATTAATGACTTTTTCTGCAGAAATAGAACAAAGCAATAAAGAAAAAATTTCAGAAATTTCCACCGCACTTTCTATGAAGGATTGGCAACAGGCAAAACTGATTAATGATCGATTACGTTTTATCAAAAAATTAATGACTGAAATTGAACGAATCGAAGATAAATTAGCGGATTTTTAATTTTATTCATTGTGAGTTTGAACTCAATTTATGAATAAATAGGCTCATAAGCCTGTTTTACATTTAGAGAAAAATAACATGGCATTACTTCAAATTGCAGAACCGGGTTTAATGGCTGCGCCTCATCAGCATAAATTAGCGGTGGGTATTGATTTAGGGACAACAAATTCATTAGTGGCGACAGTGCGCAGCGCCCATACCGAGATTTTATTAGACGAAAAAGATCGTCCCCTAGTCCCGTCTATTGTGCATTTCGGTGATAATAATGAAATCACTGTCGGCTATGAAGCCGGAGAGTTGGCAAGCATCGATCCGCAGAATACCGTTATTTCGGTGAAACGTTTGATTGGTCGAAGTCTTGAGGATGTGCAGGCGCGTTACCCGAATTTACCTTATCGATTTGAAGCGTCGGAAAACGGACTGCCGCTGATTAGTACGCGTAAAAGTGCGGTCAGTCCCGTTGAAGTTTCGAGTGAAATTTTGAAAAAATTGACCGCACTTGCAAAGCGGCGTTTAGGCGGCGAATTGCAAGGCGCTGTTATTACGGTGCCGGCTTATTTTGATGACGCTCAGCGTCAAAGCACTAAAGATGCGGCGAAACTGGCAGGTTTGAATGTACTTCGTTTGCTTAATGAACCTACGGCCGCCGCGATTGCTTACGGTTTAGACAGCGGAAAAGAAGGGGTTATTGCGGTTTATGATTTAGGCGGCGGTACTTTCGATATTTCAATTTTACGTTTATCAAAAGGTGTGTTTGAAGTACTTGCCACCGGCGGTGATACTGCGCTTGGCGGCGATGACTTTGACCATTTAGTTGCCGACTGGATTACTGAACAGTCCGGTATTTCACCGCAGGATGATAAACAAAAACGTCAACTGGTGGAATTGGCTACTCGGCTGAAAATTCAGTTGACAGACAATGAAACGGTTGCGATTCAATATCAAAACTGGCATGGGAAAATTAGCCGTAATCAGTTCAACCAACTGATCCAACCTTTGGTAAAACGTTCGCTAATATCATGTCGTCGCGCATTAAAAGATGCGAACGTGACAGCAGACGAAGTAAACGAAGTGGTTATGGTGGGTGGCTCGACCCGCGTACCTTTTGTACGTGAGCAAGTGGGCGAATTCTTCAAACGCCAACCTTTAACTTCTATTGATCCCGATAAAGTGGTGGCGTTAGGTGCGGCGGTCCAGGCTGACATTTTAGTGGGAAATAAGCCCGATTCGGAAATGCTTTTGCTTGATGTGATTCCCTTGTCCTTAGGTATTGAAACCATGGGCGGATTAGTGGAAAAAATTATTCCTCGAAATACCACAATTCCGGTAGCTCGGGCGCAGGAATTCACTACTTTCAAAGACGGGCAAACGGCAATGACCGTGCATATTGTTCAAGGGGAGCGTGAAATGGTGGCGGATTGTCGTTCGCTTGCTCGTTTTACTTTACGCGGTATTCCGCCAATGGCGGCAGGTGCGGCTCAAGTGAGAGTGACTTATCAAGTGGATGCCGACGGTTTGTTAAATGTAACGGCGATGGAAAAATCCACAGGTGTTCAATCTTCAATTCAGGTGAAGCCTTCTTACGGCTTAACCGATGACGAAATTACTCAAATGCTGAAAGCTTCGATGGATAATGCAAAACAGGATATTGATGCCCGCTTGCTTGCGGAACAGCGTGTTGAAGCCAAACGTGTAATTGAATCCGTTCTTTCCGCACTTTCTCATGATCGGGATTTATTGAATGACGAAGAGCTAAGTGCAATTAAAAAAGCCTTAGTTGAGCTGGATAAGTTGCAACAACAAAATGATACTTTAGCCATTAAACAGGGAATTAAAGACCTTGATGCGGCTACTCAGGAATTTGCGGCGCGCCGTATGGATAAATCCATTCGTTCCGCCTTAACCGGTCATTCCGTAGAAGATATTTAATTAACAGGAAAGTAGGATAAACAAATGCCAAAAGTAATTTTTCTTCCTCACGAAACACTTTGCCCGGAAGGCATGGTGGTTGATGCCGCCGCCGGAGATAATTTATTAGAAGTCGCGCTTGAAGCGGGCATTGAAATCGAACACGCTTGTGACGGTTCATGCGCTTGTACCACTTGTCATTGTATTATTCGCGAAGGTGGTGATAGCCTTAATGAAACAACGGATCAAGAAGATGATATGCTAGATAAAGCCTGGGGGCTGGAAGTGGATAGCCGCTTAAGTTGCCAGTGTCAAATCGCCGATGAGGATTTAGTGGTAGAAATCCCTAAATATACGATTAATCATGCGCGGGAAGAGAACCACTAATGAAATGGACAGATGCGCAAGAAATTGCTGAAAATCTTTATGATCTTTATCCTGATGTTGATCCTAAAACCGTGCGTTTTACCGATATGCACCAATGGATTTGTCAGTTGGAAGAGTTTGATGATAACCCTGAAGCATCAAACGAAAAGATCTTAGAAAATATCTTGCTTAGATGGTTGGATGAGTACGAATAAATAAATTCGTTATTTGAAAAAAACTATATTTATATAACGAAAGGACTGAACACGTATTATTGCGTTCAGTCCTTTTTGTTTGATTGAATTCGCTTTTTTTATTAGGCGGAATTCTTTTTGTGGTGTTTTTCTAAGGATTTATGCTGGATTTTGACCTTTTTTCCCTTAGCCTGAAAGTATTCGCCAAGTTGCTGGGCAATGTACACGGAACGGTGTTTCCCCCCGGTGCAACCTATTGCGATGGTTAAATAACTGCGGTTATTTTGTTCTAACATCGGCAACCAGGTTTCAAGATAATTTCTGGTGGAATAAATAAAATTATTCACTTCGCTATATTTACCTAAAAAATCAATGACCGGTTGATCTAACCCCGTCATTGGGCGCAAATCGGGGTTCCAATGAGGGTTAGGCAAAAAACGAACGTCAAAAACATAATCCGCATCAAGGGGCAGACCATATTTAAAACCGAAGGATTCGACGACAATTTTCAGTTCTTTATCAGGTTTGCCTTTTAAGAATTCACGCAAACGCTGTGCCAGTTCGTGGGTGGATATTTCGCTGGTATTAATCACCAATTCGGCATTTTGCAATAAAGGTTCCAGGTAACCGGCCTCCGCTTCAATTGCCGCTTCAAGGGATAAATCCTGCATGGATAACGGATGTAGCCGACGGGAATCGCTATAACGGCGAATTAATGTACTGCGATCCGCTTCAAGGAAGATAATTCGCACCTGATGCTGCGCATCGGCCAGTTGTTGAAGTAATGTATCTAATGTTTCGGGTGAATGAGGCAAATTACGAATATCTAAACTCACGGCGGCGGATTGCTGAGAGGTCGATAAAATATCGGCAAGCTCGGGCAATAAATTGATTGGCAGGTTATCAACGCAATAGTAACCCATATCTTCTAAAGCTCTTAATGCAACAGATTTGCCCGCGCCGGAACGCCCACTGATGATAATAAGTTCCATAAATTGCCTCATTTTGAGTGATAAGTGTTATTTTTCTTCCGTCGCCGTATCGTCGGTGTGTTCATGCAAACAGTTATCCATATATTGAAAAATTTGCCAGATTTCATCCGCACTTTGCGCCGCCCGCAGTTGCTTACATAGCATTTTATCCGAAAAACGCTCGGCCAATTCCGGCAGATAAGGGGAATAGGCGGCGCAGCATTTTTCCGGAATTAAAATAGCCAGCACTAAATCAACATCTCTTTTATCCGGCGCTTCATAATTAACGGGGCTGGCTAATTGCAAGAATACGGCAACCGGTTTATCGCCGATTGGCAGTTTTGCCCGCGGCATTGCAATGCCGTTACCTAAGCTTGTACAACCTAGTTTTTCTCTTGAAAGCAAGGTTTCAAAGCATTCCAATTGTTCAATATGATAACCGATTTCTTCTTCCTGCAGATTAAATCGTTTTGTTACGATATCCGAAATAACTTCAAGTAATCGTTTTTTGCTTGAACAAATAATCCCCTGACGGATATTTTCAGGGGATAAAATTTCAGTAAATTTAACCATAGCTTACAGCTTAAATTCTTCACCAAGATAAACACGTTTTACATGTTCGTCATTTAAAATGTCTGTCGGTGTTCCGGTTGCAATCATTTTTCCGGCACTAACGATGTATGCCCGCTCACATACATCAAGTGTTTCGCGGACATTATGGTCGGTAATTAACACGCCTAAACCGCGATCCCGCAGATCTTTAATGATTTTTTTGATATCGATAACTGAAATAGGGTCAACACCGGCAAAAGGTTCGTCTAATAAGATGAATTTAGGATTCGCCGCCAATGCACGGGCAATTTCTACGCGGCGACGTTCGCCACCGGACAACGATTGTCCCAAATTATCCCGGATATGACCGATATTAAACTCGTCAATTAATTCTTCCGCGCGGGCATGACGTTGTTCTTTAGTCAGATCTTTACGAATTTCAAGAACCGCCATTAAATTATCGTACACGCTTAAACGACGGAAAATCGAGGCTTCTTGCGGAAGATAACCTACGCCTTTTTGTGCACGGTTGTGCATCGGCAGCAAGCTAATGTCCTCATCATCAATACGGATTTTGCCCTGATCATGGCGCACAAGCCCGACAACCATATAGAAAGAGGTTGTCTTGCCCGCACCGTTTGGTCCCAGTAAACCGACAATTTCATTGGATTTTACGGTAAAGCTTACATCGGATACAACCTGACGGCCTTTATAACTTTTCGCTAAGTTTTCGGCATAAAGAATAGACATAAGTAACCTCTATTTTTTCTTCTCATTTAATTGTGAAGGAATTAATACGGTTTTTACTCGACTTTTTGCCGTACTGCTAGCTTTTAATTGCTGTTTATTCACATCATAAGTAATTACGTCGCCATCAATGGTACTATCCAATTGTTTTAATTGCGCATTACCGGTTAATGTTAAAAATTCTTTACCTAAATCATAATGGACTCTATTGGCCTTACCGTCTGCCGGTTTGCCGTCATCCAGCATTTGGTGAAATGTAACGGGATTACCGAATGCCTCAACGGTTTCTTTTTGTTTCGAACCCTCGGGCGGACGAGTGATAATTACTTTATTGGCTTTGATTAAAATGGAACCCTGAGTAATTACAACGTTATCGGTAAAAGTGACGATGCTTTTTTCCATATCCAGGGATTGGTTGTCAGACACAATATTAATAGGCTGATTCGTATCGTCTTTTAAAGCGAAAGCAGATAATGAAGTCATCACTAATGCGGAAGTAAGTAAAATTTTATTGATTGCTAATTTCATAATGGGTTTTCACCTGCTCTTTTAAAGTCGCTGCTTGTTGTTTCAGATTACCGGTCAGTTTCAGGCCCGAACTGGTAAAGTTGAGCCCTCGGATGGTAACCATATTATCGGAAGTAATGTCCTGGTTTTTTAAATTGACTACTGCGGCTTCCGTTTCAATACGTTGTAAACGAGAAATCGGATCCAGGCTTTGGGCCACAACCTCACCATTGAGATAGAGTAAATTATCTTTTGTCAGGGTGGCGGATTTTGCGGTTAATTTCCAGCTTTGCTTTCCCTGATTTTCCGTTTCCACCTCTAAAGCGAACACTACCGGGTTTACAAATTCGGTATGTCCGTCTTGATCATAATGCCGTGCCGTATCCGAATAAGCTTGGTATTGTTTTTTCCCTGCGGGAGAAAAAATGGTGGTCTCCATTTTATGCCCGGTATATTCAGGGCTTTCAGGCGCTTTGATTAACCGGGTTAAATCCGGCTTGTCTTGGTTTAATGTATAAAACCAGGCAAGCAATACTAAAGCGATAGTTCCAAGAATAATATTCCAGCGAATATTCATAAAATATTAAATTCTGTGTTAATAAATAAAGCGGAATAATAGCATAATTTTTGAAAAATTACGCAAGTGCGGTAAGATTTTTCTTTGTTTTGAGGAACGAAACTTTTAGTTTATGGTCGAATAGCATACGTTTTTGTCAGATTTATTGGCATAAATTTATTACTAATAACTTTGACATTAGGGGAAAATTCGTAGATTATCCCAGTTTTATTTGATTAGAGAAAAAAATGATACAGAGGTTTTATGGGTGAGAACACGCTGGTTGAAGTGAATAATCTCACTTTTAAACGTGGTGAACGTACGATTTATAACGATCTCAACCTTAAGGTTCAAAAAGGTAAAATTACCGCTATTATGGGCCCGTCGGGGATTGGTAAAACCACGTTATTAAAACTGATTGGCGGTCAGTTACACCCGGAGCAGGGTGAGATTTTATTTGAAGGAAAAGATATTTGCCAAATGTCGAATTCGGAACTCTATAAAGTTCGCCAACGTATGGGGATGTTATTCCAATCGGGTGCTTTATTTACCGATATTTCAACTTTTGAGAACGTAGCCTTTCCGATTCGCGAACATACCAATTTGCCGGAAAGCTTAATTCGTCAAATTGTATTAATGAAATTAGAAGCGGTCGGGTTGCGCGGAGCGGCGGAATTAATGCCTTCGGAATTATCCGGCGGGATGGCAAGACGCACCGCTTTAGCGAGAACCATTGCTCTTGATCCGGAACTGATTATGTATGACGAGCCGTTTGCCGGACAGGATCCTATTAGCATGGGCGTGATCGTCAGTCTAATTAAACGTTTAAATGAAGCGTTGAATTTGACATCGATTGTGGTTTCTCATGATGTGCAGGAAGTATTAAGTATCGCCGATTATGCGTATATCATCGCCAATAAGCGAGTGATTGCGGAAGGAACGGCGGAGCAGTTGCTGCAAAGCACTGATCCGCAAGTAGTACAGTTTATTAACGGGCAGGAAGACGGACCCGTGCATTTCCATTATCCGTCTCAGGATTATGAGGAAGAATTGTTTGGCAGAGGAATAAATAAATGATGGTTGATTTAATCTCTGCACTGGGACGCAATGTTATTAATTCGGTAAAAGCTTTAGGTAGAGCGGGCTTTATGCTGTTTGGCTCTTTAGTGGGTAAACCGCAAATTAAAAAACATTTTCCATTATTAATTAAACAGTTATATGTGCTTGGCGTTCAATCCCTATTAATTATCCTGTTATCGGGCTTTTTTATCGGCATGGTATTGGGATTGCAGGGTTATGTTATTTTAGTGGATTTTGCCGCCGAGGCGAATGTCGGGCAGTTGGTTGCGTTGTCCTTATTACGGGAATTAGGCCCGGTTGTGACCGCACTTTTATTTGCCGGGCGAGCCGGTTCGGCATTGACTGCCGAAATCGGTTTAATGAAGGCAACAGAGCAGTTATCCAGCCTCGAAATGATGGCGGTTGATCCGTTGCGTCGGGTTATCGCACCTCGTTTTTGGGCGGGCGTGATTGCCATGCCGGTTTTAACTGTGCTATTTACTGCAGTGGGGATTATCGGCGGCCATTTGATCGGCGTTGAATGGAAAGGTATTGATAGCGGTAGTTTCTGGTCGGTAATGCAAAATGCGGTAAGAACTCTGGATTTATGGGATGGGTTTATTAAGAGCCTGGTTTTTGCCTTTACCGTAACCTGGATTGCTTTATTCAACGGCTATGACTGTATTCCCACTTCGGAAGGTATCAGCCAGGCAACCACCAGAACTGTAGTGAACGCCTCTTTATTGGTGTTGGGGTTAGACTTTGTGCTAACAGCAATTATGTTTGGTGCCGGTTAAGGTTTTTTATTGAGTGATATGCGCAAACAGGACTGCGTAAAATAGGAAAAATAATGAGACAAACAATTAAATATGAATTTGGCGTTGGATTATTTCTGCTAATCGGCATTGCCGCGCTTATTTTTATGGGACTAAAAGTCGCGAATGTGCAAGGATTCAGTGAAACGAAATCTTATCAAGTCTTCGCAACTTTTGATAATATCGGCGGACTAAAAGTGCGTGCGCCGTTGAAAGTCGGCGGTGTGGTTATCGGTCGCGTAACGAATATTTCTTTAGATGAGCAAAATTATTTACCGCAGGTAACTATTGCTATTAACGAAGAATATAATCAAATTCCGGAAAACAGTTCTTTATCCATTAAAACTTCCGGTTTATTGGGCGAACAATATATTGCATTAAGCGTTGGGTTTGACGATGGTGAAACCGCTATGTTAAAAGAGGGCGATAAAATCGTAGATACGAAATCGGCGGTGGTGCTAGAGGATCTTATCGGGCAGTTTATTTACGGCGATAAAGACAAAAAAGACGATTCTGCGGAACCGCAAGCAGCAGAATAATCAGGACAGTTATTTAATTTTATTGGAGAAATGAATCTATGTTAAAAGCCACATTTAAAACTTGGGTATCGAAAATTTTGCTTTTAGCGACCGCACTTTTTGCCGTCCAAAATGCATTGGCCGATGAAAGTCCTTACGGTTTGACCCGGCAAGCGGCGGAAAAATTATTTGCCGATATTAAAGCGAATCAGCCTAAAATTAAACAGGATCCGAATTATTTAAAAACTATCGTTCGTCAGGATTTAATGCCTTATGTGCATGTGAACTATGCCGGCTCATTAGTGTTAGGGCAATATTTTAAGTCCACTACACCGGCGCAGCGCGAACAGTTTTTTGCCGCATTTGATCAATTTATTGTGCAGGCTTATGCTCAGGCGTTGACCATGTACAGCAATCAGGATATTCAGGTGCAACCGCAACAAACCGTTAGCGACAGTCAGGCAAGCGTTCGGGTAAAACTATTACAGAAAGGTCAGGAGCCGTTAAATTTAAATTTCCAATGGCGTAAAAACAGTAAAACCGGCAAATGGCAGGTTTATGACATGACCGCTGAAGGCGTGAGCATGGTAGATACCAAAAAACAGGAGTGGAGCAGTATTTTACGCAAAAACGGGATTGATGCTTTAACCGCACAGGTACAACGTGCGGCGGCGGTTCCGGTTAGCCTTGGTAAAAAATAAGAGAAATTATGCAAGCTGAAAAACATTTGAAATGGGCAGCCGAGCAAAATGATGATAGAATAGCTTTCCGCTTGGACGGAGAGCTATCTAGGGATACGTTGCTACCTCTTTGGAATGAATTCCAAAAAAGGGAGCAACGTTCTTCTTTTTTATCAGAACGACAAATTGCGGATAAAAATATCAGTTGGGATTTATCTCAAGTATCCCGCATTGATTCCGCCGGTTTTGCTTTATTATGTGATTTACTTCATTATTGCCAAGCCAAGAAAAACGCTGATAAAACGTTATTATTGGAAAATGTCCCGCCCCAATTGCTTACATTAGCAGATCTTGTCGGATTAGCCGATTGGATTAAGCCTTATTTGAAGTAGCAATTTGCTAAATAACCTTAATGGAAATAACAATGGAAACCCAAGAAATCGAACGAATTCTTAAACAGGCTTTAAATCTTGATGAAGTTTACGTGCAAGGTGAAAACGCACATTACGGCGTGATTGTCGTCAGTGAAGAAATCGCAAAATTATCAAGATTAAAACAACAACAAACTATTTACGCGCCATTGATGGATCATTTTTCCAGCGGTGAAATCCATGCCTTGACCATTAAAACGTTCAGTCCTGAAAAATGGAAATTAGAACGTATGTTAAACGTCGTAAACTAATTTAATTTTAGGAAAATAAAATGGAAAAATTTCGTGTCTATGGGCAATCTCGTTTAACCGGAACCGTCGATATTTCCGGTGCAAAAAATGCCGCATTGCCAATTTTATTCGCTTCAATTTTAGCGGAAGAACCGGTTATATTGACCAATGTGCCTGACTTAAAAGATGTCGAAACAACATTTAAGATTCTGCGCAAGTTGGGCGTTAATGTGGAATGTGCGGAAGAACCGGGTAAAGTGCTGATCGATGCCGGCAATATTAATCAATTTGTCGCGCCTTATGAGTTGGTAAAAACCATGCGCGCTTCTATTTGGGCGTTAGCGCCGTTATTGTCGCGTTTTCATGAAGGACAGGTTTCATTACCGGGCGGTTGCACAATCGGCGCTCGCCCTGTCGATATGCATATTTCCGGTCTGGAAAAAATGGGTGCGGCGATTGAACTGGACGAAGGCTATGTGAAAGCGACGGTAAACGGTCGTTTGAAAGGTGCCAGAATTTATATGGATAAAGTCAGTGTCGGCGCAACCTTATCCATCATTATGGCGGCAACTTTAGCCGAAGGCAAAACCGTTATTGAAAATGCGGCGCGTGAACCGGAAGTGGTGGATACGGCAATCTTTTTAAATGCCATGGGCGCAAAAATTTCCGGCGCAGGCACGGATACGATTTCCATTGAAGGGGTTGAACGTTTAGCGGGTTGCCGCCATCGCATCGTGCCGGACCGTATCGAAACCGGGACTTTCCTGGTGGCGGCCGCTATATCGGGCGGGCGTATTACTTGCCGCGGAACAAAAGCGGATACCTTAGAAGCCGTTATTGAAAAACTGCGCGAAGCCGGTATGCAGATAGACATCACGGAAGACAGCATTACTTTAGATTCTTTAGGTCAACGTCCGAAAGCGGTGAATATTCGCACCATGCCGCATCCGGGCTTCCCGACCGATATGCAGGCGCAGTTCACTTTGTTAAACGTAGTGGCGGAAGGTACCAGCAAAATTACCGAAACGATTTTTGAGAATCGTTTTATGCACATTCCCGAATTAATTCGTATGGGCGCAAAAGCGGAAATCGAAGGAAATACGGCGATTTGTCACGGTGTCGAACATTTATCCGGCGCGCAGGTGATGGCGACGGATTTGCGCGCTTCGATCAGTTTGGTATTAGCGGGCTGTATCGCATCCGGCGAAACCATTGTGGATCGTATTTATCATATCGATCGCGGTTATGAACGTATCGAAGAAAAATTACGTGGTTTAGGCGCAAGAATCGAACGTTTTTCCGATTAAAACCAATTTATAATATTTATAAAGCAAAAATGGCACTCCAAGGGTGCCATTTTTTGTGGTTAGAAAAAGTGCGGTCAAAAAATCGAAAATTTTAACCGCACTTTTGGATTTTATTTTCAATAAGTCACGAAAACCTTAATTTCGGCTGCCAAAAATAGCCGTGCCGATTCTGACCATGGTTGAACCGCACTTAATCGCTGCCGTCATATCATCGGTCATACCCATAGAAAGAGTATCGATTCGCTGATTCGGTAACGACTGTTGTAATTCGACAAAAAGTTTATGCATTGCCGAGAAGCTTTGTGCTTGAATCGCCACATCATGCGTTGCGGCGGGAATCGCCATTAATCCGCGCAAACGCAAGTGCGGTAAGTTTTCGATAATTTCTGCCAGCGCCATCATATCGGCCGGTTTTATGCCGGACTTACTTTCTTCATCACTAATATTAATCTGAATCAGAACGTTTAACGGCGATTTATTGGCGGGGCGCTGTTCATTCAGACGGATTGCAATTTTTTCCCGATCCACCGTTTGCATCCAGTCAAAATATTCCGCCACTAAACGTGTTTTGTTGGATTGTAACGGGCCGATAAAATGCCATTCCATATCCGGATGTTTTGCCTGGAAAAATTCAATTTTTTCAACACCTTCCTGCACATAATTTTCACCAAAAGCACGTTGTCCGGCTTGATAAGCCTGTTCCAAATCTTCAACCGGCTTGGTTTTCGAGACCGCTAATAATTTCACCGAGTTCGAGGGCAAACCGGCATTTTGGCAAATTGATACGATATTTTTATGAATTTGTTTTAAATTGTTAGCGATTTCCATTGAAATAACCCGTTAGTGCTTTCCTGATAATGAAATAAAGGAATATTGTACCAGTTTATCTAAAAACATCTATTGATAATATTTGTGAGCTATGTAACAAAAATGCAACAATTGGCTTGTTTATCTTTCATACAATGATAGTATCACTTTGGCATTTGCCAACTTTTTATTTGTTTACAGGAGCTTATATGAAAAAGACGGTTATTTTATTAGGTTTGTTTACCTTAAGCGGTGCCGCTATCGCGGAAGAAGCAAAAAATGTACAGACCGAAATCAAATCAAAAGTGATTGAAGTCAGCTTATTGGACCCGGTAAAAGGTGATAAAGCTATCGGTCAAGTGGTTGTCACGGAATCGCCTTACGGCTTAGTTTTCACTCCTGAATTAAACGGATTAACTGCAGGATTGCACGGTTTTCATCTTCATCAAAATCCAAGTTGTGCGGCAGGTGAAAAAGACGGCAAAAAAGTGGCGGGTTTAGGCGCCGGCGGGCATTGGGATCCGAAAGAGGCAAAACGCCACGGATTTCCTTGGGAAGATAACGCGCATTTAGGTGATCTACCGGCATTAGCCGTAAATGCGGACGGTACGGCATCTAATCCGGTATTGGCTCCGCGCCTTAAATCTCTAGATGAAATCGCCGACAAATCAATAATGATTCATGTAGGCGGCGATAACCATTCCGATCATCCGGCGGCGTTAGGCGGCGGTGGCGCGAGAATGGCGTGCGGTGTGATTAAATAAATCGAAAATTGCAGATGTTTTAAATAAAACCGCTTTGCGATAGCGAATAAAAAGTCTGAATATAATTTTTCAGGCTTTTTTTATTTTGTCGTTGACAAAGCGGAAAAACTTCGGTATTTCTAGCATACGTTTTTCGTTGTACAAATAAATTTACGAACCTATGAACAATAGCACAATGATTATGACCACCATTATGATTACCATTACGATGTGTAACTGGGTGGGTTAGTGCGTTCTAAATAAAAAATACATGAAACCCGCAACTTATGCGGGTTTTTTTTATACAGTTTTTTGCATTCACAACATTTTTTATAGGAGACTCCTATGCGCGTACTTAAATTTGGCGGCACCTCGCTTGCCAACCCGGAAAGATTTTTGCAGGCAGCCCGGCTTATCGAAAAAGCTCATTTGGAAGAGCAGGCCGCCGCCGTTTTGTCGGCGCCCGCAAAAATTACCAATCACCTCGTCGCTCTTTCTGAAAAAGCCAGCCTTAATCAACCTACCGAAACAAATTTTAATGAAGCGTTAGACATTTTTTATAACATTATTAACGGGCTGCATGAAAAAAATAATAATTTTGATCTTAAAGGTACATCGCAGCTTATCGAAAGCGAATTCAATCAGCTTGCGGAATTATTAGAACAAATTCGCCAAGCGGGCAAAGTGGAAGACGCGGTAAAAGCAACAATCGACTGTCGCGGTGAAAAATTATCTATCGCTATGATGAAAGCCTGGTTTGAAGCTTGCGGATATGAGGTAACGGTAATTAATCCGGTGGAAAAACTGTTAGCTTACGGCAATTACCTGGAGTCATCGGTCGATATTGAGGAATCGGCAAAACGTGTTGATGTGGCTTCAATTCCGAAAAATAACGTCGTATTAATGGCGGGATTTACCGCAGGAAATGAAAAAGGCGAACTTGTTCTGTTAGGACGTAACGGTTCGGATTATTCCGCCGCTTGTTTAGCGGCCTGCTTGAACGCCAGTGCTTGCGAAATCTGGACTGATGTTGACGGCGTGTTTACCTGCGATCCGCGTTTGGTACCGGATGCCCGTTTGCTGCCAAGTCTTTCTTACCGCGAAGCGATGGAATTGTCTTATTTCGGTGCAAAAGTGATTCATCCGAGAACCATCGGCCCGTTAGTTCGCAGCAATATTCCTTGTTTGATTAAAAATACGGGAAATCCGACCGCCCCCGGTTCTATTATTGACGGAAATGAGCCGCAATCAGGCGAATTACAGGTTAAAGGTATTACCAATTTAGATAATGTGGCGATGTTTAATGTGTCGGGTCCGGGTATGCAAGGCATGGTAGGCATGGCTGCACGGGTTTTCTCAACGATGTCGAAAGCCGGTGTTTCCGTTATTTTGATTACTCAATCTTCTTCCGAATACAGTATTAGTTTCTGTGTGCCGAGTAAATTAGCTGCGAAAGCAAAAGACGCGTTAAATACGGAATTCGCTAAAGAATTATTAGACAAAGATTTAGAACCGGTTGAGGTTATCGAAGATCTTTCAATTATTTCCGTAGTCGGCGACGGTATGAAACAGGCGAAAGGTATTGCGGCGCGTTTCTTCTCCGCATTATCACAGGCGAATATCAGCATTGTCGCCATTGCCCAGGGGTCTTCCGAACGTTCGATTTCCGCCGTAGTGGCGCAAAATAAAGCTATTGAAGCGGTGAAGTCCACCCACCAGGCACTTTTCAACAATAAGAAAAGCGTCGATATGTTTCTTGTGGGGGTCGGCGGTGTCGGTGGCGAATTAATCGAACAGATTAAGCAGCAAAAAGAGTATCTGGCAAAAAAGGATATTGAAATTCGGGTTTGCGCTTTGGCAAACTCGAATAAAATGTTGTTGAATGAAAACGGTTTATCGCTGGATAACTGGAAAGAAGATCTATCCAATGCCACCCAACCGTCGGACTTTGACGTATTACTGTCATTTATTAAATTGCACCATGTGGTGAATCCGGTATTTGTGGACTGCACAACGGCAGAGTCCGTATCCGGTTTATATGCGCGCGCTTTAAGCGAGGGTTTTCATGTGGTTACGCCAAATAAAAAAGCCAATACCCGCGAAATGGCGTATTATAATTTGGTACGTGAAAATGCGCGCAAAAATCAACGTAAATTCCTGTACGATACCAATGTCGGTGCGGGCTTGCCGGTTATCGAAAATCTGCAGAATTTGCTTGCCGCCGGCGATGAAGTAGAACGTTTCAACGGAATTTTATCCGGTTCCTTATCCTTTATTTTCGGTAAACTGGAAGAAGGTCTGACATTGTCGCAGGCAACGGCGCTTGCCCGTGAAAAAGGCTTTACCGAGCCGGATCCGCGTGACGATTTATCCGGTCAGGATGTGGCGCGTAAGCTGTTAATTTTAGCCCGCGAAAGCGGTTTAGAATTAGAACTTTCCGATGTGGAAGTGGAAAGCGTATTGCCGAAAGGTTTTTCCGAAGGAAAAAGTGCGGTGGAATTTATGGAAATTTTGCCGCAACTGGATGCCGAATTTGCCGCCCGTGTAGAAAAAGCAGGTGCTCAGAATAAGGTTTTACGTTATGTCGGACAAATAAATGACGGCAAATGCAAGGTGTCGATTGTGGAAGTCGATGCGGACGATCCGTTATATAAAGTCAAAAACGGTGAAAACGCACTGGCATTTTATACTCGCTACTATCAACCGATTCCGCTATTATTACGTGGTTACGGTGCAGGTAATGCGGTAACCGCCGCCGGTATTTTTGCCGATATCCTCAGAACGTTAAGAAATTAAGAGAGTAAACAATGTTAAGAATTTATGCTCCGGCATCAAGCGCGAATATCAGTGTCGGTTTTGATACTTTAGGTGCGGCAATATCCCCGATTGACGGGTCATTGCTCGGCGATGTGGTACAAATTGAAGATATTCCCGCCGGTTTTGAGTTGGAAAGTGCGGGTTATTTTGTCCGTAAATTACCGAAAGAACCGCAAAAAAATATTGTTTATCAAGCTTATGTTCTGTTTAGCGAACGCTTAAAACTACGTAACGGTCATGTCAAACCTTTGCGTTTAACTCTTGAAAAAAATATGCCGATAGGTTCGGGTTTAGGTTCCAGCGCCTGTTCTATTGTGGCGGCGTTGGTGGCATTGAATATGTTTCATAACGAGCCTTTTTCTAAAATGGAACTGCTTGAAATGATGGGCGAATTGGAAGGTCGCATTTCAGGTTCTATCCATTATGATAACGTGGCGCCTTGCTATCTCGGCGGCGTACAGCTTATGGTGCAGTCTTTGGGCAATATTTGTCAGCAACTGCCGTTTTTCGATAGTTGGTATTGGGTGCTGGCTTATCCGGGTATTGAAGTTTCCACTGCCGAAGCGCGGGCGATTTTGCCGAAAAGCTATACCCGTCAGGATGTGATTGCTCACGGACGCCATTTAGGCAGCTTTGTTCACGCTTGTCACACGCAGCAGGATGTCTTAGCCGCATTAATGATGAAAGACGTTATAGCAGAACCTTATCGCGAATCCCTGTTGCCGAATTTTGCCGAGGTAAAACAGGCTTCACGGGATTTAGGCGCCTTAGCCACCGGGATTTCGGGTTCCGGTCCGACAATTTTTTCCATCGCGCCGGATTTAGCGGTCGCTACTAAGCTTGCCAATTATTTAGAGAATCATTATCTGCAGAATAACGAAGGCTTTGTGCATATCTGTAAGGTGGATAATCAGGGTACAAGGGCTTTAGGATAACGAATAATATCAATATCCTCACTATTGATAATTGAGAAATTAAAATAAACAGGAATAATATTAAATTATGAATCTATACAACATTAAACACCCGGAAGAACAAGTAAATTTTGCCCAGGCGGTACGCCAGGGGTTGGGAAAAGATCAGGGATTATTTTTTCCTGAAGTGATTCCGGCTTTAGATAATATTGACGAATTATTAGCCTTGCCGTTAGTGGAACGCAGTCAAAAAATCTTAGGCGCTCTAATCGGAGAAGAAATTCCGGCGGAAAAACTCAATACCATGGTGAAAAACGCGTTCACTTTTCCGGCTCCGGTGGCAAAGGTAGAAGAGGGCGTTTATGCATTGGAATTATTTCATGGCCCGACTTTAGCCTTTAAAGATTTCGGCGGCCGTTTTATGGCGCAGGCGTTAGCGACAGTGCGCGGCGACGGCAAAATTACCATCTTAACCGCGACTTCGGGCGATACCGGGGCGGCGGTTGCTCATGCATTTTACGGTTTGGAAAATATTGATGTGGTGATTCTTTATCCGCAAGGTAAAATCAGCCCGTTACAGGAAAAATTATTCTGCACATTAGGCGGCAATATCCGTACCGTCGCGATTAATGCGGATTTTGACGCTTGCCAGGCGTTGGTAAAACAAGCTTTTGATGATGAGGAATTGCGTCGGGCGATCGGTTTAAATTCCGCAAATTCCATTAATATCAGCCGTTTACTGGCTCAGGTTTGCTATTATTTTGAAGCGGCGGCACAACTTTCGCCTTCAGAGCGCAGCAATCTGGTGGTTTCCGTACCAAGCGGTAACTTCGGTAATTTAACCGCCGGATTAATCGCGAAAACCTTAGGTTTGCCGATTAAGCGTTTTATCGCTTCCACCAATGCCAATGATACGGTTCCGCGTTATCTGGCAAAGGGGAAATGGGAACCTAACGCAACGGTGGCAACTTTATCTAACGCCATGGATGTCAGCCGCCCGAATAACTGGCCGCGTGTCGAAGAATTGTTTAAACGTAACGGTTGGGCTTTATCCGAGTTGCATTCGGGTGCGGTTTCCGACGCACAAACGGAAGAAACCCTACGCGATATGAATGCAAAAGGTTATCTGTGCGAACCTCACGGCGCCATTGCTTATCGCGTATTGAAACAGGACTTGCAAGCGGGCGAAACCGGTTTGTTCCTGTGCACGGCGCATCCGGCGAAGTTTAAAGAATCCGTTGAACGCATTCTTAACACCCAATTACCGCTTCCGCAGGCGCTTGCAAAACATGCGGAATTACCATTGCTTTCCGATGTAATGGAAAATGATTTTGCCGCATTGCGCGCTTATTTATTGAAAAAATAATAATCCGGGCTTATGAATATTGCTCATTTATAAGCCTTCATTGTTAAAGTGCGGTCGATTTTTTGAAAATTTTTTCTCATCACATAAAATTTCGAAAAATTTCACCGCACTTTTGATTTTGTCGTTATGGAAAATATTTCTGAATTAACCGGATTTCGTCATTTGAAAATGCAGGTTCAGCGCAGATTAACAAATTGTCTGACGCTTGCCGAAACGCATTTTCATCGTTCTTTTCCTATGCCGACGGTCACTTATCAGGTACGTGGAATGAAAGCGGGGGTTGCTTATTTGCAACAAAACGAAATCCGTTTAAACCGCACTTTATTGTTGGAAAATTCCGCCGAGTTTATCGGGCAGGTAGTACCTCATGAGCTTGCACATTTGCTGGTTTATCAAGTATTCGGGCGGGTAAAACCCCATGGCGTCGAATGGCAAACGGTGATGAACAACGTATTTGATTTGCCGGCAAACGTCTATCATCGGTTTGATGTTAAATCCGTGCAGGGCGAGACTTTTACTTACCAATGCCAATGCCGGACTCATCAACTTTCCGTTCGCCGCCATACCCGGATTCAGCGTGATCACGCGGTGTATTTTTGCCGGAAATGCAGGAGCTGTTTATCTTTTGTAAGCGGTTGAGATCAAGTTTATAAAATATAAACAGACCCTCGAGTTGAGTTGCAATTTTGCGGTACTTAAAATCCGATTTAAAAGTGCGGTTAAATTCGGCGGATTTTTTATAAATGAACATTTCGGCGGATAAATTGTCTTAGTTCACAGCTAAATAAGTTAAATCCGCTTTGTCGGATTATTTAGCGACCATCCTTTTCTTAGATTTATAAGGAATTTATATGAAAAAGACATTATTAGCGATTATCGCCGCATTAGCCATGGTATCCGCTGCGCAAGCCAACGTTTACGTTGAAGGTAATGCGGGATATTCGAAAATTAAATCCGGAGAAGTCAGCGATCACCGTTTTTCGCCGAATGTCGCGCTAGGTTATGACACGGGCGATATGCGTTATGCGATAGACTATACTCATTACGGCAAATCAACTGACGGCAATTCCGAAGTAAAAGCGCACGGCTTCGGCGTATCCGCAATCTATGATATTGAAGTCGGTTCACCGGTTAAACCTTATATAGGCGCACGTTTATCGGCGAACGACATTGATGCGAAAGAAGAGAAAAGATCCGGCGGCTCGCGCATAATTAAAGAAACGGACTCTTACAAATTGGGTTACGGCGCCTTAGCCGGCGTGCAATACCAGGTAGCGAAAGACGTTTCTTTAAACGGTGGTGTTGAATATAACCGTTTGGGCAAAGCCAACGGTCACAACATCAATCAATACGGCGCTAAAGTCGGTGTCCGTTACGACTTCTAATCTTTCCTGAATCTGAAAAGTGCGGTGAAATTTTCAAAATTTTTACCGCACTTTTTTTCTATTTCCCTTCTAATGCAAAAATCCGTAAAACTGCGGTTGAAATTTGCAAAATTATTCTTATATCTAAAAAGCTATTGAAACAGGTTCATGCCTGTTTATTATAATGCTTTTGACGGGAAGACCCGTTCTACGAGGAAAATAAAATGAGCAATAAAGAAACTTGTGGATTTCAAACCGAAGTAAAACAACTTTTACAATTAATGATTCATTCTCTTTATTCCAATAAAGAGATTTTTTTGCGCGAGCTGATTTCAAACGCATCGGATGCGGCGGACAAACTCCGTTTTAAAGCGCTTTCCGCACCGGAACTTTATGAAGGCGACGGCGATTTAAAAGTGCGCATTAGCTTTGACGACAAAAAAGGTACGTTAACCGTGAGCGATAACGGTATCGGTATGACCCGGGAACAAGCCGTCGATCATTTAGGTACGATTGCAAAATCAGGCACAAAAGAATTTTTAAGCGCGCTAGGAAATGATCAGGCGAAAGACAGTCAGTTAATCGGTCAGTTCGGGGTCGGATTTTATTCCGCATTTATCGTTGCCGACAAAGTGGAAGTGCGTAGTCGTGCCGCCGGTGTCGCGGCGGATAAAGGCGTGCTTTGGGCTTCTGCCGGCGAAGGCGAATATTCGGTAGAAAATATTGAGAAAAAGGATCGCGGTACGGAAATTACCTTATTCCTGCGTGAGGATGAAAAAGAATTCTTAAACGAATGGCGTTTACGGGAAATTATCGGCAAATATTCCGATCATATCGGGTTGCCGGTGGAAATTCTGACGAAAGAATATGACGAAGAAGGTAAAGAATCCGGTGTGAAATGGGAAAAAATCAATAAGGCGCAAGCCCTTTGGACCCGTTCTAAAGCGGAAATTTCCGATGACGAATATAAAGAATTTTATAAACATATCAGCCATGATTTTGCCGATCCGTTAAGCTGGATGCACAATAAAGTGGAAGGCAATCAGGAATATACCAGTCTGCTTTATGTGCCGGGCAAAGCGCCTTGGGATTTATTCAACCGCGAACAAAAACACGGTTTAAAACTCTATGTGCAACGCGTATTCATTATGGATGACGCCGAAGTCTTTATGCCGAATTATTTACGCTTTATGCGCGGTTTGTTAGACAGCAACGATTTGCCGTTAAACGTTTCCCGCGAAATTTTACAGGATAATAAAACCACGGCGGCGTTGCGCAAAGCCTTGACCAAACGTTCGTTACAAATGCTGGAAAAATTAGCGAAAGACGAACCTGAAAAATACGCCGTATTCTGGAAAGAATTCGGCTTGGTGCTGAAAGAAGGCGTGGCGGAAGATTTCGCTAATAAAGAACAAATTGCCAAACTTTACCGTTTCGCTTCTACTCACACGGACAGCAGCGAACAAAATGTGTCCTTTGAGGACTATATTTCCCGTATGAAAGAAGGGCAAAAAGCCGTCTATTACATTACCGCGGACAGCTATGTGGCGGCGAAAAACAGCCCTCACTTGGAATTGTTCAACAAAAAAGGCATTGAAGTATTATTACTTTCCGATCGTATCGACGAATGGATGTTGAGTTATTTAACGGAATTCGACGGTAAACCGTTGCAATCCGTCACCAAAGCGGATTTGGATTTAGGCGATTTGGCGGATAAAGAGGAAGAAAATCAAAAAGAACAGGATGAAAAATTCGATTCCTTTATCCAACGGGTGAAATCTTTGCTTGGTGAGCGAGTAAAAGATGTACGTATAACCCACCGCCTAACGGATACGCCGGCGGTAGTTTCAACGGATAATGACCAAATGACTACACAAATGGCGAAACTTTTTGCCATGAGCGGTCAACCGGTGCCGGAAGTAAAATATACCTTTGAGATTAATCCGCAGCACGAATTAGTGAAAAAAGCGGCGAAGGTGACCGATGAAACCGAATTCGGCGATTGGATTGAATTGCTGTTAAATCAAGCCATGCTTGCGGAACGCGGTTCTTTGGAAAATCCGGTGGCGTTCATTAAACTTGTGAATGCTTTATTGGCGAAATAAAATTTTAACGTATAATAAGGCCAGTTTTTACTGGCTTTATTATTTTTATGACAACATTCATTGCGTTCGGCAATATTCAACAACATTACCCTCTTAGACAAATTCCGCCTGAATTTTTAACGGAAGAATTAGGCCGGAAACCCACCGAAAATATACGGGTAAAGCGCCGTCATCGCAGCCGATGGATTGCGCATTTTTTATTATGGGAATTATGCAAAAAAGCCCAAATTCCTACCGCACTTTTAGCGGATATTCAGCGTTCTGTCAGTGGACGTCCTTATTTTACGCCCCCTCATATTGATTTTAATATCAGCCATTCGGGCGACTGGGTAGCGGTGATTTTATCCGTTAATACGCCTCAATCTATTGTGGGGATTGATATTGAACATCCTAAAAAAATGCGAAATTACACCGCACTTTTAGCGCATTTTGCCTCGCAACGGGAGCAGAATTGGTTTGCCGGTGAGGCGGATGCGGACAGCGCTTTTTATCGTTGCTGGTGCCTGCGGGAAGCAATATTGAAATCTCAGGGTGTGGGGATCGTTCAGTTAAGCGAAGTGTTTCATGATCCGCAAAACCTGCGTTTACAATCCGCTTATTGTCCCTCCGGTAGATTAATTTTTACCGATGAACTGCCTTTCTATTTTGCCTGTTTTGCGGCAAATTCACAGCTGGAACAAGCGCAATATTTCTGTTGGGAAAACAATGGATTTTCTCCGGTCAGCTTGAATAATGCCATTAAATATTCTGTCAATAAAACTTAAAAAATGAGCGTTTGTGCTAATTTTTTGTGAGCAAGTTCAAAAAAACTATAAAAAAAACCTTAAAATTTTCAATTTTGAATTATCCTTACCCATAGTTTTCGCCGGAGGTAGCGTAATGTCCGAATTACAACAGTTTAGTCAGCAAGATATTGAAGTTCTTAATGAAGAAACGCTTTACAGCGGTTTTTTTAAGATGAAAAAAGTGCGGTTTCGTCATAAATTGTTTGCCGGCGGAATGAGCGAAGTCGTAACCCGGGAACTTCTTTATAAAGGCGCGGCCTCTGTGGTGATCGCTTATGATCCGGTTCGTGACGAAGTCGTGCTGGTAGAACAGGTACGGATTGGCGCCTATGACCCGAACTTATCTTCTTCACCCTGGTTAATGGAACTGATTGCCGGAATGATAGAAGAAGGCGAAAGCCCGGAAGAAGTGGCAATGCGCGAAAGCGAAGAAGAAGCCGGCGTGACGATTGATAATCTGGAGTATGCGTTAAGTGTTTGGGATAGCCCCGGCGGAACGGTGGAACGCCTGTATTTATTTGCCGGTAGAGTGGACAGCAGTAAGGCGAAAGGATTGCACGGTTTAGCCTGCGAACACGAAGATATTAAAGTCCATGTAGTCAGCCGGGAAACCGCATATCAATGGGTAAATCAGGGTAAAATTGATAACAGTAGTGCCGTGATAGGTATCCAATGGTTGCAACTTAACTATCGGCGGTTGCAAAAAAACTGGTGTTGATTGGTCGCAACCGGAATGTGATCTGGCTTTCAATTTTTATAAAAAAATAGCTATAAATATGATCTTGTTAACAATTTTTTATTTTGCCTGATGAAAAATTTTATGAAACGTATAAGGTAATTACAGTTTGATAATTAGAGGTTCGCTGTGATAAGTAATACATATATCTATGAAGCCGATAGCGATGTGATTCGTTTTGTACAGATAACGGACCCTCATCTGTTTAAAGATGAGCAGGGAGAGCTATTAGGTGTGAATACGCAACAGAGTTTGACGCAGGTATTGACGGAACTGAAAGAAAATCAATTTAACTATGATTTTGTTTTAGCTACCGGCGATATCGTACAGGATAGTAGCGAAGAGGCTTATTTACGTTTCTGCAAATCCGTTCAACAATTAGATAAAATGGTTTTTTGGATCCCCGGAAATCATGATTTCCAGCCAAAAATGTTTGATATTCTGGTACAGGAGCATGGCAATTTAAGCCCTAAAAAGCACCTGTTATTGGGTGACAAATGGCAGATACTAATGCTGGACAGCCAAGTGTTCGGTGTGCCGCACGGGCAATTAGGGCAATATCAGTTGGAGTGGCTGGATTCCAAATTAAAAGATAATCCGGATCGCTATTCGTTGGTGGTGTTGCATCATCATATTCTGCCAACCCACTCCAGCTGGCTGGATCAACATAATCTGCGTAATGCCCACGAATTAGCGCAGGTTCTTGCCCAATATGATAATGTGCGGGGGATTTTGTACGGGCATATTCATCAGGCAATGGACGGCACATGGAAAGACTACCAAATTATGGCAACACCTTCCACCTGCATACAGTTTAAGCCGGATAGTAATGTTTTTGCGCTGGATACCTTACAACCGGGCTGGCGGGAAGTGGAACTGCATTCCGACGGCTCTATCATCACAAGAGTGAACCGTATTCAAAAAGCCAGCTTTTTGCCGAATATGCAGGAAGACGGCTATTAAGGGTTTTATTGGTTAACGGGATGATTCTAAAAGTGCGGTAGAAATTTTGAAAATTTTCACCGCACTTTTTCATTAAACGGTAAATAATTTTACCAGTTCCCTTTCTAATTCTTCATTAAATTTCCCCGCCCGATAATCCGCTTTAAGTTGATCTTTTTGGTCGGGCGCCTGTTCTGCACGTCGTTTGAAAAACTCGGGGAATTCTTTTAATACCAAGCGTGTTGTATCATTTTCGATACGGAATAAACTTGGAATATTGTGGGTTTCCACCACGAGTTTTTGTTGTTCGTCGGAATCAAATCGGCTACGCTCATGGTAATTTTTGCGTGCCACGTATTTGATTTTGATATTCGGGTTCAATTCGGCAAACTTTTGCACAAAAGGTACAAACACCCGGCAATCGGGGCAGAAGGGTTCGCCCAATACTAACCATTGCTGCGGTGCGGAAATGGCGGCGATACGCCGTTCGGTAAGGGCGGATATGTGCGTATCGGCATAAACTTCTAATTGACGCCGTTTATTTTCTTCCTCATTAAAATTTAAATATTGCTGAAAGTCTGACATGATTTTTTCCTAAGAGATATAATAAAAAAACGATTAATCCTACAAGGAATCAATTTATGAAACAATATCAATATCGTATTACTCTGGAATATTTAGAAGATAATCAAGGCAACCCAAAAGATGAAAAGATTCAATTTACGGCTGCCAATCATGACGATATCTTCAAAATTATCGAACTATCCAAACAACGTGAGGGCTTTACATCCGACATGGCGGAACAGTTTACGGTCGGTTTGAAATTGATGGGCGAGGTAATGATGGCTCATCGGGATTTCCCCTTGTTTCGTGAAATTAAACCGCATTTTTTAGAAATCATGAAGTTGGTAAAAGGTAAGGGAAAAGCGGAATAGATCAGTTTGCTTAAACTGGTTAAATCTAACTCTAACAGGTAAAAATCCGTGAAAAACGGCGTTTTTAACTGGTCATAATTGCTACAAATCTGTAAAATGACCCACCGATTTTAACTTACCCGATTCGAGCGGGTAAGCTGTCCGTTTATTAACTGAATGATTGAAAAAAGATGACACAAAAATTACATATTAAAACCTGGGGCTGCCAGATGAATGAATACGATTCATCAAAAATGGCGGATTTATTGCAGAGTACGCACGGTTTGGAATTAACGGAAGAAGCGGAACAGGCAGATGTATTGCTGCTGAATACCTGCTCAATTCGCGAAAAAGCGCAGGAAAAAGTGTTCCATCAATTAGGTCGTTGGAAAGAATTAAAGAAAAAAAATCCTAATTTAGTGATTGGTGTGGGCGGTTGCGTGGCTTCGCAGGAAGGCGAACATATCCGTGAACGTGCGCCTTATGTGGATATTATTTTCGGGCCGCAAACATTGCACCGTTTACCTGAAATGATTAACCAGATTCGTGCCGGTGAAAAAGCGGTGTTGGATATCAGTTTCCCTGAAATTGAAAAATTTGACCGCTTGCCGGAGCCCAAAGCGGAAGGTCCGACAGCATTTGTTTCCATTATGGAAGGTTGCAATAAATACTGTACTTATTGCGTTGTGCCTTATACCCGCGGTGAAGAAGTAAGCCGCCCGTTAGACGACGTGTTATTTGAAATTGCGCAACTGGCGGAACAAGGCGTACGGGAAGTAAACCTGCTCGGCCAAAACGTTAATGCTTACCGTGGCCCTACTCACGACGGCGGCATTTGCTCGTTCGCCGAGTTATTGCGTTTAGTGGCGGCGATTGACGGCATCGACCGTTTACGCTTCACTACCAGTAACCCGATTGAATTTACCGATGATATTATCGATGTATATCGCGATACGCCGGAATTGGTAAGTTTCTTACATTTACCTGTGCAAGCGGGTTCCGACCGTATTTTAACTATGATGAAACGCGGTCATACGGCGATTGAATATAAATCGATTATCCGTAAATTGCGTGCGGTTCGCCCTAATATTCAGATCAGTTCCGATTTTATCGTTGGCTTCCCGGGAGAAACCAATGAGGAATTCGAACAAACTATGAATCTGATTCAACAAGTCAACTTCGATATGAGCTTCAGTTTTGTGTATTCGGCTCGCCCGGGCACGCCGGCGGCGGATATGCCTGATGATGTGACCGAAGAAGAGAAAAAACAACGTTTATACATTCTTCAACAACGCATTAATAATCAAGCGGCACAATTCAGCCGCGCAATGCTTGGCACCGAACAACGCGTATTGGTGGAAGGTCCGTCGAAGAAAGACATCATGGAACTGACCGGTCGCACGGAAAACAACCGTATCGTAAACTTTGCGGGTACGCCCGATATGATCGGCAAATTCGTGGATATTAAAATCACCGATGTATTTACCAACTCGCTACGCGGCGATGTTGTCCGTACCGAAGATCAAATGGGCTTACGCGTCGTGCAATCACCGCAAGCGGTAATCAACCGCACCCGCAAAGAAGACGAACTCGGAGTAGGGCGTTTCGGCGGTTAATTTGAGTTTATTTGAATAACCGTTCAGCATAAAAGTGCGGTCAAAATTTCGAAAATTTTACCGCGCTTTCTATTCTGTCATCCCTTTATTTTCTCTTCCAGAAAATCAATCAACGCCCGTACCTTGCCGGCTTTCTGACTGTGTTGCATATAGAACAGATATAAAGCGGGATATTGTGTCCAGTGCGCATCCAGTACCGGGATAAAATTTTTGCGGTCATGCAGGGCGTTCACTACCGGTTCGAACAGTTGCCCCAATGCTACACCCTGACGTACGGTATCCAATTCCACGGTAAGATTATTGGTTAAAACGGAATAAGGCATATCTATTGAAATTTCTCTGCCGTCTTGATTAAAAGTCAAAGGATAGGTGCGATTTGCCGTGACAAAACGATAACCCAGCAGTTTATGCTGGCTTAAATCTTCTAATGTTTCCGGTTTTCCGTATTTACGGAGATAACTTTCCGAGGCATATAGTCCCAACCGTACCGGATCGAGCAGCTTTTTAGCCACCACGTTCTGTTCCAGCCGATCGCCGAAACGCATTCCTACATCAAAACCTTCTTTTACAATATCTACAATGCCGTCATTGACGGAAATTTCCAGCCGAATATCGGGGTAACGTTCACAGAATTCGGCGAAATGCGGTCTGATGACCAATAAATAAGAAATAATAGAAGTGGTAATCCGAACCAGCCCCGAAGGTTTCTCCGTTAAATCCCGAACGGACTCCATAACCGAATCCAGACCTCGAAGCATATCCTTGGTGGATTCGAACAACCGCTGTCCCGCCTCCGTTAATTCCATTTTACGGGTGGTGCGGGTAAACAGAGGCAAGCCCAAATGCCGTTCAAGCAGTTTTAACGCATTGCTCACTGCCGGCGGTGCGACTTCAAGTTTGCGCGCGGCGCCGGCGATAGATCCTTCAATAACGATTTCATGAAAATAGGTAAGATACCCGTAAATTGAACTTTGCATAGTATTATTAATTTTTTGTTAATTGTGAATTATTAATTAGCAATCTTATCATATTAATTAAAATATTTATAATGCTCACCATCGAACGGCAAAGGCTGTTCGCGTAACAAACATTAATTTAAACATTTTTAAGGAAAGTATTATGAAACATTCAATGATCAAAACCGTAGCATTCGCATTTATTACCGCCGCATTCTCTATGCAAGCAATGGCGGCAAGCCCGATGGAACGTGAAATTGTACGCAATATTTCAAACCAGACTCACCAGCCGGTTAAAGCCGAAACCAACCGTTATGAAGCGTTAAAAACCGAACTTGACGCAAAATTAGCGCAGTTAAGCCAGGCTTCCGATATGACTGTATTCAATGCGCTGGCAACCGATGCTAAGGAATTGGCGCAACAAACTAAAGCGGCGGTGCTGGCTCAGACTTTTGATTTCGGCGAAGCTTCGGACAACCGCCGTGCAGAGTTGGATGCGGACTATAGCGGCTGGAAATTGAATAAACTTATCGACAGTCTGGATCAGGCGGCGACAAAAGCGGATTTAGCAGCAGCCAAAACCGAAATCCGTTCACATATCTAATTATTAACGCGGCTAATCCGCGATAATTCTAAAGTCTGTAAAGTGCGGTAAAATTTTCGAAATTTTTACCGCACTTTTCATTTCTATATTCTTAATCGCTATAAATAATACGTAATCATTCTTTTATTTCGGAAGAAAAAGTCCTTTATAATGTCACTTAATTGATTCCTTATCTTGAGTATTATTATGAATTGGCAATATATTTGGAATGCGCTTCCAAGATTTGTAGATGCCACAATTTTAACGCTGGAACTTTCATTCTGGGCGATTTTATTCTCCGTAATTATCGGGGTGATTTGCGCTGTGGTGATGAGTTACCGCGTGCGCGGTTTGCAGACGATTGTTAAGGCTTATATTGAGCTTTCCCGCAATACGCCGCTTCTTATTCAAATTTTCTTTCTTTATTTCGGCTTATCAAAAATCGGCGTTAAATTAGAAGGTTTTACTTGCGCGGTTATCGGTTTGGCGTTTCTTGGCGGCAGTTATATGGCGGAAGCCGTACGTGCCGGTATTGAATCGGTTTCTAAAGGTCAGGTGGAATCGGCATTAAGTATCGGTTTAACGCCGATGCAAACTTTCCGTTATGTGGTGTTTCCGCAGGCCTTTGCGGTAGCAACGCCCGCTATCGGCGCCAATTGTTTGTTTTTGATGAAAGAAACCTCAGTGGTCAGCGCAATCGCCATTGCCGAATTAATGTTTATGGCAAAAGAAATTATCGGTATGGATTATAAAACCAACGAAGCCCTATTCCTGCTGGTGGTGTTTTACCTCATTATTTTATTGCCGGTGTCTGTTTTTATCGGTTATCTGGAACGCCGCTTACGTCGTGCGAAATATGGAGCCTAAAAGATGGGGTTAACGCTTTTATTTGAAGGAAATAATTTACAGCGCCTGTTGGCGGGCTTGGGTATTACCGCCGAAATTGCCTTTGTTTCGGTATTTTTTGCCTGCATTTTAGGGATTGTAATGGGCGTAGTGATGACCAGCCGGAATATCTTTGTGAGAGGATTTTGCCGTTTATATTTGGAAATCGTCCGTATTATTCCTTTATTGGCGATTTTATTTATCGTTTATTTCGGCGTGGCGAAATGGTTTAACGTTCATTTATCGGGCGTAACGGTTTGTATCCTCGTTTTTATTTTTTGGGGAACGGCGGAAATGGGCGATTTAGTGCGCGGCGCATTAACTTCAATCGAAAAACATCAGACGGAAGCCGCTTATGCTTTGGGATTAAGTAAAATTCAAACCTTTATTTATATTTTGTTGCCGCAAAGTTTAAAACGGGTAACGCCGGGAGCGATTAATTTATTTACCCGTATGATCAAAACCAGTTCCCTTGCCATGTTAATCGGCGTATTGGAAGTGATTAAAGTAGGGCAGCAGATCATCGAAACTTCATTATTCCGGGATCCTACATCGGCACTGTGGATTTACGGGGTTATTTTCGCACTTTATTTTGCGATTTGTTATCCGCTTTCCTTATTTTCTAAATATTTAGAAAAACGCTGGGAAAATTAATTGAAATATACAGCGGGTTTGTCGGCCCGAAAACGAATCGAATAAAAATGATGAGACAGAATCATGGCGTTATTAGAAATTAAAGAGTTGGTAAAAAATTACGGCGAAGTGACCGCACTTAACGGCGTTAATTTATCCGTTGAAAAAGGCGAAGTGGTGGTTATTCTCGGGCCCTCCGGCTGCGGGAAAAGTACTTTTTTGCGCTGTATTAACGGGTTGGAAGAAATCAAAAGCGGCTCTTTAAAGTTGGCTGATGTGGGCGAATTAGGCAAGGATATTTCCTGGGTGAAAGCCCGTCAACATATCGGTATGGTATTCCAAAGCTACGAATTGTTTGCTCACATGACCGTTATCGACAATATTTTGCTCGGCCCTTTGAAAGTGCAGAAACGCGCGCGTGCGGAAGTGGAAAAACAAGCGGATGCGTTATTAAAACGGGTCGGTTTATATGAGCGTAAAAATGCCTATCCGCGGGAACTTTCCGGCGGACAAAAACAGCGTATCGCCATTGTTCGTTCATTATGTATGAACCCGGATATTATGTTATTTGACGAAGTTACGGCGGCATTGGATCCGGAAATGGTACGCGAAGTGTTGGACGTGGTGCTGGGGCTGGCGAAAGACGGCATGACCATGATTATCGTCACCCATGAAATGCAGTTTGCCCGTCAGGTGGCGGATCGCATTGTATTTATGGATAACGGCAATATTATTGAAGAATCCGAGCCGGAACAATTTTTCACCAGCCCGAAAACCGAGCGGGCGAAAACTTTCTTAAACATTCTTGATTATTATATTTAACACAACATAAAGGTAACAATATGAAAATTTTCAAAAAAACGACCGCACTTTTAGCGGCAGCATTACTGGCGACCGGTTTAACCGCTTGCGACAACAAAGACAGCGGAGCGGCTTCAGCCGACAATAACGCAGTTTCAGCCATCGAACGCATCAAAAAAGCGGATAAAGTCCGTATCGGTGTATTCAGCGATAAACCGCCTTTCGGTTATGTGGACAAAGACGGCAAAGTACAGGGTTTTGACGTAGAAATCGCCAAAGCGGTAACTAAAGATCTCTTAGGCGATGAAAATAAAGCGGAATTTGTGCTGGTGGAAGCGGCAAACCGTGCGGAATATCTGCTTTCCAACAAAGTGGATATTACCATGGCAAATTTTACGGTAACGCCAGAACGTAAAGAAGTGGTAAATTTCGCCAAACCCTACATGAAAGTGGCGTTAGGCGTGGTTTCGAAACAGGATGCACCGATTACCGACGTCGCTCAGCTTGCGGATAAAACCTTATTATTAAATAAAGGCACCACGGCGGATGCTTATTTCACCAAAAATTTCCCTAAAAATAAGTCGTTGAAATTCGAGCAAAATACCGAAACTTTTCAAGCATTGTTAGACGGTCGGGGCGATGCGCTTTCACATGACAATACGTTATTATTCGCATGGGCGAAAGAAAATCCGGGTTATGTGGTTGCCATTAAAAATCTTGGCGATTTAGATTACATTGCGCCGGCAGTGAAAAAAGAAGATACGGATTTACTGCAATGGTTAGATGGCGAAATCGAGAAACTCGCTAAAGACGGAACCTTGAATAAAGCTTATCAGAAAACGCTGCAACCGATTTATGGCGATGAAATAAAAGAAGCGGACGTTTTAGTCGAATATCAATAATCTCCCGATAAATTAAAAAGTGCGGTTGCTTTCACCGCACTTTTTTATCATTATATATCCTCTGTTTATCATTATTTTATGCGGTTTGATCAAGGAAATCTTATGAATATTCAACAAATTGTTAAAGAAAAGGGATTGGGTTTACTTTTCCGGCAAGGTACTGTGGGCATTGAAAAAGAGAGCCAACGCGTACATGCCGACGGGTCGATTGTTACCAGCGAACACCCGAAAGCCTTTGGTAACCGTTCCTATCATCCTTATATTCAAACAGATTTTGCCGAAAGCCAGTTAGAATTAATTACGCCGCCGAATAAAAAAATCGAAGATACGTTACGTTGGCTGTCCGCCCTGCATGAAGTGACGTTGCGTACTATCGACGAAAACGAATATATTTTCCCAATGAGTATGCCCGCGGGATTGCCGCCGGAACAGGAAATCCGGGTCGCCCAATTGGATAATGCGGCGGATGTGGCTTATCGCGAGCATTTGGTTGCCTCTTACGGCAAGGCCAAGCAAATGGTAAGCGGCATTCATTATAATTTTCAATTGGATCCAAAACTGGTTGAAACGCTGTTTAACGCACAAACGGACTATAAAAGTGCGGTCGATTTTCAGAATAATTTATATTTGAAAATGGCAAAAAATTTCCTGCGTTATCAATGGATACCGCTTTATTTATTATCAGCTACGCCAACCGTGGAGGCGAATTATTTCAAAGACGGATCACCGTTAAAACCCAATCAATATGTGCGCAGTTTGCGTTCCAGTAAATACGGTTATGTGAATGCGCCGGATATTATCGTTTCTTTTGACAGTATTGAAAAATATGTGGAAACCTTGGAACATTGGGTTAATTCCGGCAGATTAATCGCTGAAAAAGAATTTTATTCCAATGTCCGCCTGCGCGGGGCGAAAAAAGCCCGCGAATTTTTGCATACGGGGATTCAATATCTTGAATTCCGCTTGTTTGATCTGAACCCTTTTGAGGCTTACGGCATTAATTTAAAGGACGCAAAATTTATTCATCATTTTATTTTGTTAATGATTTGGCTGGAGGAAACGGCGGATCAAGATGCCGTTGAGTTAGGGCGTGCCAGATTAGGCGAAGTGGCGTTTGAAGACCCTCACAGCGAAACCGCTTATCGTGATGAAGGCGAACAGATTATTAATCAATTGATTGATATGCTGAAAGCTATAGGCGCGGAACAAAGCGCGGTGGAATTCGCCGAAGAAAAATTAGCCCAGTTTGCCAATCCGGGTCAAACTCTTTGCGCCCGTTTAGTCGATGCCATTGAACAGGCCGGCGGTTATCAACAATTGGGCGGGGAAATCGCAAAACGTAATAAAGTTCAGGCTTTTGAGCGTTTTTATGCTTTATCCGCCTTTGATAACATGGAGCTTTCTACTCAGGCTTTAATGTTTGATGCCATTCAAAAAGGCTTAAATATGGAAATTCTTGATGAAAACGACCAGTTCCTGCGCCTGCAATTCGGTGATCATTTTGAATACGTGAAAAACGGCAATATGACCTCGCATGACAGTTATATTTCGCCGTTAATTATGGAAAATAAAGTTGTCACTAAAAAAGTACTGGCGAAAGCGGGGTTCAATGTGCCGCAGAGTTTGGAATTTACCAGTGTCGAGCAAGCGGTGGCAAGCTATCCGTTATTTGAAGGCAAAGCGGTTGTTATCAAGCCGAAATCCACTAACTTTGGTTTGGGAATCAGTATTTTTCAACAAGGCGTGCATGACAAGGCGGATTTCGCCAAAGCCGTTGAAATTGCGTTCCGTGAAGACAAAGAAGTGATGGTGGAAGATTATCTGGTGGGTACGGAATACCGTTTCTTCGTACTGGGTAACGAAACCCTTGCGGTATTATTGCGCGTGCCGGCGAATGTGATGGGCGATGGTGTCCATACGGTGGCGGAACTTGTGGCGGCGAAAAATGATCATCCGTTGCGCGGTGACGGCAGTCGTACGCCTCTGAAGAAAATCGCCTTAGGTGAGATTGAACAACTTCAATTAAAAGAGCAGGGATTAACGGTAGATTCCGTGCCGGCAAAAGATCAGCTCGTACAGTTACGGGCCAATTCGAATATCAGTACCGGCGGCGATAGTATCGATATGACCGATGAAATGCACCCTAGCTATAAAGATTTAGCGGTAGGCATTACTAAGGCAATGGGGGCGGCGGTGTGCGGCGTGGATTTAATTATCCCTGATTTGAAAAAACCGGCGGAGCCGAATTTAAGCTCATGGGGCGTAATTGAAGCAAACTTTAATCCGATGATGATGATGCATATTTTTCCGTATTCCGGTAAATCAAGAAGATTGACGTTGAATGTGTTGGGGATGTTGTTTCCGGAATTAGTCTAGTTTATTACTTTCTTTGCTTGCCCAAATAAAATAACCAAAGAAATGCCCCGAGTAAGTTGCCGTTTACGGAAAATCCGGGCAACTTAGAGGGGAAAGTGCGGTTGGAATTTAAATATTTTTAAAATTATGGTAATTTTAGCCGCACTTTTTTACAATAGCCACCATGCTTTCCCTATATGTTGCCCTGTTTCGGAGCAAGTTTTTAGAAAGGTTTACCTACGAGAGCGCAGCGCAGACAGAAAACTTTTCGTGAAGAAAATTTGCCGCTAAACAGGATGGAGCAATATAACCGGGATGTGTTTCTTTTGGTTCGTTCTCTTGGTTTGTGCAAAGAAAACGAACGTAATCCGAGGATCAAACATTGACAACCCAATATAAACAAGAATTTACCCTCACCCCGCAAGATAACGCACGCCTACAATCCCTTTGCGGCGCTTATGACGACAATATCAAACTCATTGAAAGCGAGTTTAACCTTGATATCGCCCGCCGTAATTTTACCTTTATTATCCAATCGAAAGACAAACAATCTAAGCCGCATCATGAAGCGTTAATTAAAAGTGCGGTGAAATTAATTCAGGATTTGTACGTGGAAACCGCGCCTGTACGGGGAAAAATCAAAGAACTGGATTTATCCGACGTGCATATGGCGATTCAGGAAAGCCGAATGCTGTTGCAGCCTGCTCAAACCGATGAAAAGGCGGATACTGACGAAAGTAAGGTTTATACCACAACCATCAAAACCAAACGGGGGCTGATTAAACCTCGGGGTAAAAATCAAATTGAGTATCTGCATAATATTTTAATTCATGATATCAGTTTCGGTATCGGTCCTGCGGGCACGGGAAAAACTTTCCTGGCGGTTGCCGCTGCGGTTGAAGCCCTTGAGCGGCAGGAAGTCCGCCGCATTTTATTAACACGTCCTGCAGTTGAAGCCGGTGAGAAACTCGGTTTTCTGCCCGGTGATCTGGGATCTAAGATCGAGCCTTATTTGCGCCCGCTTTACGACGCTCTTTATGAAATGCTTGGTTTCGAACGGGTTGAAAAATTGATGGAACGCAATGTCATTGAAATTGCGCCGCTGGCTTATATGCGCGGGCGGACACTCAACGATAGTTTTATTATTCTTGATGAAAGCCAGAATACAACTGTCGAGCAAATGAAAATGTTCCTGACCCGAATCGGCTTTAATTCCAAAGCGGTTATTACCGGTGACGTAACCCAAGTGGATTTGCCGCGTAGCCAGAAATCGGGTTTAAAACACGCAATTGAAGTTTTGGAAAAAGTTGAAGAATTAAGCTTTAACTATTTCGACAGCAAAGATATTGTCCGCCATCCGGTGGTTGCCAAAGTCGTTCAGGCTTATGAAAGCTGGGAGGCGGAAGATGAAATCCGTAAGCGGAAATTAGCCGAACAACGCCGGGCCGAACGAGCTGAGATTGCTGAAAATTTAAAAGTAGACTAAAATCCACCTTGCTGTAAATCATTATCAAGAGGTACTAACTATGGAATTTTGGCATGGTTTTTTAATTATTACAGGGATTCATATTTTGGCGGCTATGTCTCCAGGACCTGATTTTATTTATGTGTCTCAACAAACGTTGAGCAGAGGACGCGCTGCTGGAATTATATGTGCGTTAGGTGTTGCTTTTGGTTTAGGCGTTCATATTTTATATTCTGTTTTGGGTTTGGCTGTTGTTATTGCTTCCGCTGCTTGGATATTGACTACAATTAAAATTATTGGCGGTATTTATCTAATTTATCTTGGTTATAAAGGATTAAAAGCCAGAGCTAAAAATCAAGTGCAAATCATTGAAAAGGTTGAAGTTCAACAAGAGAATCGGCTTAAAACTTTATGGAAGGGTTTTTTATGTAACGTCTTAAATCCTAAAGCACCGGTTTATTTTGTTTCTGTCTTTACCGTTGTGCTTTCTCCTAATATGCCTGTTTGGCAATTGGCTATTTATGGCGTTTGGATGATGTTTTTGCAGTTCGTATGGTTTGCCAGTGTTGCATTTCTGCTTTCAATTCCAAAAGTAAATAAACAATTTCAAAAAGCGGGACATTGGATTGATCGTATATTAGGTTTTGTTATGGTTGGTTTAGGAATTAAAGTGATATCAAGCTAATTGTTAAGAATAAGTAAATATGATGAAAACAGTTACAATCGACCTCCAAATCGCCAGTGAAGATCAAAGCAATCTTCCGACACTTGAACAATTTACTTTATGGGCGACAAATGCCGTTCGGGCGGAACATTTTGAGCCTGAAATTACGATCCGTATTGTTGACGAGGCGGAAAGTCATGAGTTGAATTTTACTTATCGCGGTAAAGATCGCCCGACAAATGTGTTGTCTTTCCCTTTTGAATGCCCTGAAGAAGTGGAACTGCCGCTGTTGGGCGATTTGGTTATCTGCCGCCAAGTGGTGGAGCGGGAAGCGCAGGAGCAGGGTAAACCCTTAACGGCGCATTGGGCGCACATGGTGGTGCATGGTAGTCTGCATTTACTGGGTTATGATCATATTGAAGATGATGAAGCCGTTGAAATGGAGAGCCTGGAAACGGAAATTATGACAGGATTGGGGTTTGAAGATCCTTATTCGTACGATGAAGAATAATGTTAGCCGAACGACGTCTGGAACTTTATTTCGCTGAAAACCCACCGCACTTTTTTGATGAAATGGCGAAAAGTGCGGTTATTTTATCGCCCGAAAACTTTCACAACGCAAAAAATTTATTGGGGCGGGAATTCGATCAAATTTTATTTGACGGCAGAACCTCATTAAATTTAGATGCGCTGGCAATTGCCGCCGGGACTTTGCGGGCAGGCGGAAGGCTGCTGCTATGGCTGGATAAAAACCCTCATGTCGATCCGGACAGCCTACGATGGTCGGGGGCGGAACAAGCCGTCGAAACGCCGAATTTTTACGCTCATTTTAACCGGTTATTACAAGTATACGGTTGTGATAACGGTATTCAGGCTCAAAATAACCAATCTGTTTCCACTCAAAAAACAAACATTGCTTCAACAGCCACGGCGGAACAGCAACAAATCATCAGACAAATTCTGCAAGCGGATTCCGATATTTTTATCCTCACAGCAAAACGCGGGCGGGGAAAATCCGCTCTGGCGGGATTGCTGGCTAAGGAATTACGCAATTCGGCGCAATATCACAAGAAACCGTTTAACGTATATTTGACCGCACCCAATAAAAGTGCGGTCGAAACTTTACAACTTTTTGCCGGTGAAAAAATTACCTTTATCGCGCCCGATGAACTTTGCCGGCGGATTGGGCAAAATGCCCGGCAATTTTCGCAGGATTGGCTACTGATTGATGAAGCGGCAATGATCCCGCTTGAGTTGTTATTTCAACTCACCTCAACTTTTAAGCATATTCTTTGTTGCACGACAATTCATAGTTATGAAGGCACCGGGCGTGGCTTTCTGCTCAAGTTTTTGCCTAATTTACACCGCAGTTTTCAACAGTTTGAACTTATCCGCCCTCTGCGTTGGGCTGAAAATGATAAATTGGAAAAATTTATTGAGGAATTGCTCATGCTAGAGGCGGAAGACCGTCTTATTCAACCGCCTTACAGCATTAAAAGTGCGGTCAAAATCCGGCAAATTTCGCAAAACGAACTGGTGGAACATATTACGGATTTTTACGGTTTACTCACTTTAGCTCATTACCGTACTTCGCCATTAGATTTGCGTCGTTTGTTTGATGCGGTTAAACAACATTTTCTTATTGCCGAATGGGAGTGCTATTTGCTGGCTGGAGTTTGGGCGCTCGAGGAGGGCGGATTTTCCGATAAAGCCTTGATTCGGGCAATTTGTCGGGGCGAACGTCGTCCGAAAGGCAATCTGGTGGCGCAAAGCCTGGCGTTTAACTGTAATTTGCCCGAGGCTTGTGCGCTGAAATCATTGCGCATTTCCCGCATTGCGGTGCAACCCGATTGGCAGGGGCGTGGCTTAGGGTTGCAATTAGTGGAAAAACTGGCGCAAACCGCGCAGGCGGATTTTCTCTCCGTAAGCTTCGGTTATAACGAAGAACTGGCTCATTTTTGGCAAAAGTGCGGTTTTATTTTAGTCAATATTGGTGAATATAAAGAGGCGACCAGCGGTTGCTATTCGGCAATTGCATTGCGTCCTTTAACGGCGGCGGGCGAAGATTTGGTCAAGCGGGCGCAGCAATATTTCCGGCGTAATCTGGCATTTACTTTTCATCCTTTACATGACAAATTATCGGTAGAAAAATCATCAGCGGAAAAAATAACGCAATTGAACGGGCAGGATTTCGGTATATTGGAAAATTTCGCCGATTATCACCGCACTTTTTATTCATCTCAAGGCGCGATTTACCGTTTATTCATCCGTTTGGGTGCAGATACCAGCCCCCATGTTGGATAAGCTGTTTAACAGCCGAACGATTGAACGGACCAAGGGTAAAAAATATTGGTTGAAACAATACCGGCAGGAAGTCAAAAGATTACTCAAGTTACTTGAAAAGGAGAGTCCTGATGAAAAATGAAAACATAAAAGAAAAAAACGGTTGGTTTAAGCGGGTAATTGAAAAATATAATCGGTTCTGTAAAGACTTTGGTTATGATCAGGCTACCTGTCGCAGCTGCGGCGTACCAGAAATTAAGGCGGATGAAAATGGCAATCTGCTGAAAAAAGAACCAAAAAATAAAAAATAATGTGAAACTTATCACGATTTAGTAAACCGTTTGCGTAAAAAGTTAAAATTTCGTTTACAATTCTCACCGCTTACGTACAATACGTGCGTTTTTATCTTACATTTTTATAGGTACTATTATGTTGTGGTTCTTGTTATGTGTGGCAATTTTGCTATTAGGTTATTTTATCTACGGTAAAATTGTCGAAAAAATCTTTGTTATCAATCCTGATCGTAAAACGCCGGCTTATTCCTTAAGAGACGGAGTGGATTACGTGCCGATGACCAAGAAAAAAATCTGGTTAATCCAATTATTGAATATTGCCGGTACGGGTCCGATTTTCGGTCCGATTTTAGGTGCGCTATACGGGCCGGTGGCGATGCTCTGGATCGTATTCGGTTGCGTATTTGCCGGTGCGGTGCACGATTATTTCAGCGGTATGTTGAGTATTCGTAACGGCGGGGCGAACGTGCCGTATTTAGCGGGTAAATATTTAGGTCGCCCGGCTAAACATTTTATGAATATTATTGCTATTTTATTATTGTTATTAGTGGGTGTGGTATTCGTAGCAAGCCCAGCGTCACTGTTAACCAATATTACCAGCGATTTAATGAATTCGGGTTCTGTCGGCGCGGCGGCCGTAAATGATGAAGCGGGTGCGGCAAAAGGCAATATTCTGATTATGTGGACTGCTGTAATTTTCATTTATTACATTATCGCCACATTAGTACCAATTGATAAAATTATAGGTCGTATTTATCCGTTCTTCGGTGCCTTATTGTTGTTTATGACCTGCGGTATGTTATTCGGTCTTTTCTTTGAAGGCATTCCGTTCTTCAGAACACTCGGCGGCGATATCAGCTTAGCGGATTTTTTCACTAATATGCATCCGAAAAATGCGCCGATTTGGCCGTTGCTGTTCATTACCATTGCCTGTGGTGCGATTTCCGGTTTCCATGCAACCCAATCTCCGTTAATGGCGCGTTGTACTGAGAACGAAAGAGAAGGACGTTTCATTTTCTACGGCGCAATGATCGGTGAGGGTATCATTGCATTAATCTGGTGTATGGTGGGATTAAGTTTCTACAACGATCAGGCTGGACTTGCCGAAGCAATCCAAATCGGTACACCGTCTAAAGTGGTTTATGATGCCGCAATCGGTATGTTAGGCGTGTTTGGCGGTATTTTAGCAGTATTGGGCGTGGTGGTATTACCTATTACTTCCGGTGATACGGCATTCCGTGCTGCGCGTTTATTAATTGCGGATTTCTTTAAATATGATCAACGTAATCTTACTAAACGTTTGACTATTGCACTTCCGTTATTCGCTATCGGCTTCTGGGTTTCAACCATTGACTTCTCCGTTTTATGGCGTTATTTCGGTTGGGCGAACCAAACCACTGCAATGGTAATGTTATGGACTGCGGCGGCATATTTATTCCGTCATCAAAAATTCCACTGGGTATGTACGATTCCTGCGGTGTTTATGACTCTGGTTTGTTCAACATTCTTACTCAACGCACCAATCGGTTTCGGCTTGGATTACCAACTTTCCGTATGGTTAGGCGGTGCGGTAACGGCGGTAGCGGTTATTGCTTTCTTCATGTTGCTAAAACCGATTTCTGCAGATGAACAAGATTAATTAAAAAATCTGTCTTTTTAGACCGCACTTTATAGGATTTATAAAGTGCGGTTTTTTTTATCTTTACCTTCCTTTACTAAATTATGCCTCAAAACAGCTTGCAACTTAGTCAAACAAATAATACACTTTATAAAAAAAGTGGGGAAAAGTGGAGTTTTGTGGAGAAAATTGGATTTTTCGGTCAAAACTTTATTATTCCTAATAAATTAAAAAGGAAACCTTATGTTTCGTGGCGCTCAGGCAATAAATTTAGATACGAAAGGAAGAATTGCGATTCCTACCCGTTATCGTCCTGAGCTATTGGCTGAAAATCAGGGGCAGTTAATTTGTACCGTAGATATTCGTCAGCCCTGTTTACTACTTTACCCGTTAAAAGAATGGGAAATTATTGAGCAAAAACTTTGTCAGTTAGCCAATTTCGATCCGGCGCAGCGCAGTGTTCAACGAGTGATGTCCGGATATGCAACGGAATGCGAATTAGATAGCGCAGGTCGGATTTTATTAAGCGCCCCGTTACGCCAGCGCGCAAAATTAGAAAAAACAATTATGCTGGTCGGGCAGTTAAATAAATTTGAAATTTGGTCTGAAACCGAATGGCAAGCACAAATCGAGCGGGATCTGGAATTAGGTCTTAGCGGCGAATTGGCTACTTCGGACGCATTAAAAATGCTGTCATTATAAAAGAAAATTATTTTCTTAAAAAAGAACAGCAGCACTAGCAAGATAGGGCGGTGTACATAAGTACACCGCATTATCTCTTATAAAAATTTCTTTTCTTTTCATTTACTTTATTTGGGTTAGTTTATGAGCGAACAAAATACCTTTTCATCACCTGAACATATCACCGTGCTATTGCATGAGGCGGTGGATGGCTTGGCTTTGAAAGATAAAGGTATTTATATCGACGGTACTTTCGGCCGCGGCGGTCATTCCCGTTTGATCCTCTCTAAATTAACCGAAAACGGTCGACTTATTGCTATAGATCGAGACCCTCGAGCCATTGCGGCAGCCGAAGAAATTCAAGATTCCCGCTTTCATATAGAACATAATAGCTTTTCTGCAATTCCCTACATTTGTGAAAAATTAGGCTTGGTTGGGAAAATTGACGGTATTTTATTGGATCTCGGTGTGTCATCCCCCCAACTTGATGATGCCGAACGGGGTTTCAGTTTTATGAAGGACGGCCCCTTAGATATGCGCATGGATACTTCTAAAGGCTTATCTGCGGCGCAGTGGTTGCAGCAGGTAACGGAAGAGGATCTTGCTTGGGTACTGAAAACCTTTGGTGAAGAACGCTTTGCCAAGCGTATTGCTCATGCAATTGTTAACTATAATAAAAGTGCGGTACAAAACGGCACGGAACCTTTAACCCGAACTTTACCTTTAGCTGAATTAATCGCGCAAGCCGTGCCTTTCAAGGATAAACACAAACATCCTGCAACCCGTAGTTTTCAAGCCATTCGTATTTTTATTAATTCGGAATTAGACGAACTGGAAAGCGTGCTTCATTCCGCCTTGACGGTATTAGCGCCTGAAGGCCGTTTGTCTGTCATTAGTTTCCATTCTTTAGAAGACCGTATGGTAAAACACTTTATGCGAAAACAAAGTAAAGGTGAAAGTATCCCCAAAGGACTGCCGTTGCGGGAAGATCAAATTAATCGTAATCGGACATTAAAAGTGATTGGAAAAGCTATTCAGCCTAAAGAGTCGGAGGTTTTTGCTAATCCTCGTTCCAGAAGTGCCGTATTACGCGTGGCGGAGAGAATCGGATAATGTTAGAAAACAGCGAAAGATACCCATTACAAAACATTGTCGTCGATGATCTTTTTTCCGCAAATAAGTTAGTGGTTGCGCTTTTAATTGCCATTGTGATGACTGCGGTAACCACCGTATGGGTGACTCATAAAACCCGTACTTTAACGTCGGAAAAGGGCGAGCTGGTTTTTGAAAAGCAAGCTTTAGAAAACGAATATTTGAATTTGAAGTTAGAAGAAACGACGCAAAGTGACAATACCCGAATTGAAGCCATTGCAACGGTGAAATTGGGTATGAAACACATAGATAGCGAACATGAAGTGGTTATTTTAGAGTAATTTAATATTATGGTGAAATTTAACACATCCAGAAAAGCGTCAGCCAAGCCGAAAAAAAGCGTAAAGAAAAATATTATGCCGAATACGGCAGTGAAGCTGAACAAACCTAAAATCATTTATGAAACGAGCTTTTTAAGCGGGCGTTTTCAGGTTGCCGTCTGTCTTATTATTGTTTGCCTGTTGGCTTTAGTAGCGCGCGCGGCTTATATTCAGATTATTAACGTTGATACGCTTACCAATGAAGCCGACAAACGTTCTCTCCGAACTCAGGAAATTCAATCCGTGCGCGGTTCCATTTTAGACCGTAACGGACAACTTCTCTCCGTTAGCGTACCGATGCATTCGGTTGTGGCGGATCCGAAATTCGTCTTAGATGAAAACTCATTAGCGGATAAAGACCGCTGGAAAGCTTTAGCGGATACTATCGGCGTACCCTATAAAGATTTGGTTAAACGCATTGAAAAAAATCCAAGATCCCGCTTTGAATATTTTGCCCGTCAGGTTCCGCCCAGCGTTGCGGATTATGTGAAAAAATTGAGAATCACCGGAGTCGTATTGAAAAGCGATTCCCGTCGTTTTTATCCTCGTGCTGAAGAAACCGCACATTTGCTGGGTTTTACCGATATTGATAATAACGGAATTGAGGGTATTGAAAAAAGTTTTAATTCATTATTAATCGGCAAATCGGGTTCCCGAACTTATCGTAAAGATAAATATGGCAATATTGTTGAAGATATTTCGGATGTGAAAAAATACGACGCTCATGATGTAACTTTGAGTATTGATGAAAAACTACAATCTATGGTTTATCGTGAAATCAAAAAAGCCGTAGCGGAAAATAATGCGGAATCCGGTACTGCGGTTTTGGTGGATATCCGTACCGGTGAAGTATTGGCAATGGTTAATGCGCCTTCTTATAATCCGAACAAACGTAACGGCGTATCGGAAGATTTAATGCGTAACCGCGCGGTGACCGATACCTTTGAACCGGGTTCGACCATTAAACCTTTTGTTGTGTTAACCGCATTGCAACGAGGAGCGGTACGTCGTAACGAAATTATTAATACCGGTCCGTTGGTGTTAAACGGTCATGAAATCAAAGACGTTGCGCCGCGTAATCAACAAACTTTAGATGAAATTTTAGAAAATTCATCAAACCGCGGGGTAAGCCGTCTTGCCTTACGTATGCCGCCTTCCGCATTGATGGAAACTTATCAGAATGCAGGCTTGGGAAAAGCGACGGATTTAGGCTTAGGCGGCGAACAGGCTGGGTTCTTAAATGCAAACCGCAAGCGTTGGTCCGATATCGAACGAGCTAACGTCGCTTACGGTTATGGTATTAACGCAACCCCGCTGCAAATTGCCCGCGCTTATATTACATTGGGCAGCTTTGGTATTTATCGCCCGCTCTCCATTACTAAAGTTGATCCGCCGGTCATCGGCAACCGTGTATTTTCCGAAAAAATTACCCGCGATGTGGTGAATATGATGGAAAAAGTAGCGATTAAAAATAAACGCGCATTGGTTGACGGTTATCGTGTGGCGATTAAAACCGGTACGGCAAAAAAATTGGAAAACGGACGCTATGTTGATAAATATATGGCTTATACCGCAGGGATTGCGCCGGTTTCCGATCCCCGTTTTGCCCTGATTATCTTAATTAATGATCCGAAAGCCGGACAATATTACGGCGGCGCGGTTTCCGCACCTGTATTTTCCAGCATTATGGGGTATACTTTGCGGGCGAATAATATTACCCCGGATGGCGTGCCTGCCACAGATAAAACGGCTGCGCGAACTATTCGTTTAAATAATAAATTAAGTCAAAAAATGAATGGCGAAACTATGCGAAAACAGGCTAATTAATAATTAATGAAGAGATAAAAAATTATGCGAAAATTGACCGCACTTTTCGGCAGGGATGACCGATTTGATGCTATTAAACTGAACCGGATGACCCTGGACAGCCGTTCCGTAAGGACTGGCTGTCTTTTCGTTGCTATAAAAGGCCATTCCGTTGACGGACGTCAATTCATTCCCCAGGCTATTTCAGCAGGAGCGTCAGCCGTATTAAAGGAATGCGATAACGCTGATGAGCATTTGCAGGTTTCGGAACAAAATCAAATTCCTGTCATTTCTTATTATCACTTATCGGAACATTTATCCGACATCGCCGATCAGTTTTATAAAGCGCCTTCCCAACATTTAACTCTGGTCGGTGTTACCGGCACCAACGGCAAAACCACGGTTTCACAGCTGTTGGCGCAATGGGCTCAACTTTTAGGGCGAAAGCCGGCGGTGATGGGAACTATTGGCAACGGCTTATTCGGCGCACTGAAACCCGCAGCGAATACCACCGGTTCCGCCATTGAAGTGCAATCTTCCTTAGCTGATTTTGTTCAACAAGGCGCTGATTTTGCCGCCATTGAAGTATCTTCTCACGGGCTGGTTCAACATCGCATAGAAGCCTTACATTTTGCGGCGGGCATTTTTACTAATTTAAGTCGCGATCATCTTGATTATCACCACAGTATGGAAAATTATGCGTCGGCGAAAAAACGCTTATTTTCCGAATTATCATGCCAACAAAAAATTATCAATGCAGATGATGAAATTGGCGTTCAATGGTTACGGGAATTGCCCGATGCTGTTGCGGTAAGCTGCAATCCGGCTTATCAGCCGACACAAGAAAATTGGCTAAAAGTGACCGCAGTTTCGTTTAACAGCCAAGGCGCAACCATTACGTTTAATTCAAGCTGGGGTGGCGCTATTTTAACCAGCCGTTTAATTGGTGCGTTTAATGTCAGCAATTTAATGTTAGTATTAGCAACTTTGTTGTCATTAGGTTATTCGTTGGATGAGCTGTTAAAAACGGTTTCGCAATTAACCGGCGTGTGCGGTCGAATGGAAATGCTTCATGCCGCCCATAAACCGACGGTAATTGTCGATTATGCCCATACTCCCGACGCTTTGGAAAAAGCGTTGCAAGCCGCCCGAGCGCATTGTACCGGGCGGTTGTGGTGTGTATTCGGTTGCGGTGGTGACAGAGATAGGGGCAAACGTCCTTTAATGGCACAAGTTGCCGAACGTTTTGCTGATTATGTGATTGTGACGGATGATAATCCCCGTACGGAAGACCGTCATCAAATCGTGCAAGACATTGTTGCCGGGTTTAAACGGCCGGAATCGGTCAACATTGTATATGATCGCGAGCAAGCAATTAGAACCGCCGTTCAAAGTGCGGTCGAAAATGATGTAATTTTAATCGCGGGCAAGGGGCACGAGGATTATCAGATTATTGGTCACACCAAACATCATTTTTCCGACCAGGAAGCGGTGAAAAAATATTTAGGTTAAAATTTCACAAATTTTGACCGCACTTTTAATTAACTTTCCTTTACAAATAAGAAGAATAATATGATTAAATTAAACGTAAAAAAAATTGCACAAATTCTAAAAGCTAAATTAATCGGTGAGGAAACGCTTACTATTGAAAGCGTGAGTACGGATACGCGCCGGAAAATGCCGAACGGTTTATTTTTTGCTTTAAAAGGGGAAAAGTTCGATGGTCATAATTATTTGGCCGAAGCCGTCGCACAAGGCTGCACGGCGGTTGTGGTGGATCATCCTTGCGAAATAGATGTACCGCAACTTGTGGTGAAAGATACCCGTTTAGCGTTAGGACGTTTAGCGGCATGGCTAAGAAGGGAACTTGAACCTTTAACGGTGGCGATTACCGGTTCTTGCGGCAAAACCACCGTAAAAGAAATGACGGCGGCAATTTTGCAGCGAACCGCCGGTGATGATGAGGCGGTTTTATTTACCGAAGGCAATTTTAATAATGATATCGGTGTGCCGCTCACATTATTGCGTTTAACGGAAAAACACGAATATGCGGTTATTGAATTAGGTGCAAATCATGCCGGAGAAATTGCTTATACCGCGCATTTGACTATGCCTGATGTCGCGTTAGTGAACAATGTTTCCGCTGCACATTTGGAAGGTTTTGGCAGTGTTGAAGGGGTTGCGCAGGCTAAAGGTGAAATTTACAGCGGTTTAACGCCGGACGGTGTGGCGATTCTCAACCTTGACAGCAATTATGCGCATTATTGGGGCGGAGATATAAACGACCGCGAATTTGAGTCCTTTGCTTATGATCATGTGGGTGCCGATTATTATGCGGAAAAGATTATGCTTTCGGAATACGGTTCTCGCTTTACTTTAAATACGCCGAAAGGCGCCATTAAAATCGAGTTGCCTTACCTGGGCAAACACAATGTTGCCAATGCGGTGGCGGCAAGCGCTCTGGCAATGAATGTAGGGGCAAGTTTAGAAGACATAAAGCGAGGCTTGGAAAACCCGTCACACGTGAAAGGGCGCTTGTTCCCGATTCAATTGTCAACTAATTTATTATTATTGGATGATACTTATAACGCTAATGTTGCTTCGGTAAAATCGGCAATCAGCGTGCTGTCTGACTATCGTGAAGCGTTCCGTATTTTTGCTTTCGGCGATATGGCGGAATTAGGCGATGAAACTATAAGTTGTCATCAGGAAGTAGCGGATTTCGCCAAAGCGGCCAATTTAGACCTGGTGGTGACTTATGGCAGCGAAAGCGCGGTGGTTTCCAAAGCTTGCGGCGGCGTACATTTCTCTAATAAAGAGGCGTTAATCGCCAGTCTTAAAGAAATAATCAGTCATCAATTGAAAGAAAATGAAGATATTGTGTTATTAGCGAAAGGATCTCGTTCTATGAAAATGGAAGACGTTATTAATTCATTGAAGGATCGCTTCTTATGTTAGTTTGGTTTGCTAAATTTTTAGAGCAATATTACTCGGGTTTTAATGTTGTTTCGTATCTGACATTTCGTTCCGTGCTGGCATTATTGACGGCGCTCTTGTTGTCATTATGGATTGGTCCGAAAATGATCCGTCGTTTGCAGATTTTTAAGTTCGGTCAGGAAGTGCGTAACGACGGGCCGGAAAGCCATTTTCAAAAACGCGGCACGCCGACGATGGGCGGTCTTATGATTTTGGCGACTATTACCGTCAGCACATTATTGTGGGGCGATTTATCTAATCCTTATATCTGGTTTAGTTTATTTGTGTTACTCGGTTACGGTGCTATCGGTTTTGTGGATGATTACCGAAAAATCAAATACAAAAATACGGACGGTTTAATCGCTCGCTGGAAATATTTTTGGTTGTCACTGGTATCGTTAATTGCCATTTTCGGCATGTATGCGTTAGGCAAGGATACTGACGCCACCCGTTTAGTGGTGCCGTTTTTTAAAGAAATAATGCCGCAGCTCGGTCTGTTTTATGTGGTTTTAGCTTATTTTGTAATCGTGGGGACCAGTAATGCGGTGAATTTAACCGACGGTTTAGACGGTTTAGCCATTATGCCTACAGTGTTTGTTGCAGGCGCTTTTGCGATTATTGCCTGGGCGACCGGTAACGTAGAAATTTCCAAATATCTTTATATTCCTTACATCAAATACACCTCCGAGTTGGTGATTTTCTGTACCGCCATTGTCGGTGCAGGTTTGGGTTTTTTATGGTTTAACACTTATCCCGCGCAGGTATTTATGGGCGATGTGGGTTCCCTTGCTTTAGGCGGTGCATTGGGTACGATTGCCGTATTAGTCCGTCAGGAATTTTTATTGGTCATCATGGGCGGCGTATTTGTAATGGAAACCGTCTCTGTTATTTTACAGGTCGGTTCTTATAAATTACGCAAAAAACGGATTTTCCGCATGGCGCCGATTCATCATCATTATGAATTAAAAGGCTGGCCGGAGCCGCGGGTAATTATCCGTTTTTGGATTATTTCATTAATGCTCGTATTGTTTGGATTGGTAACGCTGAAATTGCGTTAATCCGTCGGAGCTGAGAAGGCAGGTATAAAATGACAGATTATCAAGGCAAAAACATCACTGTTATCGGTTTAGGTAAAACAGGATTATCTTGTGTTGATTTTTTAACGGCGAAAAAAGCGAATGTTCGCGTAATTGATACGCGTAAAATCCCGGCCGGTGCGGAACAATTGGATAAATCCATTCCTTTGCATACAGGGAGCCTCAATCAGCAATGGTTGCTTGAAAGCGATATGATTGTAATCAGCCCGGGGCTTTCGGTAAAAACTGCCGAAATTCAGACCGCACTTTCTGCCGGCGTAGAAGTGGTCGGCGATATCGAATTGTTTTGTCGCGAAGCCGCTAAACCCGTTATTGCCATTACCGGCTCGAACGGAAAAAGTACGGTTACCGCGTTAGTAACTGAAATGGGCAAAGCCGCAGGGTTAAGTGTCGGCATGGGCGGCAATATCGGTATTCCGGCATTATCTCTGCTTAATGAAAATCATGATCTTTACGTGCTGGAGCTTTCCAGTTTCCAATTAGAAACGACTTATAGCTTAAAGGCAACGGCGGCGACCGTATTAAATGTAACTGAAGATCACATGAACCGTTATGCCGATTTAGAAGAATATCGCCAAGCTAAGCTCAATATTTATCATCATTGCCAAACTGCTGTTATTAACGGCGAAGATCCGTTAACGAAAGAAGACGATAAACAAAGTGCGCAGCAGCAAGTCAGTTTTGCCGAAAATAATGCGGATTATTGGCTGAAAACGGAAAACGGTAAAAAATATCTGATGGCAAAAGACAAGCTGATTTTAGCTTGTGATGAAATAAAATTAACCGGTCGTCATAACCACATGAATGCGCTGGCAGCCATTGCCTTGGCGCAAGCGGCGGGGATTAAAAATTCGGGAATTTTGACCGCACTTCGTACCTTTCCGGGCTTAGCACATCGTTTTCAGCTTGCTCATATGGCAAACGGCGTACGTTGGGTTAATGATTCCAAAGCGACAAATGTGGGAAGCACGGTAGCGGCGCTTACCGGCTTGCATATCGAAGGCAAATTACATTTATTATTGGGCGGTGACGGCAAAGGCGCCGATTTTTCGGAATTGGAAAAATTAATTAACAAGCCTGAGATTTTTTGTTATTGCTTCGGTCAGGACGGTGCGCATTTGGCAAAATTATCATCGCAAAGTCAATTATTTAACACGATGGAACAAGCCATTGAAACATTGCGTCCGACCTTAAAACCAGGTGATATGGTACTGTTATCGCCGGCTTGCGCAAGTTTGGATCAGTTTGCCTCTTTTGAAAAACGCGGTGAGGAATTCACCCGTTTAGCAAAGCTGAGCGTTGCTCAATAAAGTAGAAGTTATCTAGGTTTTTGAATGTATATTTTTAGTAAAATTAAAGCCGGTTATCAGCGCTGGACTACATTAACACCGACTAATTTATTATATGACCGATCTTTGTTGTGGTTATTTATCATTTTATTGTTTATCGGATTTGTCATGGTCACGTCCGCTTCAATTCCCGTGGGCACTCGTTTGTTTGATGACCCTTTTTATTTTGCTAAGCGTGATGCCATGTATGTTATTCTTTCCATGGGTATTTGTTATTATTTTATTAAAGTACCGATGGCAAACTGGGAATCATGGCACAAACGTGTGTTTATTCTCGCATTAATTTTACTTATTTTGGTACTTATCCCGGGCATTGGTAAATCGGTAAACGGAGCAAGACGCTGGATTCCGATGGTTTTATTCAATTTTCAGCCCGCGGAGTTTGCCAAATTAGCACTAATCTGTTTCTTATCCGGTTATTTTACCCGTCGTTACGATGAAGTCCGCAGTAGAAAACTAAGTGCGGCAAAACCTTTAATTGTGATGGGGTTCCTCGGCACGTTTCTAATTCTTCAACCCGACCTAGGGAGTACGGTTGTACTCTTTGTGATTACCTTTGGTCTGTTGTTTGTAGTCGGCGCACATATCATGCAATTCTTGGTATTGGCGGCAACAGGCGGATTTCTTTTCGTGGTGTTGGTACTATCCTCGGCATATCGGATGAAACGTATTACGGGGTTTATGGACCCGTTCAAAGACCCTTACGGCACAGGCTTTCAGTTATCGAATTCTTTAATGGCATTTGGTCGCGGTGAATTTACCGGCGAGGGTTTGGGCAATTCAATTCAGAAATTGGAATATTTGCCTGAAGCCCATACGGACTTTGTTATGGCGGTAGTGGGCGAAGAATTCGGTTTTGCCGGCATAACCGTTATGATTATTTTATTGGCCTTATTAGTTTTCCGCGCTATGAAAATCGGGCGCGAATCATTACAGCTTGAGCAGCGTTTTAAAGGTTTCTTTGCTTTTGGTATCAGTTTTTGGATTTTCTTCCAGGGCTTCGTTAACCTGGGGATGTCTTTAGGCTTATTGCCTACAAAAGGGTTAACCTTTCCGCTGGTGAGTTACGGTGGCTCAAGTTTGGTTATTATGGCGATAAGTATCGCAATTCTATTACGGATTGATCATGAAAACCGCCTTATGCGCGGCGGGCATGCTCGATTAAAAGATGATTAAGGATATTACGTGGCACAACGAAAAAAATTGTTAGTGATGGCCGGCGGTACGGGCGGTCATGTTTTTCCGGCAATTGCAGTTGCTCAATATTTACAAAAACAGGGTTGGGATATTTGCTGGCTGGGGACTAAGGATAGAATGGAAGCCCAGTTAGTGCCAAAACACGGTATTCCTATTGAGTTTATCCAAATTTCGGGGTTGCGCGGTAAAGGTATCAAGGCGTTATTGGGCGCACCTTTTGCTATTTGTCGTGCTATAATGCAGGCACGCAAGATTATTTTACGGCAAAAACCCGATGCGGTACTCGGTATGGGCGGATATGTTTCCGGTCCGGGCGGCGTAGCGGCAAAACTTTGCGGCGTACCCGTTATTTTGCACGAGCAAAATGCGGTGGCGGGGTTAACCAATGTTTGGCTGTCAAAAATTGCGAAACGTGTTTTGCAGGCTTTTCCGACGGCGTTTCCGAATGCCGAAGTGGTGGGTAATCCGGTTCGGCAGGATTTATTTTCCATGCCGGATCCCGAACAGCGTTTTGCCGAGCGTACAGGGAAACTTCGCGTATTGGTGGTGGGAGGCAGTCAAGGTGCCCGAGTATTAAATTTAACCGTGCCGGAAATGGCTGCTCGATTGACTGATAAGTTAGAAATCCGTCATCAGGTCGGTGCCGGTTCCGTAGAAAAAATCACCGCACTTTATGAAGAAAAAGGTGCGTTAAGTGCGGATGTAAAAATCACCGAATTTATTGATAATATGGCGGAAGCCTATGCTTGGGCGGATATTGTCATTTGTCGTTCGGGTGCATTAACGGTGTGCGAACTTGCCGCCGTGGGTACGCCGGCGATTTTTGTTCCGTTCCGGCATAAGGATCAGCAACAATATTTAAATGCGAAATATTTAGCGGATGTGGGTGCGGCAAAAATCGTGCAACAAGCAGAATTAAACGCCGACGTATTAGTGGATTTGTTAACTAATTTAGATCGTGAACAATTATTAGCGATGGCAATTAAAGCGAAACAAATGTCGGCGCCTTTTGCCGCGCAACGGGTGGCTGAAGTAATCATTGAAAATGCAAATTAAAAAATAGAGATATAAATAATGATTAATGCTAAAAAAGAATTTCAACAACGTGTCCGGAATATGATTCCGGGTATGCGTCGCGTACATCAAATTCATTTTGTTGGAATTGGCGGTGCCGGTATGGGCGGTATTGCCGAAGTTTTATTAAATGAAGGATATGCGGTAACCGGTTCTGATATTGCCGAAAGTGCGGTTACAAATCGCTTAATTTCTTTAGGAGCGAAAATTCATTTTTCTCACGCGGCGTCAAATGTGGATAATGCAAGCGTTGTGGTGGTTTCCAGTGCTATTAAAGCGGATAACGTCGAAGTAGTGGCGGCTCATGAAAAACGTATCCCGGTTATTCAACGGGCGCAAATGTTAGCTGAGATTATGCGTTTTCGTCATGGTATTGCGGTTGCCGGCACTCACGGAAAAACGACAACAACTGCAATGATTTCAATGATTTATGCACAAGCCGGGCTTGATCCGACATTTGTCAACGGTGGTTTGGTTAAATCGGCGGGGACAAATGCTCATTTAGGCTGCAGTCGTTATTTGATTGCCGAAGCGGATGAAAGCGACGCTTCATTCCTGCATTTACAGCCAATGGTTTCCGTAGTAACCAATATCGAACCGGATCATATGGATACTTATCACGGCGATTTTGATGAGATGAAACGCACTTATGTGAATTTTTTACATAATTTGCCTTTCTACGGTTTATCAGTGATGTGTGCCGATGATCCGGTATTGTTGGAGCTGATTCCTCAAGTCGGTCGCCCGGTTATTACCTATGGTTTTAGTGAAGAAGCCGATTATCGCATTGAAAATTATGAACAAACCGGCTTTCAGGGGCATTACAGCGTGATTACACCAGCCGGCGAACGGATTGATGTGTTACTTAACGTACCCGGCAAACATAATGCCTTGAACGCTACCGCTGCGTTAGCCGTTGCCAAAGAAGAAGGTATTGAAAATGAAGCGATTCTTGCCGCATTAGCGGACTTCCAGGGAGCAGGACGCCGTTTTGATCAATTGGGGTCATTTATCCGACCTAACGGCAAAGTGATGCTGGTTGACGATTACGGGCATCACCCGACTGAAGTAAACGTAACTATTCAGGCAGCACGTAAAGGCTGGGAAAATAAGCGTATCGTTATGATTTTCCAACCTCATCGCTATAGCCGTACCCGTGATTTATTCGACGATTTCGTAAGGGTTCTGTCGCAAGTTGATCTACTGATTATGTTAGACGTTTATCCTGCCGGCGAATCACCGATTGCCGGTGCGGACAGTCGTTCTTTATGCCGTTCGATTCGTAATTTAGGTCAGGTAGATCCTATTTTGGTTACGGATACCGCCGAATTGCCTGAAATAATGGACAGAGTTTTGCAAGACGGCGATTTGGTACTTGCACAAGGTGCGGGTAACGTCAGCAAATTGTCCCGTCAGCTGGTCGAGCTTTGGACAAAAGCATAATTTAAAATTTCGGTTTTTTTGACCGCACTTTTACGGTCGGAAAGGGTAGATAATAGAGCCAAGGCTCAATGTATAGATGAAAATAAAATGAAACCATTAAAAGAACAAAAAATCGCAGTTTTATTAGGCGGAACCTCTGCCGAACGTGAAGTTTCTCTTACTTCGGGAGATGCCGTACTTACGGCGTTGCGCAACCAAGGTTATGATGCCCACCCGATCGATCCGAAAGAATATCCTGTGGCTCAACTTAAAGAGCAGGGATTTGAGCGGGCGTTTAATATTCTTCACGGACGAGGCGGGGAAGACGGCGTTATTCAAGGCGTCTTAGAGCAAATCGGGCTGCCTTATACCGGCTGCGGCGTAATGACTTCCGCATTAACTATGGATAAAATGCGTACTAAAATGCTTTGGAAAGGATTCGGCTTACCTATTGCGGACATGGAAATCGTTACTCGCGATACTGTGGACGAACTTAATCCCCTTGAAGTTGTCGAACGTCTCGGGTTACCGTTAATGGTAAAACCTTCCAGGGAAGGGTCAAGTGTCGGTTTGACAAAAGTTAATGCCGTCGAAGAATTAAAAAACGCGGTAGATTTAGCCTTAACCCATGATGACACTGTACTTATTGAAGAATGGTTGAGTGGCATTGAAATGACGGTGCCCGTATTGGATGATCAAGTATTACCTGCGGTACAGATTATTCCTGAAGGCGAATTTTATGACTATGATGCAAAATATATTTCGGATAATACCCGGTATATTTGTCCGGCTCCGATGAGCGAGGAAAGCTTACAGGAATTACAAAAATTAGTAAAACGCGCTTATGATGTAGTGGGTTGCCGCGGCTGGAGCCGTATTGATGTGATGACCGATGCAAACGGTAATTTCCGTCTTGTTGAAGTAAATACAACACCGGGTATGACAAGTCATAGCTTATTTCCGAAATCTGCCGCAACAGTAGGTTATTCATTTGAACAACTTGTGGTAAAAATTTTGGAGCTTAGCGCTTAATGTCTGTGGTAAAACGCAAAACGACACAAAAAAAAATAAAGCTTGCAGAACCGAAAACAAGAGTTTTCTTACAAGTTAAACCTTTGCTTGTGCTATGTTGTGTCGGGTTGCTTTATTTTGCTTATATTAACTGGCAAACATTGCTGGACAAACTTGATAGCAAACCTATTAGTTCTTTTGCGTTAGTCGGCACGCCGCAATATACAACAAATGCGGATGTTCGTGATATGATTCTGAAAATGGGAGAGCTAAAAGGCTTTTTCGGGCAGGATGTTGATGTCATTAGAGAACAAATTGAATCAATGCCTTGGATTAAAGGTGCGGTTGTGCGTAAAATTTGGCCCGATAGATTAAGCATTTGGGTAGCGGAATATGCACCGGTTGCTTTTTGGAATTCCGAAGATTTTGTTTCTCTTGATGGTGTGGTTTTTAAACTGCCCAAAGATAGATTAAAAAATGATAATTTACCCCGGTTATACGGACCCGATTATCAAAGTTTAGCCGTATTGGATGCGTGGAAACAAATTTTCAACGAACTTAAATCTAAAGGGATTACACTTAAAGCGGTGTCTATTGATGAGCGGGGTTCTTGGGAGATCGTAGTAGAAAATGATATAACCCTGAAATTAGGTCGCGGAGAATGGAAGTCTAAGATAGACAGGTTTATGACAATTTATCCGCAAGTGGAAATCCCGGAAAATAAAAAAATTGCATATATTGATTTAAGATATAAAGTAGGTGCTGCGGTCAGTTTTGCTGATATAAATTAATGCAATAGTAGCAGAATGAATAATAATTAATACAGTGAAGTTACAAAAATGGCAAAAATTGTGGAATCAAAAACTATTGTTGGATTAGAAGTCGGTACTTCTAAAGTCGTCGCTGTTGTAGGTGAAGTGTTACCTGACGGCGTGGTTAATGTTTTGGGCGTCGGCAGTTGTCCGTCCAAAGGAATTGATAAAGGAAGTATAACGGATTTAGCTGCGGTAGTGAATTCCATTCAGCGCGCTATTGAAGCTGCGGAATCGGTTGCGGATTGCCAGATTATGTCAGTAACTCTTGCCATTACCGGTGAGCATATTCAAAGTTTGAACGAAAGCGGTTTTGTGCCTATTGCCGATGGTGAAGTAACACAGGATGAAATCGACCAGGCTATGCATACGGCAAGTTCGGTGAAATTGCCGGAAGGTCTTTCGCTGCTTCATGTTATTCCGCAAGAATATGCGGTAGACAAACAACAAAATATTAAAAATCCTTTAGGATTGCAAGGTGTGCGATTAAAAGCGCAGGCACACTTGATTGCCGGACACCAGGCTTGGGTAAATAATTTACAAAAAGCGGTAGAAACCTGCGGATTAAAAGTGGATCAGGTTGTTTTTTCCGGTTTAGCGTCCACATATTCCGTATTAACCGAAGATGAAAAAGATTTAGGTGTTTGCCTCATTGATTTTGGCGGCGGTTCCATGGATATTATGGTCTATACCAACGGCGCATTACGTTATAGTAAAGTTGTACCTTACGGCGGTAATACTATTACGGATTTTGTTGCTCAAAGCCTGACAACTTCCCGTAATGAAGCGGAAAGTATTAAAATTAATTACGGTAGTGCATTTATGCCGTCGGCAGAGCTCCTCGAGCAGTTTGCTAAGAAAAAAATTGAGGTGGCGGGATTAGGCGGTGGCGCACCAAGAACTTTTACCAAAGCTCAAGTGGTTGAAGTAACGTCTCGTTGCTACCATGACTTGCTACAGGTAGTTGAAAACGAACTGACACAATTACGTAACGAATTGGCTATGCGGGGGATTAAACAAGAGTTAATCGCAGGTTTTGTGTTAACCGGTGGCAGTTCTCAAATGACGGATATTGCTAAATGTGCAACGGATATTTTTGAATCTCATGTCCGTGTGGGTTATCCGTTGAATATTACGGGCTTGACAGATTATGTAAATAAACCGCAATATGCTACAGTGTTAGGATTATTACAATATAGCCATCATAATGAAGAAGAAAGCACGCAAATGTTTGGTGGAAGCGCTTCGGAAAGTAGTTTTTTAGGCTCAATTTTTGAAAAATGCAAAAAAATTGCAAATAAAGTGAAGTCAGAATTTTGATAATTTGCATTTTTCATCTACAATAGAAAGAATTTAGAATTAATTTACGTGTTAGAGTATCTAGCATAGACGGAGAATACAAATGTTTGAACCTGTTGAATATGGATTTGACGATGAAATCGGTCGTACACTGATTAAAGTTGTTGGTGTCGGCGGCGGTGGCGGCAATGCTGTGAATCATATGGTTAATAATATGATTCATAATGGCGGAACCCTCGTCGGTGAAAACTCAATGACAAGTGATGAACATGGCGAGATTATTTTCTATGCGGTGAATACTGATGCTCAAGCTTTACGTAAAAGTATTGTACAGCAAACGGTTCAAATCGGTGCCGCAACGACGAAAGGTCTTGGTGCGGGCGCAAATCCTAATGTAGGACGTAAAGCCGCCGAGGATGACCAAGAAGCGATTCGTGCTATGCTGGAAGGTGCCGATATGGTATTTATTGCAGCCGGAATGGGTGGCGGTACGGGTACGGGTGCCGCGCCGATTGTTGCTCAGGTTGCAAAAGAATTAGGTATTCTCACTGTTGCCGTGGTAACCAAACCTTTCTCTTTTGAAGGTAAAAAACGTATGGCATTTGCGGAACTTGGTATTAAAGAATTGTCTAAGCACGTAGATTCGTTAATTATTATTCCTAATGAAAAATTATTGAAAGTATTAGGCAAAACAACTACTTTAGTGCAAGCGTTCTCTGCGGTAAATGATATTTTACGCAATGCGGTAACCGGTATTTCGGATATGATTACCTCTCCCGGTTTAATTAACGTAGACTTTGCGGATGTACGTACGGTAATGTCGGAAATGGGGCGCGCAATGATGGGCGCCGGGATCGCACAAGGTGCGGCAAGTGACGGACGTGCGGAAAAAGCGGCACAAGATGCGGTGGCAAGCCCTTTATTAGAAGATGTGGATTTATCCGGTGCCAGAGGTGTACTTGTTAATATTACCGCCGGTATGGATTTAGGTTTAGACGAGTTTTACGCGGTAGGCGATACAATTCGCGCATTTGCTTCCGATGAAGCGACCGTTGTGGTGGGTACAACTTTAATTCCTGAAATGTCGGATGAAATTCGCGTAACTATTGTTGCAACCGGGATTGGCGATATTGACGAACCGGCAGCAACGTTAGCACCGGTCGCTCAACGACCTGTAACCGGAGCGGCTCCTAATCCAAACCAACCGGGTCAAGCGCCTCAACAACCGACAACGCAACCGGAGCAGCCGGCCAGACCGACAAGTTTCGGTAATAATAATGATTTATTTAAACCTGCGTTTTTACGCGGCGACAAATAACAGAGTTGTAAATTCGACTTTTTGCTGATGCAATAAATTGAGAAATAATTGATATGATTAAACAAAGAACATTAAAGCAAAGTATTAAAGTAACAGGCGTGGGATTACATAGCGGTAATAAAGTTACGCTGAAATTACGCCCGGCGCCTATTAATACAGGAATTGTTTATTGTCGAACAGACTTGACTCCGCCGGTTTATTTCCCGGCAGATGCAACGGCTGTGCGCGATACTATGCTTTGTACCGCTCTAGTCAACGATCAAGGCGTGCGTATTTCAACTGTCGAACACTTAAATTCCGCATTGGCAGGTTTAGGTTTAGACAACGTAATTATTGAAGTTGACGCGCCTGAAGTGCCGATTATGGACGGTAGCGCAAGTCCGTTTGTTTATCTTTTATTAGATGCGGGCATCGAAGAGCAGGATGCCGCGAAGAAATTTATTCGTGTAAAACAAAAAATTCGCGTGGAAGACGGTGATAAATGGGCTGAAATTTCGCCATACAACGGTTTCCGTTTGAATTTTACCATTGATTTTAATCATCCGGCGATTAGTAAAAATTTAAGTAATTACACTTTAGAGTTTTCGGCACAAAAATTTGTTCAACAAATCAGCCGGGCAAGAACTTTCGCCTTTATGAAAGATATTGAGTATTTACAGTCTCAAGGCTTAGCGCTGGGTGGCAGCTTGGATAATGCCATTGTGCTGGACAATTATCGCGTATTAAATGAAGATGGTTTACGCTTTAAGGATGAGCTTGTTCGCCACAAAATGTTAGATGCTATCGGTGATTTATTTATGGCGGGTTATAATATTTTAGGTGACTTCAAAGCGTATAAATCCGGGCACGGTTTAAACAATAAACTATTACGCGCATTATTGGCGAATCAAGAAGCATGGGAATTCGTTACATTTGAAGATAAAGAAAAAGTACCGCAAGGTTATGCTATTCCGTCTCAAGTGTTGATTTAATTATCAGATAACTAACAAAAGCTATACTTTACAGAAGTATAGCTTTTTTCTTTTCCATATCCAT